>JANZYW010000009.1 GCA_026413325.1 Bacteroidia bacterium | reverse complement strand
GCCGTGGGCATCCGTCGTTACTACCCCTCTGTACAAGTTATAGGGTTCAGGAGCTTCCACCTTGGCATGAAGAAGGTATTTATTCTCTGGATCAAGAGGATGGTCGATGAAGAAGCCTTTACCAAATGTAGCTCCGAACCATCCATTACTATACACTGCCCAGTCTCCAGCTCCATTTTGAGCATTTTGACCCCAAACGGCTACTGCTTGACCCGTAGAGTTTGCGCCTCGAGCCATTATGCCAAAGACTGCATAAGCATTTACATTCGTGGTAGTATTCGTATGCTGTCCCAGGATGGCTCGGGCGTTGTTATCCCCACTGCCAACCTGTGCGATAATGCCAGTAGGGGGATTAGCGCCAAAAACACCTCCCATGTGATAAGCTGTGATCACTGTATTAGGGAAATATGTAAAAGTAGGTGAACCATCGTTCCTCATGTTTGCTACCAGCGCACTTCCCCCTCGCTGCTGGCTGAGCACAACTGCTCCAGAACCTATGCCCGTGCCAGCTGCAGCTGTGTTAGTAGCCCACAGAGCACCGATTCCATTTGCATGGTCAGTTATAGCCCATACGCCATTCCCTCCCGACTGATGAGTAAACCCGATTACGCCATCTCCCCCTCCTGTGCCAAGTGCAGCGGTATTCTCGAAATAGCCTGCTGTGCCAGCTGTATTTGCGTTCACCCCGACTACGCCGATTCCACTTGGCTGATTAGAAGCTCCGTAAATACCATAGCCGTTAGCCCCAGTCGCTTGGCCATAAACGCCACCGCCATTAGCTATGGCAGAATAGCCACTTACAGCCCAAGAAGCAGCGCCCACAGCATACATTGAGAACTTGTCGGTAGCCAAGGGAACACCTGCGCCGTCGGCATTCCAAATACGATTAGGGGCAGCTGCCTCTTCTGCGAGGGTTGTATTGCACACAGTAGTCGGTGAGGTAGAGGTGAACTTGATGAAGCGATTGAGGGTGGGAGAGGTGCAAATGGGATTCGGCGCCCACATCGGTGTACCACCTGGACCAATCATCAGAATAGAGCCTATAGCCCCATTGGGAAGCCACGTAGGGGCCACACCCGGCCCCTGCGAAAGGAGAATATTACCCACGGCTCCGGCATTATTTCCAGGCATAAAAGCATTGTCTAAACGGAGATTGCCTGCCACGTGGAGGCGTTCAGACGGCGTAGAGGTACCTATGCCCACATTCTGCGCCCAGACAAGAGTAGCGAAGCAAACCGCGTGAATCAGTATTCGCATTACACAAAGTTAGGAAAAACCTCCTCCGAATATGCAAACACTTTTGTCTAAGATGCGGGTTAGAGTAGCCGAAATTGAGTAGCCGAGATCTATTTCGTCAGAAACCAGGGAGACGGGCATTGAAGCTGGAGATAAGAGTAGGTGCCGCTCGCAGATAAAGTGACTCCGACTCACTATAGTGACCCTTCCCATGATGCGGAAATGTTAACCCCTGCCATACGCTGGCATAATCTGTATGTTTTACCAGCCTGAGCGCCTACAAAAACCTGTGCCGCTCAGCGGAAGCGTTCCTCCACTTTCTCATACTCTCTCCGGTCTAATGCCCCCCCGACGTCTCCATAGCAGCGCATAAACACGACTTCTCTGAGCCCCTTGGACTTCTACAAGGTGAAAACCCTCTTGCAGTACGACTTCCGCCTCCGTGTAGGCTCGGCGCTGACGATAGTAAGCCGATTTCCAGCTTAGCAGCTGCGCATAGCAGAGGGTATTCCCAAGCCGAAGTGCCAGCGACTCGGCAGAGGCTATCCAGGAAAGGGCTTCAGTGGGTTTATTGACTCCGCCCCACGCTTCGGCACCCTTGAGGTAAGTTGGCAGACGTCCAGTATTGGGGATCACTTGCGTGCGCAAAAGCGAGTCATAGAGGACAAGAGCTGGAGCGTATTTTCCCTACCGGAAGAGGCTGTTCGCCCTCTGTAAAAAGAGACTGAGCTAAAAGAGAGGAGATAATCGGAGTAACAATTCCCAGTCTCATTTGCCAAAGGCAAAGGGTTATCTTAGGCAAGATGCGGGACGTAAGGGGTATAATGTCGCCCATAGTGGGGTAGGTTTAGGAGAGGGATCCAGCAAACTAGCCTGTGCCTTATACACCGGCAGATAGGGAAAGCCGTTCCGATGCCCAGTTTTATGCTCTGCTTAGCTTGATGGGTAGTCTTGTAGCCCTGACTAGAGGACCAATAGGGTTCAGTCTCTGGGATAGGAAGAAGGCGCTAGAGCCTGTGAAGAAAGAGGTGAGCGAACTGCGAAAGGAGGCGATTCAGCTCCATCCTTTAGTGCATTCCCTGCGAGAGTACGCCCGCACCCATCCCGACCTGGCAGAGATACTGCGGCGGTATGAGCTGGTGTGAGCCGAACAAACTACTCCCAAGCCTTCCAATCCTCACGGTAGTAGTGCAGCAACTGTAAAGTCTCGAGCGTGTTGGCTTCAACCTTCTCCGAAGGCAAAAGGTCGCCAGGGAAATCGCTCAAGCTATAGATACGGTCAGGACGGTAGAACTTTGTCTGCACCATTTCCTTCCGCAACCTCTTCCATGACTGCCTTGTATAAGGACTCGCTACGATAAATCCCCATTCTCCAAAGGAAGGTACATACACGTGAAGGGGTAGGGTGTAATATCCTGCCTCTCTTAGAGTCTCTTCTATACACCAGAATGCCCGAGGAGTGTAGTAGGGAGAAGTTGCCTGAACGACAAGGAGCCCATCATGAGCCAGCAGATATCTCAGCTGCATATACAGTGTCTTGGTAAATAGTTGAGCCAGCTCCACTGTACTGGGGTCAGGGAAGTCTAAAACAATCAGATTAAATAGCTCGCTCGATTCACGGATATATCTCTTGGCATCTTGTATAACTACCTCGACTCGCGGATCAAGAAAGGCCGCTCGGTTGAGCTGACGCATCACTGGATTATCGCGTGCCAACGTGACGACTGCACTGTCCAACTCCACCAGAACTACCCGTTCTACCTCTGGGTATTTGAGTATCTCTCGTAAAGCCAAGCCATCTCCCCCTCCCCCAATAAGTACCTTTTGTCGATTCAAAAGTAATCCCATCGCAGGATGCACTAAAACTTCATGATAGCGGTATTCATCTACTGAAGAGAACTGAAGATTTCCATTTAGATACAGGTTCACGCGTTCCTTGTGCCGGGTCAGCACGATACGTTGATACGACGATTGACGAGAAAAAATGATCTCGTCTTCATAGAGCATTTTATCGAATTGCCCCGTGAAAGCCGAAGAAAAAGGAATCATAACCAAAAGCATGCATGTGACACCCCACGCTACTGGCTTTAGCCAAACCACCGCTATCTCCGAGGCGAAAAGGTAGAGATTCACCAGCGCTACGAGTGCATTAACCCCTCCGAAAAAAAAGGAGGACTGAATAAAACCCATTTCGGGTAGGAAAAAGAGAGGAAAGAGAAGGGAAGCAAAGAGAGCCCCGATGTAATCTGCGGTGAGCACCGCCGATACCGTCAATCGCAGCGGACCAAAACTTTCAAAAATCCGAAGTAGGAGGGGAAGCTCCATCCCTATAAGGGTGCCTAAGAGCACGACCAGCCCCAAAAGAAGGGGGAGAAGATTGGAGAAAAAAAGATAGCCCCCAAAAAGCGCCACCCCACTCCATCCTCCTACCCCGGCGATAACCAGCTCTATCATGACAAAGCTCTGGAGCAGCCTCCGTTGAATCTGTCTGGATAAGAAAGCCCCTAAGCCCATCGCAGAAAGGAAAAATCCTATCACAAGCGAGAAATGAAGCACCGTATCCCCCACCAAATACGAACTCAGCGCACTTAGCAGCAGCTCGTAGAATATACCACAGGTAGCTATGAAGAATATGCTGACAAGTAGAAAAAAAGGCTTGAATCGTTCTACTTCTCTCATACCCCGCACAAACTAAAAGTAAAACGCTCCCAGTCAGAAGAGAAGGGCCCCCATTTCTCTAAGCTATCCGCTGGACACCTATCACCCCCTATATCTTGCTTTTCCTACCGATAGGTACCGTTCAAGGAAAAAACACAGAAACTATCATGATCCCTACCAGAAGAAAAAAACCTCCCACACTGAAGCCGAGCAGACGTTGTGGGCTGAGGGGGAAAAAATCATGGTATACCTCCAGGCGAGTCTCAGAGGTAACGGCTTCGGGGTGGAGCTCTGCTTCTACTTCCACGATAAAGGTATCCTTAGCTGCAAGGCGGAGCTCCCCCTCCCACGAATCTACCTCTACTGTGGAACAGCCATCTTCATCGCAGTCTCTCTCGTATGTAAGCTCAGCTGTTCCTTCTAACAACACTTCCTCGCTTGGGAAGCGAAACAGGCGCACGGAGAGGTCGCCTCTGTCCTCCAATGCGCCTACCAACGGAGCTATCCGTGCTTTTACAGCATAAACCTTCCACGGAGAGTGGATCACGAGCGTATCCCGTCTCTCCACTCGAAACGGAGGAGAGGCAGGCAGCGGCGCCACCACCTGGATTCCTCTCGTATTTTGGGGCCAGTGACGTACCCAAATGAGTCCGACCAGCGCGACGACCACATAGAAACCGGTCATGTACGTAACCACTCCTACCCAACTCGATTTTTTAGGAAAGGTACGCTTTCTACCCTTAGAGGTTTGTAATGAAGGGGGTAACTGGAAAATATGCCCTTTGTAAAACTCTATCTCCTCCTCATCCCATATCACAGAATAGCCCACTTTCCCATCTTCGGTATACAAATCTAAATAATGAAAAAAAGACTCTGTATTCGGAAGAAAAGGAAGCTCTCCTTCAAAATAGACGGGGGTTGCCTGTCCTTCCTCCTCCATGTAGAGAAGAGTACCAGCAGGAGAAAGAAAGCGCCCTGTCTGTCGTACCTGCGATAAAGAAAACTGTTCTGGAGGAGATACCCCCCGAAAAAGGTAATATTCCCCTTCCGCCTCAGAGAGCCAAAGGGGCTTGGCTTTCGGGGAGAACAGATACCATTCTTGCCATAGGTACCCATCAGCGCTTTTGTACACAACCCGTCCGACGATTTCATACTTATGTGCGTGATAGTAAAAAACCTGTCCCACCTGAAGAGGGCTCGGAGGGAGCTCCGTAGGAGGCTCAACCGCTCGAGATAACGCTCTGAAAGGCTCCCTGGAAACATCAACCAAGGTCTTACAAGCTGAACACACCCAAAGAGGATTCTTCCCCTCTCCCCTAAGAGAAACAGACGCTCCGCAAGAAGGGCAGGTTACAGCCTGGACGCTCCCTTCTGTCATGCCATGACGCGCATCACAATGAGCGCGATCCCGATAAGGATCGCCGCAACGACGATCGCCACCGCTATGTTTTCTTCTTCCAAGAGCTGCTTAGAAAGGCTGAAGGGGGTCATCCAGTCAAATAGCTTATATCCCAGAAGCATGAGGAAGATGCCAATAAGCCCGTACAGAAAGGTAGCTACGATTTCTTCCCAACTAAGCAAACGAGCTGCAGAAGCGTTTACCTGTAGAGGGTATAAAAAGGAGAATGCCATGTTAGCAAAAATAGACTTATTTTCCCCTTGTAGAACGCAAGAGGGATGACCCCTGCTGTCGTACTGGCTTCGCTCCAGCCTGCGCCACAGAGGATAAATTAGGAAAAGACTCTCCCCAAGCGGACAAGATTACAACTACTCCGTAGAAAAGCAGGGCCAACAAGAACCCTATGAAAGCTGTCCGAAAAGACCGATTTCGACCCTCTTCAGCCATTGGAGGAAAGAATATGAAGCTTATCTATGGAGAATACCTTTCCTCTGCAAAGCTCTATCTCTTCTGGATAAAACTCTATAGAACACACTTCATCTCTCGCTGTCCCATCTACGAAAGCGATCTCTGTCCCCGGTGTGACTGTGAAGGTAAGCTGCCCTGCGGCACCTTGGATGATCGCTCTCCGCTTCTCTACGACAAAAAATGATAATCCATTCACAGAAAGACTATCTCCTACCCTAATCTCGGGATAAGGAGGAATAGGGGCAACCAAATGCTCCTTGCGGAAGAGAGTAAGTTCTCCTTCGTCTTCTTCCAGCCAGTATATACGTCCTTCCGGCGTCAACAACAGCCATTCCTCCCATACGCCATGGCGATATGCATATTGCAGCACTCCCATGACACGAAAAGAAATCCCATCCAGCTCCGCCTGCACGCCTATCCGCAAAATGGAAGGATACTCCAGAAGCGTGGCCCGCTGGCCAGTATCTGAAAGATGACTCCCTCGGAACCACAATACACTCCCACAATAGCTGCATACACACATACGAACCCTCGGGTGCTCAATACGAACTGGAGCTCCACACGAAGGGCACCGCAGAGATTCTGAAAGAATCACGTACACAAAGATAAGAGCTGAAAAGTCTCCTACTACCCGTTCCCACACCCTCGACTACACCTCAAATCTACTTACTGTCTAATACTCTATTCAGTCACCTTCTCGACCGTCTCAAGCAGGTGAGGTAAAAGATGGGGGGCCGAAGCTCGTCGATTCCCTGCTCCTCCTTTTAGACTTCTTAGCCCCTATCCTTAGCTGCAGGTGAGATCCAGGCATTTTCCAAGAGGCCCCTCCGACTCTCCTCTGTCAAGACTTTCTGGTCAGCTTGTCAGCATGACAGATTGATGTGACATATTCTCATGAGATCCGAGATTGGCACATGGCTTGCCCTCTCTCTCGCCAAATCCAAACAGAGAACGACTATGTCGGTAAAGATCAAACCTTTAGCAGATCGGGTCGTAGTAGAACCGGCACCTGCCGAGGAAAAAACTGCTTCCGGTATCATCATTCCAGATACCGCCAAAGAGAAACCGCAGAAAGGAACCGTCGTGGCTACCGGTCCCGGCAAGAAGGATGAACCTCTCACGGTCAAAGTCGGAGATCAAGTCCTCTACGGAAAGTATGCGGGCACCGAAATCTCCATCGACGGGAAAGAGTATCTCATCATGCGAGAATCAGATATCTACGCTATTCTAAGCTAACCTAAAATCAAAAGGACTATGGCAACAGGAAAAATCATTCGGTACAATGCGGAAGCCCGTGCTAAGCTACTGGCGGGCGTAGATGCGTTGGCTAATGCCGTGAAAGTAACCTTGGGCCCCAGAGGCCGAAACGTAGCGATCGAGAAAAAGTTTGGTGCTCCTCAAGTGACTAAAGACGGAGTCACTGTCGCCAAGGAAATCACCCTCAAAGATCCTCTGGAAAATCTGGGGGCACAAATGGTGAAGGAAGTAGCCTCCAAGACGGCCGATGTAGCAGGAGATGGGACCACTACAGCTACCGTACTGGCCCAGGCCATCTTCCGAGAAGGGCTCAAGAATGTAACGGCGGGAGCCAACCCGATGGAAATCAAACGAGGGATCGACGAAGCCGTGAAAGTAGTGGTAGAAGAGCTCAAGAAAATCAGCCGCCCCATCACCAGCTCAAAAGAAATCGCCCAAGTGGCCACCCTTTCAGCCAACGGAGATGAAGAAATCGGCAAGCTAATCGCCGATGCAATGGACAAAGTCGGGAAAGACGGCGTCATCACTGTCGAAGAATCCCGAAATATCGAAACATATCTGGAGGTCGTGGAGGGGATGCAGTTTGACCGAGGGTACATTTCTCCTTACTTCGTCACCAATGCAGATAAAATGGTGGCTGAGTTGGAAGATGCCCTCATCCTCATCCATGACAAGAAGATCTCCAGCATGAAGGACCTTCTCCCCATCCTTGAGCAAGCTGTGCGAATCAACAAGCCCCTACTCATCATCGCCGAGGATGTGGAGGGAGAGGCTCTCGCTACCCTCGTCGTAAATAAGCTGCGCGGCACGCTGCGAGTCGTAGCTGTAAAGGCTCCCGGCTTCGGCGATCGCAGGAAAGCCATGCTGGAGGACATCGCTATCTTGACTGGAGGTACGGTCATCTCCGAAGAGCAGGGATATAAGCTGGAGCACGCCTCCCTGGAATACCTCGGTAAGGCTAAGAAAATAACTGTAGACAAGGATAATACCACCATCGTCGGGGGCCAAGGCGATCCAGAAAAAATCAAAGCCCGCATCAACCAGATCAAGGCTCAAATCGAGACTACTACCTCCGACTACGATCGGGAAAAACTCCAAGAACGACTGGCCAAGCTCTCCGGCGGCGTAGCCGTACTGTATGTAGGGGCTGCCACAGAAGTAGCCATGAAAGAAAAGAAAGCCCGAGTAGAAGATGCCCTCCACGCCACTCGCGCAGCCGTAGAAGAAGGTATCGTACCAGGCGGTGGGGTCGCTTACCTACGCTGCATCCCTGCCCTTCTGCCAGGGAAAGGTGGAATCAATGACAAGCTCTTAAAAGGCGACACGGGCATCGGTGTAGACATCATTCGTCGAGCCTTGGAAGAACCCCTCCGTCAAATCGCCTATAACGCAGGCAAAGAAGGGGCCATCATCGTGGAAAAAGTCCGAGAAGGAAAGGACGACTTCGGTTGGAATGCTCGAACAGAAGAGTTTGAAAACCTCACCGCAAATGGTGTCGTCGACCCGACCAAAGTGGCTCGGACTGCCCTTGAAAATGCCGCTTCTATTGCCTCCCTCTTGCTCACCACTGAGTGCGTGGTAGTAGAGGAACCCGAAGAAGAAAAAGCACCGGCTCGCCCAGGTGGGGGAGACATGGACTTCTAAGTCCAGTCAGACCAGAGACACGTGCTACAGGGGCCTTCTATAGAAGGCCCCTTTTTCTTTCTTATTAGCAGCTCTCGGATAAGGCGACCTGAGAGGGATACCAAGTAGTCGCCCTCTTTTGCTTCATGAGAAGAGGGGGTGGGTGGCAGCCACCTGTGGTGGCTGCCGCCCACCCCTAAAAAATACGCACACCTAACAAAGAAAGCCTCCACCTTCTCCTTATAGCGCCCCGTACCACCGAAGAAAGGGAACAGCCCAGGAAGGATACCGATGCAGAAAGCCGATCATGGCATTGACAACCCCAGGAAAGCGAGCCAATCGGTGTAAAAGACGCGTCATCTGGAGCTCCCGTCGTAGCTCTCGGTAGAGAGGACGGGTATAAAGACGCTCCCAATCCACCTGCACCCAATCCTTAGGGGAGACTCGAGCTAAAGCCTCAGCAAGCCGGATCCCACTCAGCAGGGCATTCCCAATCCCCTCTCCCGTAAAAGGATCCGTGAGAGCAGCCGCATCCCCAACCAGGGCACACCCAGGACCCGTCAGAGGGCGCTCTGAAAGCGAGACCGGTATGCCATGTCCTTGCACTTCCACAACTTCAGAACACTCCCTCCGGAGCTGCTGGCGAAGAGAAAGACCACGCTTCCGAACGGCCCAATCAGGCAGTCCTATGCCCACATTGAGCTTATCACCACGCAGGGGAAATACCCAGAAATACCCTGGCAAATACGGCTGACGAAAATACAGGTGCAGCCCATCCAAACTATTTCCCGCTACATAAGCCCGCACTGCAGGATAGACAGGAGGACGAGAGAGCCCACGAAACCGCCATACCCAAGGCGCTACTCGAGAAGTTACGCCATCTGCCCCCACCACGAAACGGGCATAGATGGGAGGCATACCCTCCCCTACTATCTCCCACCCTCTTTTCGTCAGCTCCACCCCCCGAACCCGCACGCCAGTCCACATTCGCACTTGAGGAGGTAGCCGAGAGGCAAGCCAAGCATCCCACTCCTTTCGAGGTGCCACGAAGCCTTGAGGGATATTCCCCTTCGGAGGGAAAGAGAGCCGCACAGAGCGCCCCTTTTCATCGAAGAAATCCAATGCGCAAGCCGCATAAGCAAAGGGCTGGTCAGCTAAGTCACGTACCAGCTCCTCTCCTCCCAACTTCTGTAGGAGAGATACAACTTTTCCACTGAGGGCATCTCCGCATACCTTATCCCGTGGAAATGATTCTTTCTCGAGGATAACCGGCGAAAAACCCAGTTGGGCCAAACGCCAAGCACAAGCTATACCAGCCGGCCCTGCCCCGATGATTACGACCGGCTCTATCCCATCCGCCATACCCATCGCTCCGCCCGGAAGCGGCCCTGGAACTCTGGAGGATAGGCTGCCCGCAAACGCGGGGCTTCCCGTTCCAAATACGAACGAAGCGCTACTTCATCTGCGGCCTCATACAAGACAAGAAAAGTACGATAACCCGGGGGAGGAGACGGATCTACCACCTCTCCAAACCGATGCCCTCGAAACCAGCCAGTCTTTAGTACATCAGGAATATGTGCATAAACCATCCAGTTATGCCAAGCCTCTGCAATCTCTGCTTCTATCTGTACCTGTACGGCATAGAGCCACATAGCTATTTGCGTTTCAACACATTTTCCAAATAGGGGAGCGCTTGCGCCGCCTGGGCATTCTGCGGATCCAGTTCTTTTAGCTTGAGATAGGCATCATAAGATTTCGGGAACTCCTCCTTGGTATAGTAATAGTAACCTAAATAAGAATAGGCTTCTATGAGGTCAGATTTATATTTTACTGGGTCAGAAGAGGCAAGTTCAATCACTTTTTCATAGTGCGGTTTTGCGCGGCCTTGGGTGCTCTCTGGGTCTAACATCGCCGCACACCGACCCAGCTCCGTATAAACAGGAACAAGGTCAGGCTTTTTCTCTTGTACATGGGAAAAAGCCCGAATGGCTTTATGGTAATAAGTAGTATCTCGCTCTGACTGGCCCAGCTTATAGTAAATCCGCCCCAGTGAATAGTATAAATTAAGGGATGGATTTTTTTCTATCGCTTTTTCTAAGGCTTCAGCTGATTCTCTATATCGACCCAGGCTGTTGAGCGCATTGGCCATCTCCGGATAGAGTTCTGTCGCCAGAGAAGGATCCTTGTCAATAGCCTTCTTGTAAAATAGGACAGCCAAAGAATCTTTTCCGGACTTGTCTAATGCTTTCGCATAAAAGCTATAATCCTTCGCGATGACCTTGTCGGGGTTTTGTCTTTCAAAGTACAAAGCCAACTGCTTCAATCCCTCTTCATATTGGCCATCTTCGATTAGAGAGTACCCCAGAAGGCGTTGAAGAGTGAGACTGAAGGTATCCTTGAGAACGGTCCGTATCTCTTGGATCGCGGCCTTGTAGTCCTTGCTCAAGTAGAGGAAAGTAGCATAGCGTACTCTGGCAGGCAGCTCGGGCTTGAGCATCACATATTTTTGATAATTCTCTTTCGCTTGCGGATATTTCTGAACCAGGTAGTAAATCTCTCCCAGCTCCCTGTATGCCGGAGCAAAAGAAGCGTCGATTTCTATGGCCTTTCGAAAAGACTCACCTGCCTCCCGATAGGATTTTGCCTTCATATAAGCGAGGCCCAACTTATAGCTGTTTTCTGGATTGTTGGGCTCGGCGGTCGTTGCTTGCTGGTAGTTATCAATAGCAAGTTCTAACACGCCTTGCTGATACCACAAATCACCCAACCCACGTAAGATAGATGGGTTGGTAGGGTCTTTTGTTTTAGCTTTAGAGAGAAGAAGGGTCGCCTTATCGATGCCCAGCTTTCCACCCAGCAGCGCATATACTCTGGCGGCTTCCACCAAGGCTTTCACGTCAGAAGCCCCGTACTCTTCAGCTTTAGATAGAGCTCCTTTCGCTGCTTCTGTATTTTTCTCCAAAATCTCTACTTCCGCTAAGCCAATATGGGCAAAAGGATATTTGGGATTCTTACCCAGCGCTGCGGAAAAAGCTTCCCGAGCTTGACGAAGCAAGAGAGAGCGGCGACCTTCTTCCTCGTCTGTCTGGCGAAACTGGCCTAAATAAGCTTGCCCTTGTAGATAGTAGGCATAGAGCTCTTTGGGTTTCGCAGAAAGAATCTGTTGTGTCAAAAGCAGCGCCCTATCGTAGTTCTCTCGAGTCAAGGCCTGCTCCGCCTCTGAGAGACTCTGAGCATAGAGAAGCGCCCCTCCTAACCAGAGATATCGCATAGGACAAAGATAGGGCTTCCGCACCGCCTACCTTTTTCTGTATGTTTGCGACATGCGAAGCTGGATACTTATCCTCTCGCTCTCCCTCGGATGGGCACAAAAAAGTAAAATTACTTCCGCTGCTTTGGCTGTCCAGGACGGAGAATTCGAGAAAGCGCTCAGTTTCCTGCAACAAGCTTTTGCTTCTCCAGAGCTTCTCAAGCCGAAAGACATGGCCAAGGGATATACCCTCCAAGCCAAGGCTTACATGGGACTTCTGCTGGGTAGCAAAGACCCGCAGGCGACCCTTAGCAAATACCCCAACCTACTGGAAGAAGTCGTACTGGCTATCCGAAAAGCTCGCCAATACGATGCCACAAAGGACTATGAAAACGACATCAAGTTAGTAGCAGCTCAAGCCGCCAGTGTACTTTATCTAAAAGGGTTTGAGCTCTTTCAGAAAGAAAAACTCCCCGAAGCTCGGGAGCACCTTACCTGGGCGTTAGAACTGTACGAGCTCCTGGGGCAAAAAGAATTTTATCCTCCCTACGCCCTTCGCGGTCTGGTTCATCTCCAGCTGAAAGACACTTCGGCCGCTGTGACAGATTTAGAACGCGCCCGGAAAATGGCCTCACAAAAGCCCATTGCAAATGATCCCACCCTTCCCTTTGTCTACTCGGGTCTCATAGCAGCCTACGGAGGACAGGGCAAGGTAGAGCAAGCTCTGGAGGTAGCGAATGAAGGACGCTCAAAGTTTCCGACAGACGAAAATATCCGCCGCTCTGAACTCAACCTATATCTGCAAAACCCAGGTTTTCGGGATAAAGCACTCGAACGTTTCCGACAAGAGATCGCTCGAGATCCCAAAAACGAAACCTACCTCTTAATCTACGCTCAACTGTGGGAAAAAACTCACCCCGACTCTGCAGCGACTTATTACAAGAAAGTCTTAGAGCTAAATCCAGAAAATGTAAATGCTTTGTACAACCTCGGGGCTTATTATGTAAATCAAGCGGCCGAGCTCAGCGCTAAGTATAACGAGACTCGAGACGAAAAACTTCAGCAAAAGTATTTCGCGCAAATGCAGGAGTATTTTCGTCTGGCATTACCTCATTTAGAGAAGGCGCACGAAAAGCTCCCCCAAGATCTCTCTCTTATCCAAAGTCTCATTCAAGTAACGACCTATCTGGGGATGGAGTCTAAAGCGCAAGAATATCTCCGCAAAAAGAATAGCATCCAACAAAATAAAAACTGAATACGCTATGCAGATAAGACGGATTCATATTCTTATCCTCGCTCCTTTGTGGTTTTATTCTCTCCACGCACAGGATACTTCTCCTGAAGCTTCAGGAAATCCAGCTGTGCAACTGCCAGGGGGGGCGACGATTATCTACTCTTTAGGTGACTTGGAGAAAATGGATAAGATCGAGCTGACCCGCATCTACACTGCGAAGCTCACCCGCCTTTACCGAATCCTGCAATATCTGCCTTTCGCAAAGCTGGATCCGAAAGGCCCGAATGACCTCAAGATTCCTTCTGTTCCCACCAATGACAAGGCCATGAAGGCTCTGGAAGATGCTCTACGTGAATACATCAAAACAGTCGAGAGCACTCTCTCCACCATCACGCCTTATGCGGACAAAAAGCAGATTATTGATGCGATTCTTTTTCTTCAAGCTGTAACCAATAAAGTCGAGCTAGTGGGGTTAGGTATGAGCCAGCTTATCTACTGAAGTGGGTTGGCTGGCGCTAGCGTATATCGCTGCGCTCTGGCTTATCTCGTACTTTGCCGGGCGACGGATAAGCGATAAAGGCCTCGACACTTTCTACGTAGCCCGCCGGCGAGGTCACTGGTTGTGGGTTAGCTATGGAATGATCGGGACTGCGCTCTCAGGTCTTACTTTTATTTCTTTGCCAGGTAGTGTGCAGCGAGATGGTTGGACTTACATGCAAGTGGTTGGGGGCTATTTCCTCGGGTATGTGGGGATAGCCTACGTTCTCCTACCCCTGTATTACCGACACGCTCGGGCCTCCATCTATGAATACTTCCGATACCGCCTGGGGACTTCCGCAGAGAAAACAGCGACAGGGCTATTTTTGATCTCCCGAGGTATCGGAAGTAGTCTTCGGTTGTTTTTAGCCTTATGGGCCCTTCAACAGTTCTTTCCTGCTTTGCCTTTCCCCCTCCTGTCTGCAGTATCCCTCGCACTCATCCTCTTATATGCCGCTCGGAGTGGGATAGCTGCTCTGATTTACACGGATTTTTTCCAAACGACAGTTTTCCTCATCGCTGCCGCCGTCACAGCTTACGAGTTATGGCAGGTACCCATAGAAAGTTGCTTTCACATCCCTCATTTTATTGATTTCAAACCTGACAGTCCCCATTTCTGGATAAAAGACCTTACGGCGGGAGCCTTGATAGCCCTCTCGATGACGGGCCTCGACCAGGACCAAATGCAAAAGAACCTAAGCCTACCCACCTTGCGAGAGGCACAGAAAAATCTGCTTGTGTATGGAGCCCTTCTTTTCCCCGTAAACTTTCTTTTTCTTCTTTTAGGCAGTACCCTCTGGGCTTATCTTTCCTATGTAGGGCTTTCTTTTCCTCGACCTGACGAAGCCTTCACTACAGTGGCTCAACACGTAGGAGTATCCCTTCAAATCCCATTTGTCTTGGGAGTAACGGCTGCAGCTTTGTCCAGTGCAGATGGTACGATTACCGCACTGACTACCGTAACCCTGCGAAATCTCCTTCCCCCTCGATTCGAGACTCCTGCTATGAAAAATCTGCTTATGATAGGCTGGTCTCTCTTTTTTTGGCTCTTACTGGGGCTTTATGCGTTTTTACCTCGAGAAGGACCGATCCTAAGCACTTTCCTGACGATATCGGGCTATACCTATGGCCCTCTCCTCGGACTTTTTCTTTTCTCTCGTCTGGTTCAGAGGCCCAAACCCATATTCAGATTCATTCCAGCGGTTATACTCGCTTCTATTCTGATAGCAATCGGATTAGAACAGTTACTGGCACTAAAACTGGGATATAGTGTAATCTTACTGACGGCATTTTTGAGTCTCACCGCACTCCTTCTGCTCAATCAGGTATCTCGCTCGTAGCTCCATGCCGCTTCTGCCACGCACGTACGTATGCGAAAAACTTCTCTCGGTTTACTCCGACCAGGATGAGCCGCTTGGCTTCTCCTGGTTGGATGTGCGGCTGCCAACCTACAGTGAGGGGTAACTTCCTCCCATACCGCTCGAAATCCTCTCTATCACAAAACACCTCAAATCGAAAGTGCAGCAATGAACGGTCATCCAAAAAAAAGAAATAGGGCCGAACAAAAACCCGCTGGGGGGGAAAAGCTTGTATAACTTGATAACAGACTTGCCGATATAAGGAGTCTCTATCTACCCGCCAGTGAACGCTATCTACAGCAATAATGCAACGCCCCCCGAAAAGATAGGGTTCAGGCTCCTCATAAAAGAATACTTCTGGAGCCTCCAACAAAGCAGACACAGCCGGCTTCAAACTCTCATTTCGCTGAAACCACACTCGCGACCACATCACAGGGCGAAAAGCAGCAGAGAACCGCTCTAACCACTCCGAAGAGAATGTATATGAAAAAACCCCCTCTGTAATGTATCCACAACGAAGGTTTACCTTGAAAGTCTTTCGTAGGCGACGCCCCTCATAGAGCTTGAGCACATAATGATAATCACAGTAATCCTCATAAAAAGAAGAACCCTCCCAAAGAGTCTGCATTTGCTTCAGTATGTTTTTATCCTGGACCAGAAAAGCGGAAAATCGCTGCTGAAGGGGATGAGGAGCATAGTTAGGTACACTTACACCGACCAGTGTCCATTCTCCTTCCTCGAAGTTTATCCCTCCTAAGAGGGTATATAGGAAAAGTGCTACCGAGTGCATAATAGAAAATACTCTTCCCAGGTTCTCCTTGAAAAAAGAGTTTTTTCGGCGGCTGTACCGATGACCACGAATGTAGCACCGGCATGGAAAAGAGCCTCAGCTGCTTCAGGTGATTGTATCCCTCCTCCTACCAAAATAGGGCAGGTAGATATAGCTCGTACGGCAGATACTGCTTCTGGCGGACAGGGACGGGGGGCTCCACTTCCTCCATCTAAGTATATGACCTGCTGCCCAAGGTAAAGCCCCGCTAAAGCTGTGGCTTGAACCAGTTCTGGCTTATCAGAGGGGATGGGCCATGTCTGAGTAATGTAGTGCACCGTCCGCAGAGGAGGCACATCTCCTATCAAGATATAGGTGGTAGGTATCACCTCTCCTCCCCAACGTCGTAGGAGAGGTGCCGCTTCCACTTGTGAACCGATGAGGTACTGCGGGTTGCGACCACTGGCAAGAAAAAGAAACAATACGGCATCGACCGCCGTGCTCAGCTGATTCACACTTCCAGGAAAAAGGACCAACGGAAGTGGCACTTGAGAACGCACAGTCTCGCACCATAGGTGTAAATCTGCCTTTGCGAGAAAGCTACCTCCTACTAAGGCCCAGCGTCCTCCTGCTTCGAGATAGGCCTCTGCTGCCGCATAGTACTGGTCAGGAGATAACTTATCAGGATCGATTAGCCATAGCGGTTGGGGAGCAGTCTCCTTCCAAGCAGAAAGCACCTCGCTCATAGATGACTCCACCATTGACGTAGCTTACGCATCAGCCATCGCTTCCCCATACGCCAGACAAAAGGGAGAATCCATTGCCCCCATAAAGAGGGAAAAGATGCCATAACTGACTGCCTTCCTCCTCTCTCCATAAGGCGGATACCCGCTCTTGCGAGCCGATACCGATAGAGGGCCTCTCTATAAGCGAACTGGTTCCGAAGCCATCGAGGAGCGCCCCATCCGATCAAAAAAGCACCTCCCAGCCACAGCCCCGAAGCAACAAGAAAAGCACTGACCCAGCCCCACTTTTCAGCAAACCAGAATACTAGTGCAGCGGTACACAAGAGCGTAGCTATAAAGACCGCCATTCCTACCCACAGGAGGGTAATGAGGCGGGACAGCCAGCGGCCCAAAATCAGCTCTGTCCGAGCTTCGATCGCAATGAGCCAGAACTTTGCATATCGGACCCATTCGTGGGACATAAAGGTCAGTCAGCGTTATCGTAGAGTCGGGGATTTTGGCGACGCAGAACGATCCCTCCCCCTTGTTCATCCGGCTCTATCCGTGTGGAAGAAAGAGGCGGTATCGAGGGACCCGTGGTGGTAGGCGGTTTGTATCGTTGATAGGCGGGAGAGGTCCGAGCCCTTTCTAAAGCTCGAGGATCCTTATCTAACTGACGGAGCCGTTCCTCCAATGAAGGGGGAGGTAAAGAAGGCTCCGCAGGAGAGGAAGGGAGATTGGGAGATGTCCCCAAAGGCAGCTCCATCTCGATGGGAGAAGGAGGGGAAAGAGGCAACCTGCGTTCTACTTTCTGGGTTTTCTCGGTATCTAAGGAGGGAGGGCGCTCCAGCCCCGTCGCGATAAGAGTGAGGCTGAGCTCTTCCCCCGCCTGCTCATCAAAGACTTGCCCCATGATGATATGGGTATCGGCTTCACCCAATGCTTCGGCAATACGATTCATGATTTCCTCCGTCTCTTGCACAGTAAGCGTATCGGGTGAAGCAGTTACATTCACCAGAAGCCCCCTCGCCCCTCGAATATCTACATCATCTAAGAGGGGGGAGCTCAAGGCTTCCTCCACAGCCATAAGCGCCCTGTTTTCTCCTCTTTGAGTGGACATACCTAAGAGAGCGTATCCACCATTTTGCATAACGGTCCTCACATCTGCGAAGTCCACATTGATATATCCTGGCTTGGTAACTACCTCGGCAATCCCTCGAACAGCCCTATAGAGTACCTGGTCTGCCATCAAGAAAGCCTCTTTCTGCCGCATGCTCTTAGATGCTACACGAAGAAGGTTATTATTGTGGATGACAACCAGCGCGTCCACGTGAGCTTCTAACTCAGTCAAACCCTTCATAGCGTTTCTTTTTCGGGGCTCTCCTTCGTACTTGAAAGGCAGTGAGACCACTGCTACCGTCAGGAGTCCCAAGCTCTGGCACAGCTCGGCAATGATCGGCATCGCTCCTGTTCCTGTCCCCCCTCCCAAACCAGCGGTCAAAAATACCATTCGAACATGGGGAGGAAAAAGCTGGCGGATTTCATCTATGCTCTCCTGAGCAGCCTGCTTGCCTCGCTCGGGATCCGCTCCACACCCGAGCCCTCCCGTTAGTTTCTGACCTATCAGTACCCGGCGAGGAACTGGATTGATACCCAAAACTTGACTATCGGTATTACATACCACAAAATCCACCCCATGAATACCCTGCCGAAACATGTTCGCCACCGCATTGCATCCGGCCCCTCCCACACCGAGTACCGTAATAATAGAAGGCAAAGGTTCATGAGAAAAACTGATGCTCATAGATATGTGTGTTTTATTTGCATACTCTAATCGATCAAATCCTGTGATATTTTGAGATTATTTTCAAGTATAGAACGCAACTTAGAAAGGAGCTTTCCTGAGGGCTTAGAAGAGGGGGCAGGAAATGCATCTTTGCGTTTCTTACCGCTCGCTGAGGGCGGCAAAGGAGGAAGGAATTCTCGCAGCATAGGTACAGTGTGCAACAAAGCGACGGCTCCAGCCATCTGAGGTGTATTAACCCCCTCGATTAGCCCACGTCCTAACAAAGGACGAATATCAACACGGACTGCTCTTTCGCCCAAAACATATTCTACCAAACTTTCTATATCTCGCATGAGAGCGCCCCCCCCGGCGAGATAGACCCCACCATACAGCCGACGAAGCAACTGTGCTTTTTCGATCTCTTTTGCGACAAAAAGAAGTATCTCTTCTAATCGAGCTTCAATGACTTGCGCTAAAAATCGCTTCCGCACATCTAACGGCCCAGGCTGCCCAGGCAGACGAAGGCGGAGAATTTCTTCTTCACTCACCTGACTTGAACGGGCAACTCCCTCCTGGATTTTGAGGGCTTCAGCCTGGGTAGGCATAATAACCCGCAAAGCTTCTCGTATGTCCATCGTGACCAAATGCCCCCCTAAGGGAAGGACAGAGAAATGGCGCAGTATGCCATCTGCATATAGAACTACTGCAGTAGAGTGAGCCCCTAAATACAAAAAACCTACTCCGGAGGACTTGAGCTCGGGAGACAAAAGCGCCTCCGCAGCGATGATCGCACGAGAAACAAAGCCTTCTACCTCTAACTTTAGCCGTTGGAAGCACCGCCGCAACATGTTGAGATGGGTTTGGGGGGCATAAACAAGATAAAATTGCCCCTCTAACCGGATACCACTCATACCAACAGGGTCTCGCACATCTTGACGACTGTCCAGATGATAGGTCTGAGGAATCGCATGTATGAGCTCCATGTCTGGTGGAAGAGGACGCTGAACAGCTTGCAAACGCAACCGTTCGAGGTCTTCCAGCGTAATCTCGTGATCCTCTTGGGGGAAGGTAATGATAGCCTGGGTTGATTCCCCCCGTAAATCAGAGTGACTGAGACCTACCCACACCCGCTGTAATATCGCTCCCGACTGCTGGGTCGCTTGTTGAATGGCTTTATTGATAGATGAAGCCATCCGTTCGATGTTCGCCACCCCCCGATCATCTATCCCTTCCGCAGGGGCGATGCCAGCACCTAACACACTCACCCGCCCATGCACATCAGGCTGACCGATAAGCACCCGCACCTGGCGAGTGCCAATGTCTATCACTCCCCATATATCTCTCATAGCTTCTAACTGGTTTCGCATACAATTTGCCCGGGGACATGTAGGATGACCCTCCTACAGGCATCCCCTCCCTGCTTGGGCTGGATGGCGCGAAGGTACACCTCCCATTGACTCAATGCCGTGGGCAAATGAGGAGTCCGCCCCAGAACGAAGGTTTCAGAAGCAATCTCCAAATAGCCGTACCAAATCCCATCCGCTGCTTGGTAGAGACGGCTAACGGCTCTGTGATACCACGGCTTAGCACTCCACCATCCAAGAAAAAAAGCAATGGCTACGCTATCCCAACGCCCCAGCTCAATAATAGGAAGATCCAAGGAACGAATCATCGGTAATCGATGCCCTTCTCTGTCGACATAATACTGACGCAAAGGAAGAGCAACTCGAGCAGCTGGAGTTCTCGTGACAGCTTGCACAACCACATCCCCCGTCCCAGTGTAGTATACTCTCACTTGATGAAAGAGCTCCGTCTCCTGAAGCCCCTTCCAAAACTCCCATAATCGCTCAACTGGACTAAACACCTTCACAGCTTCTACGTGACGAGCTGCCCACGCACTATCCCATAATATCCCTTCTCCTCTGAGCCGCCATTTACCCCGCTCCTGCAAGGCAGTATAATACCCATCCCCCATCCCCCATCCCCCTACCGTTCCCAGAAGAACTAAAATAAACCACCCTATACGCTTCATGGGATGCCTACTTTGCTAAGTATTCCAGTATGAACGGAACCAGCTGATAGATATCACCAGCTCCCAGAACGAGAATAACCGCGGGATGGGAAGGGAGAATAGTCGAAAACTCTTGCATACTTAGGTTCAAAGTTACTACTTCATAAACAGGAACGCATATATGTTGAGAAATCAATTTGCTCGTAACATGAGGTGTGGAAGGCTCACGTGCCGCATAGATGGGGAAAAGCACTACTCTATCCGCAGCTGAAAGGGCTTCTGCAAACTCCTTTGCGAAAAAAGCAGTGCGACTGTACAGATGGGGCTGGAAAAAAACTACTAATTGCTTATCAGGAAAAATCGACCGTATACTTTGAATCGTCGCTCGGATCTCGGTAGGATGGTGCGCATAATCACTTACGACCCAATACTTATCAGAAACAGGGTAGGTCTCCATTCGTCTGTGGACCCCTTGAAACTCGGTAAGTGCTTCTAACAAAGGGGCTACCCCATAACCCAAAGCCTCCAAAAGAGTGAGAGCTGCAGACGCATTTTCTGCATAGTGATGCCCCAGCTGGTACCACACAGCCGTGCGCTTTCCACCCGCCCATCGATAGGAAAAAGTGATTTCTCCTTTCTCAGCGCTGTAATCAATCAGTTCG
This sequence comes from Bacteroidia bacterium, assembly GCA_026413325.1. Classification (GTDB taxonomy): domain Bacteria; phylum Bacteroidota; class Bacteroidia; order SpSt-205; family SpSt-205; genus SpSt-205. The sequence continues at coordinate 30,459 of JANZYW010000009.1, read as the reverse complement.
TATCGGAGAATCCGACGCCCCAGGTCGGGTAACCTTTCAGGCCCTACACAGAGGTCTTTTACTTGTGAGAGAAATACTCTGTAGGCCTCCAATACACCCTCTGCCGACCCATATACCTCCAAATGGTCAGGATCGACACTCTGCAGGATGGCATGGATAGGCTGTAGAAGATGAAAAGCCCTATCATACTCGTCCGCTTCGACCACAGCCCAGTCGCTCTCTCCTGCCACATAGGTACTGGAAAAATTTCGCATGATGCCCCCAACGAATGCGGTTGGAGAAGCCCCCACAGCGTGGAGAAGCCAACTCAAAATGGCGCTGGTTGTGGTCTTTCCATGAGCTCCTGCTACGGCTATCACAGAATAAGGAGCCACACAAGCGGACAAGGCTTCTGCCCGTCGCCAAGTGGGCAGCCCTCGCCTCCGTACCTCCTCCCACTCAGGAAAATCCCGAGGAATGGCAGGGGTATAGATGATTCCCTCTGTTTGCTCTAAGCGCGAGGGATTCGGCTGAAAATCTATCGGGATCCCCCTCTCAAAAAGGAGCTCTGTCAAAGGAGAAGGCTCTCTATCATAGCCAGTCAAGATATGTCCTCGTCGATGGAGGTGCTGAGCTAAGGCACTCATCCCCACCCCCCCTATCCCCCACAGTCGAAGCCGTTTAGGTAGATCCATAGCCTATCTGATAGAGAGCTTCAGCGATAGCTTTAGCTGCCTCCGTTCTACAAAGGTTTCGAGCCGCCTCCTCATATTGGCGCCGGAGGGAAGCATCCTTTGCGAGACGTATCACTGCCTCCCTTAGAGTTTCGCCTTCCTCCTCGGAAACGACTATAGCAGCACCTCTCTCCTCCCAATACAGCGCATTTTTCCGCTGGTGGTCTTCCGCCACGTAGGGAGAAGGCACCAGTATGGAAGCCTTACCCCACCAGGCTAACTCTCCTAAGGTAGAACCTCCTGCTCGACTCACCACTACATCCGCTGCTGTATAGGCTGCAGCCATATCTTCTATGAAAGCGATTCTACGAATGCTTCGACTTCGGATTTCTTCTTCTCTTCCCCCCACTTGCCAAAGGACAGAGAGGCCAGCTTCTATCCAGGCGTCCACCATTTGTTCCACCGCCCGGTTCAACGCAGAAGACCCCTGGCTTCCCCCCAAAACCAAAACTACTGGAGATTCTACAGGAAAGCCCCAGTATGCTTTAGCCGTGGCGGATGTGTAGCGGGACCTGTCTTCAGAGGAAAAACGAACAGGAACCCCCATCCATCTAAAAGACACGGAAGGAGATATTCCTTCTACCTGAGAAAAAGCCCCGTAAACCTCCGTAGCCCATCGGCTAAGCCAGCGAACCGTACGACCTGCATACCGATTAAGCTCCAGTACGACCAGCGGGATGCGATACAGCCGTGCCCAAAAACCAGGAAGAAGTCCGGGATAGCCTCCTGTTGTGAAGACTACCCGCGGACGCAAGCGAGAAAATAAAAAGCTCGTTTCTACGGCAGCGATGGGTAAGCGATAGGCCAGGCGAAGGTTCCTCCAGCCTAAAGAGGGCTGCCATCCTCCCGACCTCAGCCCATGAAAAGGAAAACCCGCCGCCTCTACCCATCGCCGCTCCTTTCCGGCACGAACCCCCATCCAAAACACAGGCACAGTGGGCCATCGATCCCGCCAGACTTGTGCTACCGCCAAAGCAGGGAAAACATGTCCCCCAGTGCCCCCAGCCGCGATCACTAAACTCATTTGCTCAAAACCTTCGAACTCACAGCTAAGGATAAGCCCAATAAAAGCGCTTGAACTAAAAGCGAACTCCCCCCTAAACTAATCCAGGGAAGCGGAATCCCCGTGATCGGTAAGAGCTCTAAGCTAACGCCCACATGTATGATCACTTGCATCGCTATCTGCAAAAATGCCCCTATCAATAGTAGCTGTGCGAAACCTGTCGCTAAAGTCGCAAGGGCTGCTAAACGCCACAAAAACAGTGCATACAGCCCCAGGATAAGCAGCCCCCCCACCAGACCATATTCCTCGATTAGGATAGAGTAAGCAAAATCAGAATAAGACTGAGGAAGGTAATAGCGCTGGGTACTCCTACCGGGCCCTTTCCCCCATATTCCCCCAGAGTAGACAGCCAGAGAAGCATGCGCCCGCTGGTAGTCGTCTACCCGAGGAGCCGCTACCACCTCTCCTTTCCAATAAGCCAAAATGCGCTGCTGCCACACTTTCGCTCGAGGAGCAACCAGAAATAAAACCCCTACCAGCAAGATACCTATGCCAGCTATCCGCAGTAGAAATCGAAGAGGAACCCCCCCGATATACAAGAAAAGACCACTCAGAGAGAGAAGCAGGAGACCGTTGCTGAGGTTTAGAGGAGCTATCAAGCCAAAAGTAAGCCCCACCCGCCAAAGAAGGGGAAAGAGTCCCTCCCAATCCACCAATCTCTCTGGGGCTGCAGCCATCCGATATGCTAAAACGCCCATCAGAGTAAATCGAGCCAGCTCAGAAGGCTGCAAAGAAATACCTCCAATGTATATCCATCGTTGAGCCCCTCCACCACGAAAGAATACATAAATGAGTAGAACAACCGATATCCACCAGAAAATCTCAAATAAAGCCCCCCACCTCCTATAATCTGTAAGATGAACCACATATGCCAAGAAAAAAGATACAATAAGAGTAAGTCCATGCTTCACCAGATAATACTCAGGCATCTCAGGATGATGTCGGAAAACCAGACTTACCGTGGCACTGTACACTACCAGAAGACCGAACACCCCCAATAGCAGCGCTACTATCCACAATACCCGGTCTCCGCGTAGTGTATCCGACACAAGGCAAAGGTAAGAGACTCTGACAGGCAAAAGGATTGGCTCCTATGGGAAACAGAGATCGACTTCGACGGGCGGGCTAAACTCAAAGTTATCCGCATCTCGCCACGCAGGGAAAGTATCTCGATAATCAGCGAGTGCTTGATACGCTATCGAAGCCACAAAAGCTCCCTCTGCTTCACCTGCATGGAGAACATGCCTCCCTTGAAAATCAACAAGAGTACTCCCCCCCCGATAGTGGTAGCCGTTCCCATCTTTACCTACCCGATTCACACCCAGTACATAGGCTTGATTTTCTATGGCCCGAGCTGATAGGAGTGTCTGCCAGTGAAAATGCCGAGCAGCAGGCCAGTTGGCCACATAAACAAGGAGATCATATGTGTACCGCTTAGAGAGACGACTCCACACAGGGAACCGTAGGTCGTAGCAGATCTGGGGGGCTATCCGCCAACCTTTCCACTCCAAAACCACCTGTCTGTTTCCCCCGACATAATGCTCCTGTTCCCCAGCCATCCGAAATAAGTGGCGTTTGTCATAGGAAAAGAAACCTCGATTTGGGTAGACCCCATACAGACGATTGCATACCTGGTGTCCGACCCGAACCATGAGGCTCCCGATAAACAAAGCCTGGTAAGACTCAGCCCATCGCTGCATAGCCATCAAAGCCATACCTCCTTCTTTCTCTGCTATCGCTGTGTTCATAGAAAAACCTGTGCTCCACATCTCAGGGAGAACCCACACCTCTGCCTCTTTTCCCCATCTTTCCAGCATTTGCTCAAACCGTTCTATGTTCCGTGAAGGCTGCTCCCAAGACAAAGCCATTTGAAGCCAACCTACTCGAAGGTTTCCCTGAGGCACATGGGATGAGAAGGTACCCACTTGCTTTTGCATCTTTCCTAAAGATAGAGAAAACGAGGGGAACTGGGAACTTTCTAAAAGTTTTTAGCGTTTCCTTATGCGTGCGGGACACCATCATCGAGACAGCCCAACGGCTCTTCCTTCAGCAGGGCCTCCGCACCACGACGATGGACCAGATCGCCGAGAGCCTGGGTATTTCAAAGAAAACGCTCTACGAGTATTTCGACTCGAAGGATACGCTCATTGCCGCCTGTGCAGATTCGTTCCTTACCCGCATGGAACGCGAGTTGGAGACACTCCGCTCCCAGCACAGTGAAAATGTCCTTCTCTCCATGACCGCTACCGCCAGTTATGCCTATCAAGTACTTGCTTCTATCAATCCGATTCTCTTCAAGGAGTTGCGGCGACTTTTACCACCTGCTCGAGCCCAAGTAATCCCTCGCATCCAAAAGCTTATTACCCATCACCTCAGCCGATCTTTGGAAGAGGGGATCCGTCAAGGCATTTTTCGCCCTGACCTACCCGTGGACCTTCTTCCATTATGGGTAAGCTATGCTATCCTTCACATCGTGCTTAATTCTGACTTTGCACAGCAGGTAAATCGACCAGTGGCAGAAATCTATGCAGAAACACTTCTACTTCTGCTCCATAGCTTCTGCTCCGAGAAAGGACGAAATCTCTTAGAAACCTACCGACATTCTATACGAAAAGCCTATGCAAAATAAATGGTGGCTCCTCTGGAGCTTCTTTATAGCTTTTTCTCAAGAGCCTCAAGCTTTAACCCTACGAGCTTGCATTCAATACGCATTAGAACGGTCTCCCACCATTCAAAATAGTTACTTGGACTACCAAATAGCTCGACAAAAAATAGCTGAAGTCCGTGCTGCGGGACTTCCCCAGCTAAATGGAACAGGTTCCCTCCGCTATTTCGTAGAAATCCCCACTTCACTGGTGCCAGGAGAGTTCTTTGGAGCTCCTCGGGGTACCTTCATCCCTGTTCGGTTCGGCGTACCCTACAACCTGGAGTTCAGTGTCACGGGAACCCAACTTCTCTTTGATGGGACGTATCTCGTAGGGCTCCAAGCCGCTCGAGCTGTAAAAGAGCTAACTTATAGGGCCTATCGCCGCTCTCAAACAGAAACCATAGCCGCAGTAAAAAAGGCTTACTACAGTGCCCTGGTAAGCCAAGAACGACTCCGCCTTCTCTCTCATAATATACAGCAATTGGAGATACTGGTGCGACAAACGCAAGCCCTCTTTGAAACAGGATATGCAGAGCGGTTAGACCTTCAGCGCCTTCAAGTCAGCCTCAACAATCTCGAAACGGAGCGCAACCGAGCTGCTGAACTCACTGGCCTGTCCTATCTCACCCTAAAACTGCAGATGGGCATGCCTCTCGAAACCCCTATCGTCCTAATCGATACACTTGCCCCATCCGAACTCCTGACGCTCCTCCCCGATACCCTCTCCGCGAGTACGTTCGATCCCACCCATCGATGGGAATACAAGGTACTCCTCCAGCAGCGACAAGCTTTAGAACTTAATCTGCGCCGTTACCAAGCAAGTTATTTGCCTTCTCTCACCTTCGTGGGGAACTTAGCCACCCAAGCCCAGCGCAAATCATTTGATTTCTTCGACACACAAAAACGCTGGTTTCCCATCGCCTTTATCGGAGCTCAGATCCAAGTTCCTCTCTTCGATGGCTTGCGAAGAGCGAGTCAGGTAAGCCAGGCCCGCTTAGAACTCCAAAAAAACCAGAATGACCTCTTCCAGATGCGTCAGGTCCTCACCTTAGAGGCTGAAACTGCTCGAAGGCAGCTCCTCAACAGTCTTCGTTCCCTCGAGATCAGCCAAAGAAATCTCTCTTTAGCGCAAGAAGTCCTTCAAGTCGCACAACGCAAACAACAGCTCGGGGTAGGCTCCACATTAGAACTTCTCCAGGCACAAATGAGTTACGAACAAGCGCAGACCACCTACACTTCCACATTACTGGAAGCCTACCTCGCTTATATAGACTGGCAAAAAGCCATTGGAACCCTCTCAATCGAATAACCTATGTCAAAACTGACAACCATAGTCGTCCTCTCCACCTTTTTATTCTGGCACTGTCAATCTCACTCAAAACCAGAAAAACTGTCGCTAGAAGAAAAGAAAAAGCAAGTAGAAAAGCTCCGGAAAGAGTTGTTTCGGCTACAAAGCCAAATAGCGGAACTGGAGCAAGCCATTCAAGCGGAGGATAGCACATACGGATTGGGCAAGCAAGTTTCAGTTGGATACACCGTGCTCCAACCCCAGCCTTTTATAGCCTATCTCCAGTTTCAAGGAGCCGTAGACAATCGCCAAGTCGTGAATCTAACGGGTAAAATAGCTGCTCCCGTAGTCGCTATCTATGTCCAAGAAGGGCAGCAAGTAGCAGCACATCAGCTTCTCCTGGAGCAAGAGGCAGAAGTCATCCGCAAAAACCTGACGGAGCTTCGTACTCGCCTGGAATTAGCTCGAACGCTATATGAAAAACAAAAGAAGCTCTACGAGGAAGGGATCGGCTCTGAAGTCCAATACCTCACAGCTAAGAACAACAAAGAGGCACTGGAAGCTTCCATAGCCACAGTGGAAGAGCAGCTCCGAAATGCTCAGATTAGAGCGCCCTTTGCAGGGAAAGTGGACGCCGTATTGGCCCGGCCCGGTGAACTGCTGGCACCCGGAGCACCCGCATTTCGCCTAATCAGCTCGGGGCAGTGGGAAATCAAAAGCGAAATTCCGGAAAGCTACCTCTCACTCGTACGACCAGGCCAAGAAGTAGAAATCCATATCCCCGACCTCGCTTCCACTTTCCGAAGTCGGATAGCCACCATAAGCGAAAACATCAGCCCTCTGAGTAGGACCTTCACCATCGTTATTCGCGAGATACCCACTTCGTACAAAAACCAGCTTCGTCCCAACTTGATAGCTTATGTTCGAATCCCAGAAAAGCAGCTCCCCCAAGCCTTAGTGGTGCCCACCGAAGCCATTCAATTCCAAGACAGCGTGGCTTTCGTTTACGTGTATCGCTCTGGTGCTGCCTATCGAAAGCAAGTAAAAATAGCTGCTACTCGAGGAGGAATAACAGCTGTCACGGGTGTAAATGCAGGAGATACTGTGCTCACCACTGGAGCTTCTCTGCTTAGCGAAGGACAACGAGTACTCCTTTCCTCCGTCGAAGGTCTGTAAACCAATAGGGGGGGCCGCATATATTTCCTGCTATAACGAAAAGACGCCCCCGCAAGTCTACTATGAATCTTCTAAGAAAGAGGAAACGGACCTTGCTAAGTAAGCTCACTCCAGCGCTCCCCCAAAACCGCTTTCAGTCGCTCAGCCCGAACCTGGTCGATAAGATGCAGCTGCCATCTCCCCTCCACTATATCACCAGGGTAGAGAGCCCATCCTACTCGCTTCCAGAAACGAACCTCCCCCTCACAAAAGGCTTCATCTGATAAGAGGGGAAGAGAATAGATCTTCCTAAGCTCTTCCAGCTCGCTGAGATCAGGCTCAATCGATTCTACTTTATCTCCCGCCGGAAGAGAAATAGACACAGCTTGGGCGATAGCTGCTACTGCATCCTCCCCCATCTTGCGAAAAGTCGTCCACTTCCCCCCCATCAGGCTAAGGAACCGCTGCTGCGGCCATACCTCTACTATGTGGCTACGAGCCAAGCGAGCGGTGGAACGAGAACTCTCCGCTACAAGGGGACGGAATCCCGCAAATCGGGCTTTCACGGGAAAAGGATCCTCGACCTTGAAATACCGCCGCAAATACGTCAAAAGGTACTCCTCTTCAGCCGCAGGAACGGATGGAGTCCATTCTGGCTGAGCAACTTCGACATCCGTCGTGCCCACCAGTACTGTACTCTCCAGCCATGGAAGGATAAAAAGAAGCCGTCCATCCTCAGTTTTAGGAATGAGAAAGCCCTCTTGAATAGGAAGAAACTCTGCCGGAAGTACCAGATGACTCCCCCGACTCACCCGAAGCCGAGGCACAGCATCTGGTCGCACTTTGCGCCGCAGCTCATCCGCCCACGGACCAGTCGCATTTACAAAAAAATCCCCTTCCTCTTCGTAAAAAGAACCATCCGCTACCTGGACCCGAACCCGAACACGACGCCCCCCTGAAGAAATCTCCGTAACTCGATGATACGGGCGAACTTCAAAGATATAGCGCTGCTTCAGGAATAAAGCCAAATGAACCAGATACAATCTGTCCTGAAACTGCCCATCCCAATATCGCCAACCTCCCTTAAAAACAGAACGAGCCAAAGGAAAGAGGCGCTGAAAACTTTCTAAATCGACCCAACTCGGTGCAGCCAAGCGATGCGGAATGCTGAGATAGTGATAAAGGTACAAGCCCACCCCATAATACAATTGCTCGACCCGGGACCGAATCGGTACGACCAAAGGCAGCGGTTTACAAAGCTGAGAATGACTACGGATCATCCAGGCTCGCTCTTCTAAGGCTTCACGAACCAGCCTCCAATCTGCATACCGAAACGAACGAACTGCAGATTCTAAGTAACGAAGTCCCCCATGGATAAGTTTGGTAGAAGCGGTCGAAGTACCCCCTCCAATGTCACGAGCATCTAAAAGAAGAACTTGCCACCCTCTACGAGCAGCTGCCAAAGCCACTCCAAGCCCGCTACTCCCTGCGCCTGCTATGATGAGTTTCATAGTTATGCCTTAGCTCTCCATACGTACCAAATAAGATCACATAGAAGAAAAAAATACCGGGTACCTTATATCGAACAAGATTGCCAAAATTCCCTGACGTTAGGCCAACCATAAATAAGAAGAAAATACTAAATACTATGAAATACAAGCTCCATTTGTTTCTCAATATCTCTCTGAAGAGAGAGATAAGGCCATATTTTATGGCTATAGACAGAATAAAAATCAAAATAATGAAGTTTTCTATTGAAGGAAGAAGGACTATAAGCTTCTTAGCCTCCCAGGGAAGAGGTCTAAATAATCCCGTAAAAAATGCAATAGGAAACTTGCGAATAACTCCGGAAAGGGTGGGTTCAAACGAGCCTATGTCATACACACTCCCTCCTGTCTCTTGGTAATAAACCTCACTGAAAGTCAAATCTCTATGAACTACATAAGCATGTTCCAAAACGGAATCAAAACTATACTTCTTAGAAGTACGCGACATGTATAAAAAAATAGAAGGAAATAAAATCAGAGAAAAAACAAGAAATGATAAATAGTACAATATACCATACCTTTTATTCTTTGATTTAGCATAGTTTATGTGTATAAGATACATAAAGAATGATGGCATTATCGATAATATAAAATATGGCTTCACTTTGTAGGCAAAAAAGATAAGCCCAGAAAGATAAAAAAATCTGACAAAACCCATACCTAACTGAGATAACTTATATAGCACATACATTACTATGTATAATGAAAAAGCTTCTTTGAATGGTGAAGAAATCCACATCAAAATAGATGGCAAAAAGAATATAGGCATAGAAACATAGACGGATGAGTTTGGGTATATTGTTGCTACATATCTAAAAAATTTATAGGATATTAGGAGAGAGAAAAAACTAAAAAGTACCAGAGATGCCCAATCAGAGCCAAAGGCAAGAAGGATGAAAGGCAGGTAGAGCACCGAAACTAGTTCAGAGCTTTCATCATATATATAGTTCAAGCGCATCTGGACACTGAGCCAATACGAATAAAAGCGGGGATTCTCTATAAAAAAATCATAAAAACTTCCCTTCATAATAGATGAAAAAATATATTCTATGGTATCAATCGGCCTATAATAAAGAGACATCAATAGAGTTTTGGCATCTGAAATATAGTTTATAACATCTCCTCCGCCGTAGTAATAGTTATAGACAAAATAAACAGACATAGACCAAACTACCTTTGAATACCAGGCGTATATAAGAATCTTGTTTTTTCTGGATATATGCGAATGAATAATCCAGCTAAACAAGAATATATACAGTATAAATATAATAAAATCAACATATTGAGACCATTCATCTACTCTTTGAGGAGGAAAAGCTTTAGTTATCCACTCTATACTTCTCCTAAAGAATGGACCAGACGACTCGGGAGGCATACAGGAGAATAGGAAATAATCTGCCGTACAAACGAATCCGCTAATAAAGCGCCCCGAGCTGAGAGCCGAAAAGAACCTTCTCTTTCTTCTACCCAGCCGAACGCTTGCCAGCGAAGAAATTGAGCAAAAATCTTTTCCTCTTTTTCCACCCACGCCTTGTCTATACCTAAACGGGTACGAAAACGGGTAAGCCACAGCTCATACGCTTGCTGAGTGGGTGAAAGTTGCTCTCCCCCTCGAGGGGGCAAGTCCGCTCTCTCGAGAGCTTCAATGTACGCTTTCAAGTTCTTTTCATTCCACCACCGCTGCTCCGGGATGTAACTATGTGCACTCGGCCCCAAACCAATATAAGGTTCTCGAAGCCAGTAAGACCAGTTATGAATACTTTCATGATTTGGTCGGGCCCAGTTAGATATCTCGTACCAAGTATACCCATTCTCTAAAAGTACATCATAGATAAACAGGTATGCCTCTTCGTACACCTCATCTTCAACTGGAATGAACTTAGCTCTAAGCTTTTTCTTATAGAGCACCGTCCTTTCTTCAAGAGTTAGTCCATAAAAAGATATGTGGGGAACAGCATAGGATGAAATAAAATCTATATCCCTCTTGACGTCCTCGATGGATTGTCCTGGAATAGCAAACATTAGATCCACGCTCCAAGAGGGAAAGTCCATTTGAGCCGTCCATTGTATAGCTTGTTCTGCCTGTTGGGGAGTGTGCCAGCGCCCCAGTGTATTGAGAAGACGAGGAGACAGGCTCTGGATACCGATGCTCAGACGCGTGATCCCGAGGTCCTTCCAAAATCGGAGCCGGTCGAGAGTAATATCTTCTGGGTTTGCCTCTAAAGTGACCTCTACTGGATGGAAGGTAGGTAAAGAAGACAGTCGATTCCAAAGCCTTTCCCAGAGCGCCTCAGGTAGCCAGCTGGGGGTCCCCCCCCCAAAGAAAACTGTCTTAATGGGTACGATAGACAAGAGGGGAATATATAGCTCTATTTCCTTGAGAAGAGCTTCTACGTAGGGCTCCATCAAGCTCTGCCGAGGGGTAAAGTAGAAGTCACAATAGTGGCAGCCCTTTCTGCAAAAGGGAATGTGAATATACAACGCAAGGGACCTTCCCTCAAGCACGGAAGGCTCAAACTCTTTCAGGACAAACGACCTCGCCCTACGAGAAAACATTCGGTGCTACCCTTGCGGGTACTTTTGGGCCGATAGACATGCACGTCGGCAAAAAGAGCTTGTGCCTCTCTCAACAAGGTTTCTCTCTCTGGTCCTTCCAGAAGCTTGGCTACCCAAAAGCCACCGGGCCTCACTCCTAAAAATGCCAGCTGTAAACTTCTGTGGACCAGCATAGCTGAACGAACCTGATCAGTCGCACGACTACCAGTGGTAGCAGGTGCCATATCCGACAGGAGACCATCACACTTTCGTTCTTCTACATCTCTTTCGACTTGCGATGAGAACACGTCCATCTGGAGGAACTCTACTTGGGGGGAGCTCCACCGCAAGGGTTGTATATCTACGGCAAAGACTCGAGCTGTAGGCCCTCCCTTCTGTATCACATATTGAGTCCACGAGCCAGGAGCCGCTCCCAAATCTATCACGTGGATACCCGGACGCAAGAGCTTATACCGAACATCTATCTCTTGAAGCTTATAGACCGAACGGGCCAGATACCCTTCTTCCTTAGCCCGGCGGAAATAGGGATCCCTTAGTTTGTAACTCATAGCATTCGCTGATACACAGAGCGGAGGACAGGATGCGTTTCTTCTTCCTTTAGCTGCCGAAGAAGCCGGGCAACTTCTGGGTCTCTTCCCACTCGCATTTTCAAGTATTGTACCATTTGAAGGCGAAGATACCAAGGATTTTCCGTCCGAGCAATAGACTGGATAAGAGGAAAAAGACGGGCGCGAAGGCTTGGAAGTCGCTGATAGGAAGTAACCAGGAGGGCGATGGATTGGGCACGTGCACTGGCCCCGACCAAACAAGGATAGCGCTGTACCAGCTGGAGCGCGGCCATGGTGTCATTTCTCTGGAGAAGTACAGCTACCGCTGCCAGAAAAATTTCTTCAGAGGAAGAATCCATTCTTTTTGTAGCCTCTCTCTGAGCTGCTGCCGTATCTGCAAAGAATAATGCTATCAGGGCATTATTTTGAACTTCGCTACTTTTATCGGAAAGGGCGGTATAGATCTCAGGTGTCCATTTATCCAGAGCAAAAAGCTCTTGCTGCCCCCCGCTAAGAATGAATCTCCAAGCCGCAGCTCTTACAATAGGAGCGGAATCTCGGATGGCCTCTCGAGCCAAAGGCAGCACTTGTGCGACGGCCTCTGAGTCCGCCACCAGCTGAAGAGCATCCCATACCTCCGCTCTCCAGAGCGCCCCTCCTTTCCTGTAAGCCTCGAACAACCGAGCCAACTTTTCGCTATCTGCGCTAAGGTATGGTTGCACCTCATTTAGCGCTTCTACCCGGCTCCAATAGGAATGCCCCTCTGATAGAACCTGCTCCCACCACTCCAGGGGATAGCTACGCTTCACCTGCCCGATAAGTAGCCGATGGGGGTCTACATCCACGAAACGAAGCCCCGGCCTCACCACGACCCACGAAGTATCCCCTTCCAACAAGAGTGGCACTTCTTCATATCCCATAGCAGATAAAAGAGCCACATGGATGAAGTACCGATACGGCCCCTGAAGCGTATCATATTCTCGCTGAAAGATGCGGATATACGCAGAGTCTCCCCGTTGCTCTCCCCGTATGATAAATCGGACCTCATCCGAACGATGGAAATGCTGGTCAAAAAACCATGTCCAGTCCTGTCCCGTCACTTTCTCGAAAGCATGTCGCAGATGATCAATATCGGCCGAGCGATACGCATTGTCTACAAGATATTGTTTCAGAGAGAGAAAGAAAGCAGAGTCACCGGCTGTCTGTCGAAGAAGATGCAGTACGAGACCACCTTTTTGATAACTGTGCGCATCAAACATGTTCATGGGATCGCCATACTGATAGCGAATGAGGGGGACCTTCTTCTCTCGACTCTCGGCCAGATACGTGAAGTAAGACTGTCTGCGATGGGCTTCAGCCGCTTCTATTCCACGACTGTGTTCTAACCACAGATATTCGCTGTAGTCAGCGAAACTTTCATTAAGGGGAAGTTGAGCCCATCCTTCACAGCTTACAAGGTCTCCGAACCAGTGGTGAAAGAGTTCGTGAGCCACTACATCCTCATGATCTTCGGTAAGCGCTTTTGCCTCGTCATAAAAAAGCATGTCTCCGTGCACCACAGCGGTCGTATTTTCCATGGCTCCCGAGACAAAATCGCGCACGATCACCTGGCCATATTTCGGCCAAGGAAACTCTACACCTAACCGCTGAGAGAAAAACTCCAGCATCTGAGGCGTTTTTCCGAATATGACTCGAGCCTGCGACTCCCAGCCTGGCTCCATATAATAGGCAACCTCTTTCCCTCGCCAGGTATCCTTGATTATACGGAATGGACCCACAATCAAAGCAAAAAGATAGGGAGAATGCGGTTGTCTAAGCTCCCAGCAGTCTTGACGAAGCCCTCCCGCTATCTTCTTCTGTCCCGTCAAAAGTCCATTGGAAAGCGACACCAACGAGTCTTCTATAGTGACACAAAGACGCTGGGTTGTCTTTTGATTAGGGCTATCCAGCGTAGGGAACCAGGCAGAGGCGGATTCAGGCTCTCCTTGTGTCCAGAACTGGCGGGGAACACAAGGGCGGCTTTGGTCCGCATTGATAAAATAGGCCCCTTTCCTGCCTCCTATCGCCATAGAGCCGCCTCCTTCCAGCCGCTCCGGCTGCGCTCGATATCGGATATACACTATGAGAGTTTCTTGGACGGTATATGCCCTGTCCAGCGTGAGATAGAGCCTGAGCGTGTCGTATCGCTGGCTAAGAATCCGTCCAGAGCTGGGGCGTAGCAGTCGTACCTCTTCTATCTGAAAGGATTTGGCGTCTATGACAAGCTCCCGTTGGGGAGAAAAATACGGCTTCAGCGTAAGCTGTGCTTCCCCAGGCAGTTCCTTTCGAGCCCAATCCAGAGAAAGAGATAAATCCGTATGGATCAGCTGCCAACGCAAGGGATAACTCCCTTGATAGTTCTTCGCACGATAGGGAAGCAAGGGGTAACTTGAGTCTTTAGGCTCTTCTTCTGAAAACTGCAATAAAGACTGGAAACTAGTATCTAAAGAGGTACCGTCTTTCTTTTGCGTTTTCTGATGGGCTTTCCGGCTGCAGCTCACACTTATCAGGAGGAGGCCGAAAACCCCCACAAGGAATCGCATGCGGACAAAAGTACACAGTCTGTCCATCTTTTCTTGCTGAGTACCTCCTGTATCCCACCCATCTCAACGGCAAGCTCCTCCGACTACCTTTGCTCTCATGAAGGAATGGCTTTTAGCCCACGATAAGCTACACACCGTAGCAGCTGTCTTACTCCTCATATGGATGGGGCTTGCTGTGCAACTTTGGCGGCTTACTTCTCGAGTAGAAAAGCTCGAAAAGCAGATGAGAAATAAATCTTGAGTCTCTACCTTTCTTGCACGCTTCTTACCAGAAAGGTGTATTTTTGCATATGCGCTACCTCTGGATCGGCTGGGTAGGATGGCTGTGGTCACAACTTCCCTTCTATCCAGAAAATCCCTACCAATCAGATTTCGATCTGGCTTACCAGACTCACCCCCTCGTTCCTCGAGGTGCCCTGGAAGCCATCGCCTATGTCCAGAGTCGATTTACCCCCCTCACTCCCACAGCGGGAAGCTGCACAGGTATACCCCAGGGATGGGGACTCTTTGGATGGATCGAAGATGGAAAGGGGTATTTTCGGGAAAATCTCTCCCTCATTACCGCCCTCTCTCGCTTACCTGTCCAAGCTATCAAAGACTCTCCTCGCCTACAAGTAGAAGCGCTGGCACGAGCATATGAGAATCTCATGCTCAGCCAAGGTGTGAGCTCAGATGACTGGGAAGGCCATAAAGCTTTATTTCTTTCTCTCAGCTATCTCCCTCTCGACCCAGATCCCGTAAATGACTTTGCCCGTCAGAGCGAGCTTTTCGAAATCTTCCGTTTTCTCTCCTCCCCAGAAGCGGGACGCAGGTATGGCTTCCGTCCCTGGCCGATAAGCTTGGAGAGACTCTTCGGAGAAAACTACCCTATACTTTCCTCCACTCAAGTTATCCTCACCGATGAGCAAATTCAGACGCCCGACGGCTACACCTACCGTACCACTAATAACACCGATTATCCCGGGGCGATCTGGAACCCTGCTGCCAGCTGTAACTACAACGCCCGTCCCTCCGGAACTTCTATCACCCACGTGACTATACATACCGTGCAGGGAACCTATGCAGGATGCATCTCCTGGTTTAAGAACTGTAACGCACAGGTATCGGCTCACTATGTCCTCCGCTCTTCAGACGGCCAAATCACCCAGATGGTACGGGAAGCGGATCGTGCCTGGCACGTAGGCACGGAGAACAACTACACCATCGGTTTAGAACATGAAGGATACATCAACAACCCGAGCTGGTACACAGTGGCGATGTATACTGCTTCTGCAGCCCTGGTCAGAGACATTTGCCAGCGCAGAAATATATCCCGCAACTCAGTCTGGTTCGGGGACGCTTGCTCCGGAAGCACTTCAGCCTGCCTGGTGAAGAGCTGTATCCGCATCAAAGGCCATCAACAGTATCCCAATCAAACACACACCGACCCGGGTCCCAACTGGAACTGGAACTATTATTACCAGCTCATCGCGGGCCCCACCTATTCTATCCATCAGACCTTTACGACCCCCAGTGGTACAGTGTACGATCCAGGGGGTGCTTCGGGAGACTATAGCAACAATCAAAGGCATTTCATCAAGATAGCCCCTCCAGGTGCCACCAGCGTTACCCTAAATTTCCAACAGTTCAATCTTGAAAATAACTTTGCTTCCAGCACAAAAGGAGGAGACTACCTGTACATTTACGATGGAGATACGACGACTGCACCCCTTTTGAGACGGCTGACAGGAACCACCCTGCCAAACCCTATCACTAGCACGACAGGAACCCTCCTTTTGGAGCTGCGAACGGACTGTTCGACTCCTATGGCCGGCTGGCAGCTGAGCTACAATGCCACTTTCTCAGGCGGCACTGGCAGTCCTGATAATACCCCTCCCACTACTTCTATCGGCCCCACTCCAGATTGGGTAACAGCTGATTTCCCATTGACTTTCCAGGATGAAGACGACGGCGGGAGAAACGTAGAGAAAGCCTTCTATCTCGTCATGTACGACAGCGCAGGCGACTGGAGAGCCAATCCAGAGCGAGGCTTCTTCAGTGACAACTTCGTCGGCCCTGCTCTCCATCCTGATTGGGTACCTGTCAAAGGAACTTGGCTCATTCTCGATCCTGGAAACGGGGATCCCGTCTTGCGCCAAAATGACGAAAGCAGCGCAGATGCCAGCAATACCAACTTATATGCCTATCTGAAACAGAACCTTTCTAATCGATACCTCTATCACTGGGCGGGTCGATTCGTAGGAGGTAACTCTACGAATCGGCGCATGGGACTCCACATCTTTGCTGATAACCCCACCGCCACGAACCGTGGCAACTCCTACTTCGTGTTTTTCCGCTTGGACGGGAGTCAGTTCGTCCAACTTTACAAAGTGACAAATGATTCCTGGGGAAGCGGACCCGTGGCACAAGTGAGTTACCCTTTCCAAGCGGGGGTCTGGTATGACTTCAAGTGGAGCTATGACAGGATAACGGGAGATCATCGGGTGTATATCAATAACCAGCTTGTCCTGAGCTGGAAAGATAGCAGTCCGATCGCCGCTGGAGACTTCATTTCTCTCCGGACAGGAAATGCCCTGGTCGAGTACAATAACTTCAAGGTATACCGAAGCCGCCCGAATAGTGGGACGGTCACCATACGAGTCGGTTCAGGGGCCGCTCAGGACATTAGACGTCAGTCAGATCACCCCTCTCATTATGTGGCTCGGATCCGGAGTATAGCTCAGGATACGGCTGGGAATCTTTCCCAAACTCCTGCCCGGGATGTACGGGTGGACTGGACACCTCCAACTGCTCCTTCTTATGTGTGGGACGGAGAAGACCCCACCCAAGACACAGATCAAGTCGACCAAGATACCCTCCTATCGGCTTCCTGGGGAATTGCAGAGGATCCCCACTCTGGGATAGCAGATTATGAGTATTGCCTGGCGACCTCCGTAGGAGACTCGAATGTCATCAGCTGGACGGCGACCAGTGCGACCAGTGCCTTTTCTTCATCACTCTCCCCTCAGACGCTGCAACCAGGGATTACTTATTATGTAGGGATCCGTGCTATCAATGGAGCAGGATGGCGAGGACAGCCCACCTATTCGGATGGATTCATGTATCACCCTGTCAGCACTGCTTTGGGTAGGATAACAGAGCAGGTCTTGCTTTTCCCCAATCCCAGCCGAGGAGCAGCGAAACTGTGGGTATTGTCTTCCGATCCCTCCTTAGCCTACAAGGTGGAAGTGCTTCTACCTACAGGGCAAGCAGTATGGAGAAGTACTGGGAAAGTGGGAGAGCCCCTTTCCCTCCCTCCACTCAGTCAAGGAGTCTATATCGTGCGTCTTTCCTTTTCGGAGGAAAGGACTTCTTTCTTACGTTGGGTGGTGGAGTAGAAGAGTACTTTTTCTTTTCTCCCTGGAGAGGCAAGATAAAAAAGCCAGAAAGCCTCTCGAAGACAGCCCCCTTGGAGCTGATTCTCTATCGGAGGTAAGAGGAGGATTTCTTTTTTTGATTTTCGGTGCGGGTGAAAAGAAAATCGCTTCTCCCACCAGAGGACATCAGGGCAATCAGGATAGATGAAGTGGCTCTTCACAAAGCAAGAACCAGAGGAGCTCAAATGGCTATCTTTGCAGCCATGACCATCGTCACAGCCGACCAAGTGAAGAAGCTTCGAGATACCACAGGCGCAGGTATCATGGACTGTAAAAAGGCATTAGAAGAAGCCGAAGGCAACTTCGAAAAAGCCATAGAACTCCTCCGAAAGAAGGGGCATAAAATGGCTGCAGCCCGCCAGGAGCGAGATGCCAAAGAAGGCGCGGTATTTGCCGCCGTCCAAAATGGGACAGGTCATATTATCCTCCTGGCCTGTGAGACTGACTTCGTTGCCAAAAATGAGGACTTTCGCACTTTCGGCCAAAAAATAGTCGAAACTGCTCTCAAGCATCAGATCAGGAGTTCTGATGAGCTCCCTACCCTCCCTATCGATGGCACTCCCCTACTCGAAAAAATAGCCGAGCTCACCGCAAAAATCGGGGAGAAAATGGAGGTTAGCCGATGGGCCTCCTTAGAAGGAGAATACGTAACGCGTTACATCCATTTAGGAGGACGCATAGGTGTGTTAGTAGCTCTCAAAGGTACCCAAGGGCTTTCTCCTTCTCTGCTGGAAGAAGTGGGCCAAAACATCGCCATGCAGATAGCCGCTCTACGCCCTGTCAGCGTAGATCGAGCCTCTGTACCCCAAGAGCTTCTCGATAAAGAAAAAGAAATCGCAAAAGAACAGGCTCGCACAGAAGGAAAGCCCGAAAACATTCTGGACAAGATTGCCATTGGAAAGTTAGAAAAGTTTTTCAAAGAAGTCGTCCTTTTAGAGCAAGAATACTTCAAGGATAGCCATCAGACAGTGAGCCAGTATCTTAAGTCTGTTTCTCCTACTCTGACCGTATCTGGCTTCGTACGATTCCAGGTAGGAGGCAAATGATTAAGTATAGGCGCATTCTCCTCAAGCTGAGTGGAGAGGCTTTGATGGGAGAAAAGGGCTACGGGATAGACGCCCGGAAGCTGCGCTATTTTGCGGAAGAGATTTCTTCGGTCGTCCGCGTTGGCGTACAGGTTGCCATCGTGATCGGGGGAGGAAATATCTTTCGGGGTGTGGAAGGAAAAGAACAGGGGTTAGACCAGGCTCAAGCGGACTATATGGGTATGCTTGCGACGGTAATCAATGCCCTCGCTTTGCAAAACGCCTTGGAACAAATAGGAGTGCCTACTCGTGTACAGTCTGCTATCGAGATGCAGCGCGTATGTGAACCCTTTATCCGAAGGCGAGCCATGCGCCATCTGGAGAAAGGACGCGTGGTCATCTTCGCCGCAGGAACTGGAAATCCCTTCTTTACCACTGATACAGCCGCAACCCTTCGAGCGATTGAAATCGGCGCAGAACTACTCCTCAAAGGAACTCGTGTAGACGGTATCTATACAGCAGACCCAGAAAAAGACGCTTCAGCCCAGCGCTTGACCCACATCTCCTACCGAGAAGCCCTGGAAAGGAAACTACAAGTGATGGACCTGACGGCGTTTACCCTCTCCCAAGAGCACCGTCTCCCAATGGCAGTCTTCAACGTAAATGAGCCAGGAGCTCTGTATCGCATCCTCTCCGGAGAAGAAGTAGGTACCCTCGTCTCCTCAGAGACATGAGCTGGTGGGATTGGCTCTGGGAGACCCAGTGGCAAGGGATCCCACTGGGGCGGTGGGCATTAGCTCTATCCAGCCTGACAGTAGGCTACTTCATCGCTCGACTGCTTGCTCGCGGGCTCAGTCGAGTCTTTCACCTCGCCTTAGGAAAGGCAAGAGAAGATATCTCCCGCCAAGAGCTCCACCGTCTCATGAAGCCCGCCTGGCTCTTTCCCCTTTTCTTGCTCGCCACCTATGGAGCAGCCCAGATCATTCACTTCCTCCACCTACCCGAAAAATCCATCGCCTGGATCCAAAAAGTCTTCGAAGCCCTCACCTTGCTCGCTTTAGGTCTGATCGGAAGTCGGCTCCTGGCTGTAAGTGAAACGATTCTTTCCACCCGATACCAAACAGCAGGAGAGACCTACAAGCTCCAGCTCGTTCATCCCCTTTTTACCATCGGTCGTATCGTTCTTTTCTTGCTTGTTGGCTTCCTCATGTTGGAGCATACCTTGAAGCTCAATGTCGCCCCCTTCTTCACCACACTGGGACTCGGCGGCCTCGCTGTAGCCCTTGCAGCCCAAGAGACTCTACAACATTTCCTCGGAGCTATGGCGATCTTCGCAGATAAGCCTTTCCAGCTGGGAGATGTCATCCGATTAGACGCAAACACAGCAGGTACCGTAGAAAGAATCGGCCTGCGTTCCACCCATATCCGAACCTTCGATAACCTCCTCCTCATCATACCCAATAAAAAGCTGGTGGACAGCCCGCTGGAAAACCTTAGTAGAGCTCCTGAGCGACGGGTTCTCTTCCGAATCGGAGTGCTATATGGGACGCCCACCTCTATCTTGGAAGCACTCATTCAAGACCTGAAAGAAACCCTGAAAACCCTGCCTTTCCTCACCCGCCCTCCTCTGGTGTTTTTTACCAACTTCCAAGAGTCATCCCTGGAAATCACTGTCATCACTTTCGTACAGACCACTTATCAAGAAAATGCCGAGGGGCCCCCTCCTATCTTTTACTTTCAAGATAAAGTCGCCTGGATAATCCTGCAGACTGTACGTAAGTATGAGCCCCATACCTCCTTCGCCTTCCCAACTCGCACGCTTTATATCGAAAATTCCACAGCCCATGCTTCTATTTCGGAAATTTCACGCAGCGGGAAATGACTTTATCGTATTAGAAGAGGATCCGACTCTCCTCACCGAAGAAGCTAGGCGACGCCTCTGTAACCGCCACTTCGGGGTAGGCGCAGATGGGATTATTTATGTAACAGAAATTCCTTCTCTCCCTCCTGGCCCGGCTTTGTCTCCTTCTTCCTCTCCAGCCGACACTGTAGATGCAGCGACTTTCCTTTTTCGATATTGGAACGCGGATGGGAAACTTGGCAGTTTCTGCGGAAATGGGGCTCGAGTCGCCGCATGGATAGCCTATCAGCGACACCCTTTTCACTCCGCCTACTTAGAAGCAGCTGATGGAAGGCACACGGTCGAGCTCCTGCATACCACCCCTCCTCTTCTGAAAGTGAGCCTTTCTTTACGGAAAGCCCCCCAAAAAGTGGGAGAAAACCACTGGTTCGTCGATACAGGTTCCCCTCACTTCTTACAAAAGGTCTCCGCAGAGGAACTTCCCCTCTTTCCCCTCTCTACGTATGCCCCTTCTCTGCGTAAGGATACAACCTATGATCCCGATGGGATGAATGTGAGCATTTTCGCTCAGTTAGATACTCACCGATGGGGGTTGCGAACTTATGAGCGAGGAGTAGAGGCAGAAACTCTGAGCTGTGGCACAGCCTGCGCTGCCCTCGCTGCCGTGATTCCCGATCTTCTCGGGAGTGAAATGGAAGGTACAAAGCTCATACAGATTGAAACGAGAGGGGGACAGCTGAGTGTCCAACGAGATAACCTTGATTTGTGGCTTATCGGTTCGGTGGAGGAGACTTTTCGAGGGGAATGGATTGCTCCTCTTTAGGCATTTTCTTTGGCAAGCTTTTCTGCTTGCTCTAAAAGCTTTTGCCTTTCGTCCTCAGGAAGGGAGGGGTTCGCTAACTGCTCGAGAGCTTGCTCCAAAATACCTTTAATGGACTTCCTCAGATCGGGTTTTTGAAGAGCGGCCTTTATAAGCTCCTCCAAATTCGCCATACGACACGAATGTACAGGATTTTCAGCTATCGTGGCTCTCAACGAATGCCTCTGGGAGCGTGCGCCGAACCAGTCCAGCCAGGACATTCCCTGGGCCAAGTTCATAAAACTGGCGCATTCCATCTGCCCACATCGCCCGAAGCGTCTGTGCCCATCGTACAGGAGCGGTAAGCTGTTGGATAAGAAGTGAGCGAAGCCTTTCGGGATCTTGTTCAGCCGCTGCCGTTACATTCGGATAGACGAGACAAGTGGGCTTATGAAAAGATGCCTTCTCAATCGCAGCGGCCAGCTTCTGACGAGCAGGCTCCATGAGAGGAGAGTGGAATGCCCCGTTAACGGATAGCTTTTTCGCCAATCGAGCGCCTGCTGCCTTTGCTTTTTCGATCACAGCTTCTATGGCGGGCACCTCTCCAGAAACCACAAGCTGCCCCGGAGAGTTGTAGTTAGCTGGAACCACCACCCCCTCTTTTACTTCCTGACAGAGGCTTTCTACCGTCTCATCCGCCAATCCGATAATAGCAGCCATAGTGCTGGGTTGCGCATCGCAAGCCGCTTGCATCGCTTCCGCTCTGACTCGCACCAGCTCTAAACCTTCCTCGAAAGAAAAAACCCCCGCTACCGCCAACGCTGTAAACTCCCCTAAGGAATGGCCCGCTACAGCTGCAGGGGAGAACCCCTTTACTCGAAAAAGAGCATATCCATGGAGATAGAGCGCAGGCTGAGTTACAGAAGTGCGCTGAAGGGCTTCTACAGGTCCTTCAAACATGAGCTGACGTAACGGTAGCCTCGTGACTTGCTCCGCTCGCTCAAAAAGCCCTTGTACCTCGGGATGGGTTTCGTACAGCACTCGCCCCATCCCTACAGCCTGAGAGCCCTGACCTGGGAAAAGAAGTGCTACCCCCATCAAGCAGCCTTTACCTTCTCTACAATCGCTGAAAACGTTTTGGGCTGCGTAAGAGCGAGATCCGCTAACATCTTGCGATTCAGCTGCAAACCTGTTTGTTTGAGTTTATGAATAAGCTGGCTGTAGGAAAGGCCATGCTCCCGTGCAGCTGCATTGATCCGTACAATCCATAAGCACCGAAAATCTCGCTTTTTTCTCCTTCGGTGCGCATAAGCATACGTCAGTCCCTTCTGAAGCTGATTGTTCGCATGACGGAAAACATTTTTCTTCCGCCCCCAATACCCTTTCGTGAGCCGTAAGACACGACGCCTTCGCTCTCGCGAGGCTACTCTATTTCTGGCACGCATATACTCTTAGAGATGCACGGTTATGAGAGAAAGCCGGCGCATATCTGCCTTAGAAACGACCCTTTTCTTTCGCAAAGCTCGCTTACGCCGAATACTTTTAGCAGAAAAATTATGCCGACGCCCCGTAGCCTTATGAAGAAGCTTCCCCGTCGCACTTCGCTTGAACCTTTTTTTACTACCTGAATGGCCCTTCATGGGGGGCAAAGATAGGAAAGTTTAGGGTCTCCATCTGCCCTTTCACAAGATAGCTTCCCACAAGAAGGGCTTCTCTTTCTCGCCACTGTAAGGCTTGGGCTCAGAACTTCAGCACTGCATTCATCGCCCGAACCGCCTCCGCTGATGTGAGGAGAAGTTTCTTTTCTTCCTCGTTGAGCGCTAACTGGATGATTTCTTCCACGCCATTGCGGCCCAGTTTGGCGGGGACCCCCACATAGATATCATGGAGGTCGTACTGGCCTTGGAGATATACACTGCAGGGTAGAACCCGCTTTTGATCCAATAAAATAGAAGCTACCATCTGAGCCACTGCCGTGCCAGGTGCATACCAGGCCGACGTACCCAACAGTTTGGTCAGCTCCCCTCCTCCAAACTTAGTACGTTCGATGATCGCATCCAGCTTATCCTTAGACAACAAGTTAACTACAGGTATACCACTTATCGTAGTGTATCGGGGGAGGGGAACCATCGTATCTCCATGCCCCCCTAACAACATCGCCTCAATATCCTGCACGGAAGAGTTGAGCTCTTGGGCGAGAAAATAGCGATATCGAGCTGTATCTAAGACGCCAGCCATCCCGATGACCCGCTGTGAAGGTAGGCGGGACAACTTATACGCATAGTATACCATCGTATCCAGCGGGTTCGTCACGATGATAAAAATCGCATTGGGTGCATAAAATACCGCAGGTTCTATGACCGATTTGATGATATCGGCGTTCACATGGATAAGGTCATCTCGACTCATGCCTGGGCTGCGAGGGCGACCCGACGTAATGACTACAATATCCGAGTCAGCGATAGCCTTATAGTCGTTCGTGACACCTCGGACCTGTGTATCGAAGCCCAACAGTGGAGCTGTCTGAGCGATATCTAAAGCTTTTCCTTCTGCGAGGCCGGGTTTAATATCGAGCAATACGACTTCGTGGCAATAGCCAGAGCGAGCGATGACGTCAGCGGCGGTCGCACCGACGTTACCAGCACCGATAACGGAGACTTTAGCCATGTGGCAAAGGTAAGCCACACCTTCAAAAGTCGAGGAGAAAGCCGGGCTCTGTAGGTGTAAGATGGACTTCTACACGGTAGCTTGCCGCCTCGGGAGTGAGCAGGATCTCTTTCTCCATGGGAAAGCCCTCGCGACTCCATCCTAAAAGCAAGCGAGCCCCTAAAAGAGTCTTTTCCCAGTAGTCAGGCGGCAAATCTCGAACGCTCTGCTCTCCTACTGTAAGCAGTATATCGCCGATTTCTATTCCTGCCCGCTCTGCTAAACTCCCCGGGAGAATTTCTTCTACCCTGAGGCCCTCCCCTTCCGAGCGTACCCGGGAGAGCCCTATACATCCCCACTCTCTGAGAATATGCCTCTCTCGATGAACTCTCAGCGGTAGTCCGTCTAACAGCTCTTCATAGATGGGGGACTCTTTCCCCCACACATACCGAGCAAAAAAGCTTCTCAAAGCCGCCCCTCCTAACCGAACAGCGGCCTTCTCCACTCCATCCTCTGGGATACCCTTCCCTTTCTCGTAGTACTGAGAGTACAGATATCGCAGCAGAGAATCCAAAGTCACTTTCCCTTTTGTCTCCCGCCGTAGCACCATATCCAATAAAAAGCCCACTCGCTTTCCCGCAGCGTAAAAAGAACCCTGGAAATGAGAAGGTCGATAAGAAGAATTAGCAAGCCAGCTATCTACACTAAGCTCAGCAGGAGAAAAAAGCTGGTATGCAAACCCGTTCTCTATTTGAGAAAGTTCTGTACTTAGCCGCTTCCAGTACTCCTCAGGTGAAAGGATGCCCGCTCTCAGAAGAGTAAGCGTCGTATAGTAGTCTGTCACGCCCTCTGTCAGCCAGTGTAGGCTCGTGTAACACTCCTTATCATACCGATAAGGCCATAGGGCAGCGGGACGTAGGCGTTTGACGTTCCATACATGAAAGAACTCATGAGCGGATATACCCAAAAAGCTCTTCAAGGCTTCTTCGGATGCGGCTCCTTCCTCTGGCAAGACAAACATAGCCGAGGTTTCGTGTTCGACCGCATGTCGAAGCTGAAAAGGCACCAGTAAGTACATAAAATGGTATTCCGAGAGAGGAAGCTTATTTCCCCAGATGGCTTTCTGCACGCGTATGATCTTACAGAGGTCTTCGACAAAAGGGGCGAGACTCTTTGCACCCACCCGACCCCAGAAATGTACATGTAGAGTAAGCTCTTCACACGAGGTGGTATAGCTTAGGAGGTGGGGGGCAGCTAACACCGGGCAGTCCACGAGCTGATGGTAGTCTCTGGCTGAGAAGCGACGATGGCTCTGACGAGGTAGAGCAGTCGCTACATCCCAACCATCGGGAAGGGAAACTATCTCCAACTCGCAAGGCTCTTCTAAACGACCAGGGATGTATACGAGGAGATTGACTGGATTGAGATATACCAACCCTTCGGAGAGATAGCTTGAGCCGGCATCGATCTGCTTGGCATAGAAACGGTACTGTACTCGTATAGAGCCTCGAGAAGGGTTTTGTACTCGCCAAGTATCTTTTGTCACTTTGCGCCAAGGAAGAGGCTTTCCCTCCCCATCGTAAGCGGAGAAATGGGACACAGCCCCTGCATAGTTCTGCAATATGTATCGACCCGGACGCCACGCCGGAAGGGAAAAGTCTGTATGCTTTCCTTTAGAGGGAGACGCCTCTACCTCTACGTGATAGGTATAGCGAGGAGGAGTATCCCAGGTCAGACGATATCGAACGGGGGCAGCCATAACCAGGTCAAGCCCGTATGCGCTCCAGAGCAACCACCGCTGAAGCAAAGCTATCCACTTCATCAGGTTGATTGTACAAAGCTACGGGTGCGGCCCGAATCACATCTGGCTCTCGCCAATCTACAAAGAATCCCTGGTCGAGAAGGATTTCAAAAGCCTGACGAGGCGAGGGTACCTTGAGGCGGAAAGAAACCTGTGCTCCATGCTGCACCCTCGGAGTGAGGATTTCTACGAAGGGGCATCCCTCCAACTGTACCCGTAAGCGGTTGTGTAAATCTCGGACCTGTGCATAATATGCTTGAAGGTCTAATAAACTAAAGATATCCAGGCTGGCCTCCAGAGCCCCTAATAACAAAGGGGAGGGATTGCTGTGCATCCAGGCCCGCGCGTCTGGAGCTGGCTCAAAGGTAGCGCGCATCAGAAAGCGGGTCTCCAGCCGATTTCCCCACCATCCGGCCAGGATACTTGCCTCCTCCCATCTCCTCGGGTGGACATATAGGCCTCCGACAGCACCAGGACCCGCATTCAAATACTTATAGCTGCACCATACGGCGAAATCAACGTTCCAAGCTTCTATTTGCAAGGGGACGTTTCCCACAGCATGTGCCAGATCCCATCCTGCCCATGCCCCTACCCGATGCGCCGCTGTAGTTATCCGCTCGATATCAAAATACTGCCCCGTGAGGTAATGAACCCCACTCATCCAAACGCCCGAGAGTCGCTCCCCTATTTTTTCTATCTCGGCTATCACTTCTTCTGTGGTAGGAACGAGCGTAGGAAGCTCTCGGACTGCATCAGGGTACCCCAGCTTGTCTGCCCAGCTCTGCAGGGCATATCGATCAGAAGGAAAAGGATGTTGTTCTGTCAAAATATAGTACCGGCGAGGAGTGGGACGATAAAAGCTGGCCAGCAGCAGATGTAGATTAGTGGTTAGGGTATGAGCTATCGCCACCGACTCTGGTGAGGCGCCTACAAGGGGAGCGAGTTTTGATCGTAATCGATCTGCATAATCTATCCAGTGGCTGCGCTTGGAGAAATACGCACCTACCCCTTCCCAAGACCACTGCTCCAGAGCCCTACGAACGTAACTGGGAGCCGCTTTAGGCTGCGCCCCCAAAGAGTGCCCACAAAAGTAGACCCACTCCTTATCTCGGTCGCGACGGGGGATAGAAAAAAGCGAGCGATACATACTCCGAAGGTACGATTCCCCCCTTGACCTTCTACCCCTCTACACAAAGGAGAGAAATCCATCAAGATGCATACGGCTACTCTCCAGGTCCACACGATCTTCCTGCTTAGCCAGCCCAGCATGAAGCGCTCCTCCCTTTACAAGCATTTTTCACCCCTGAAAGAAGGGAGATGTATCTTTGCTCGGTGCAAGAGCTATTTGACCTTTTCCGTCAGCTCATCGACCCGGAAAAAATTATCCAAATAGGAGGGCTCGCATTCGTAACGGCTGTAGTCTTTGCGGAAACAGGTCTCATGATAGGCTTTTTCCTGCCGGGCGATTCCTTGCTGTTTACGGTAGGATTGTTTTGCGCACTAAACATCCTCCCCACCCCCATCGGTTGGGTGATTCTCTCCCTGATTATCGCTGCTGTGGTAGGAGACCAAGTAGGATACTGGACAGGGCGTTTCCTGGGGCAGAGACTCTTTGAAAAGCAGGACTCTCGCTTTTTCAAGCGTAAATATCTGGACCAAACCCGTTCATTTTACCAGCGATGGGGGGGGAGTGCGATCATCCTTGGGCGCTTTGTGCCGATCGTCCGAACCTTCGCACCGATTTTAGCGGGTGCAGTGCAGTTTCCTCCCCGAACCTTCCTTCTGTACAATGTGACAGGGGGATTCATCTGGGTTTTCTCCTTAGTACTGGTTGGATATGGCTTGGGTAGCGTCTTCCCCTGGTTGAGAAAATATGTAGAGTTGATCGCCCTCCTCATCATTTTTGTATCAGTCCTCCCTCTCTTACGCACAGCCTGGAAAGAGCACCGAAGCAGAAAAACAACCACTCCTTCACCATATAAATAAGCAAAAAGTGCGAAAGGCTGTCTGTCGGAAAAGAATAATACTCTTTCTGTCCCCTATCTTGCTCATAAGATACACTTTATATGCCCCAGATTCGGAACATTTTATTTGACCTGGGAGGGGTCTTATACGGGATTGACTATCACCGGACGACCCGTGCGCTGGGCATTTCTCCAGAAGCTCTTCCATCCCTCTTACAGAGCCCTGCATTAGCCGCCTACGAAAAGGGCCTCCTGGAAACTAAAGATTTCCTCAGCTACTGGCAAAAGGAGTTTCCAACCTTGACCGTGGCTGAGCTCACAGCCGCCTGGAATGCTATGCTACTGGGTCCTCTTCCACAAGCCGACGAGGTATTGGCAAAACTGGCGAGTTCCTTCTCTCTCGCCCTCCTAAGTAATACCAATGACCTCCACTTGGAAAGAGTAGAACCTGAGATTCAGCCTTGGAAAGTGTATTTTGCTGGTATCTTCTTTTCCAATCGCATCCACCTTCGAAAGCCCGATCCTGACACGTATAGGTATGTCCTGGAACGGCTGAGATGGTCTGCCTCTGAGACCCTCTTTGTAGATGATAACGAGCTGAATATAGCAGGAGCGCAACGCGCAGGTTTGCGTACTTTTCACCTTTCCCCTCCCAATCAGCCCCAGGCCCTGCTGGCCTCCGATTCTCCGCTCTTTTCTCAGCCCATCTCAAAGCCTTCACCCTAAGCTAAGTCCCCTTAAAATCGTACCTTTACTTTGTGAAAAAACCAGTCCAGCGTCGCTCTACCTTTTCATCAGCCTCCCCGAGACGATCAGAAGTTTCCTTTTCTTCTTTTCGCTCTTCCCCAGACAAAAGAAAAGAAGAGAAAAATTCCTTCGGTAAGCGTCCTAAGCCCTCTGCGGTACAGCAGAGAAAAGGACCGTCCAGAAAAGAGCATCGCTCCCTGGAAAGGGGACCGCAACCCACTCCTCCTTCTCGTAAGCAGCCTCTTACGTCTCCTTCTCCGAAGAAAGAAGCCTTACCCGCTCGGATCCGTCTGATTCGATATTTAGCCCTGGCAGGTGTAGCCTCCCGTCGAAACGCGGCTAAGCTCATCCAAAATGGTCAAGTAGAAGTCAATGGTCAGACTGTACGGGAGCCCTGGATGTGGATAGACCGAGAGAAAGATACCGTCACCTATCGCGGACGAGTTATTTATCCCGAAAAGCCCATCTATATCCTTCTAAACAAGCCTAAAAACACCGTCTGTACCGTGTCCGATGAAAAAGGACGGAAAACGGTTTTGGACCTGTTAGAAGGGGTCCCACCTGCTCGGCTGTATCCCATTGGACGACTTGACCGGAACACGACAGGCATCCTTCTGCTTACCAATGACGGCGATTTAGCCCAAAAACTTCTCCACCCTCGCAGTAAAGTTCCCCGAACTTATCGGGTTACCACTGTTAAGCCTATGAATGCGGACATCGTCGAAAGACTGCTTAGAGGCCTCCCCCTGACAGATGGAGTAGCCCAGGCCGACGAAGCGCACTTAGAAGACCCCTATACCCTTATCCTCACCTTGCACATCGGGCGCAAACACATCGTTCGCCGTATGATGGAGCATATGGGATATCGGGTCAAGAGCCTGGATAGAATCGCCTTTGGCCCCATTACGCGTAAGGGGGTCCCCCGTGGTAAATGGCGATTGCTAACCCCTCAAGAAGTCGGCTGGCTTAAGATGCTTCCTACAGTCTCATCTATCCCCTCACATGCCGATACGCATCGCTGATACTCGTGAAGAAGTACGAAGTCCAGAACGTCGTGCCCTTCTCGAGACCTTTTCTTTTAGGACCTCTCAACCCCAAGTTATCCATCTCCATACCGAGGAGTTTAGCGCAGTATGCCCTGGCACGGGTCTACCCGATATCGGAACGCTTGATCTATGGTATATCCCCTCCGACCGCTGTGTAGAGTTGAAGGCATTGAAGATGTATCTCTTCAGTTACCGGAATGAGGAAATCTTTCAAGAGCCCGTGGCAGACCTCATCTTCGAGGACCTCTGGGCCGTTTTGGAACCGAAATACATGCGTCTCTCCCTTCGCTACAACATCCGGGGAGGAATTCTCACGACGGTGCACTTGGCTCGAGGGGACCTCCAAGGGCTCCCATTAGAGACGCAGCGGCTGCTGCCATAGGCCCTTGATAAAGCAGCCACTGCGCTGGTCTAAGCTCAGCCTGTCGAAGAAAGTTTCGTATCCACTCCCTCGGAGCCTCCGAAGAAAACGCATGGATGTTTAGAGAACGCTCCTGCAGACGCCCCTCCGGCTCGACTGCCGCTCGGAAAGTCAGAATCTTATCGACCTGTTTCTGGTATCGATGATAAGCTGCCTTTACTGATTTTTCATGTAGTAACCGACCCCACTGCTGCCACACACGAGAGAAGTGACGGACAGCTTGCGCTAAGAAAGGGCGTTCCTGCAGCTCTTCGAACGGGGGCCGGTTCCGCTCCCACCATTCTCGTGCTTTTTCTACCTCTTCTCTACCCCACAAAAAAGCCAGTTGCCTCCGTAAGGCCCCCTGAGAGAGAGAAAAAACAATAGACCAGTCCATTCCCTCAGGTAACGGGGGGCAAAGGGGGGGGAGAACCCGTACATGGCCTCGAGGGTATATGACCGGCATGGGGATGCCAAATGCCTCAAATACAGGCCCCAGCTCCAACCAGTATGCCACTTCTGCGGGGCCCGCTACGT
This sequence comes from Bacteroidia bacterium, assembly GCA_026413325.1. Lineage (GTDB taxonomy): Bacteria > Bacteroidota > Bacteroidia > SpSt-205 > SpSt-205 > SpSt-205. The sequence goes on along the minus strand of JANZYW010000009.1, from coordinate 118 downwards.
AGGCTACCGATGGGAAAAGCCATTCCTGATAAAGGGGCCGCAAAAGTACATTGGGACTCAGTCGTTCTGGGGTAGTATAAGCAGCTTCCAACAGAGCCCTATACTCCTGTCTCTTATA
>JANZYW010000099.1 GCA_026413325.1 Bacteroidia bacterium | reverse complement strand
AGATGTGTATAAGAGACAGGACCTGAAGCACGAAAGGGGAGCAGTCGGAGCTGCTCGTACTGCAGATGCCATCAACCCTTCCCGGGCCTCCAGTGGCAGTCAGTTTTATATCGTGGTGGCTGACAAAGGCACACCTTTTTTGGATGGGGCTTATACTGTGTTTGGTCGAGTTATAGAGGGGATGTCTGTGGCGGATAGCATAGCGGCGGTACCTCGAGATATCCGAGACAGGCCTACGATTGATATTCCGATGAAAGTGCGGTTAGAGCGACATAAAGTCAGTCGCTTACGTAAGCGATACGGGGATGGCTATAAGCTATAGATCAGCTGTAGCCTCAGACACCGGGCGTGCCCGCTCCAATAATGAAGATCGGGTCGCTTATATCCGCACTCCACACGGTTCTTTGTGGATGGTCTGCGATGGAATGGGTGGCCATGCAGCGGGCGAGAAGGCCGCTGAGCTTGCTATCCAAGCAACAGTCGATTTTCTCTCTCGAGCTGATTCCCTTCCTCCGATAGAACTTCTGCAAAGGGCTCTTTATGAAGCAAATGAGGCTATTTACAAAATAGCTCAGCTCCACCCACAGTATCGTCGTATGGGAACCACCTGTGTGATGGCTCTTTATCAGGAAGGATTGGTATACTATGCACATGTAGGGGATAGTCGGCTTTACTTATACAGAGATGGTAAACTCGAGCAGAAAACGCTTGACCATTCCTATGTCCAATTTTTGATCTCACAAGGGCTTCTCACCTTAGAGGAAGCTGAATATCATCCTCGTCGCCATGTCATCCTAAGGGCTCTGGGGCTTTCGTCTCGTCCAGAGCCTGAGGTTGCCCCCCAGCCCATATGGGTCCAGCCCGGAGATCAGCTTCTCCTGTGTAGTGATGGGCTCAATACCATGCTATCGAATGAACAAATCGCGGACCTTTTAGGTCAAAACCTTTCTGTAACGGATAAAGCTTCTCAGCTCATACAAGCTGCGAACCAGGCAGGAGGATTGGATAATATCAGCGTAGCTCTGGTAGAGTTCATTTAATACCTATATTTGCCTGGATGAAAACTGCTTTTATCGCTTTTTTGGTAGTTAGTACCTTCATCTGGGCTCAAGAAGAACGAGAGCGGCCCCGTGAAGTGACTCCTCGCACGACTAACGTTCTTCTTCGGGGGCGTGTCGTTTCGGCGCAGGGCGAACCCCTTCCTGGGGCATACGTGAAAGTCATAGGCACTGTCCAAGGTACTGTAGCAGATGTAAATGGTGAGTTTCGGTTAGCCCTTCTCTCTCCGCTGGACCCTATCCGCCTCGAAGTATCTTTCATAGGGTATGAATCTGCGGTCATTACTATCCCTCTGGCTGAAGTGGGGCGTCCTATCACTTGTACCTTACAGGAAACAGGCGTCCGTGCACAAGAGGTAGTCATCTCCGCAAGTCGGGTCAGCGAGACAGTGATGCAGTCCCCCGTTACTGTGTTGAAGATGAGTGCTCGAGAAATCCAAGAAGCTCCTGGAGTCAATATATTTCAAAATATCACCTTTGTAAAGGGGGTGGAACAAGTATCCTCCAGTCTTACTTTTCAGGTCGTAAATACCCGAGGCTTCAATTCTACTACGAATACCCGCTTCGTGCAGCGGATGGATGGAGTGGAAATGCAGGCCCCTGCTCTCAACTTCCCAGTTGGAGCCATTTCTAATGCAGGTGACCTTGATATAGAAAGTATCGAACTGGTCCCTGGCCCTGCCTCTGCTTTGTATGGTCCTAATGCATTTAGCGGCATTCTTAACATCTACACTAAAGATCCTTTCCGTTTCCCTGGTGTTTCTGCTTCTGTGCGTTTGGGAGTCAACCATCTCGATGGCATAGATACCACTCCCCGGCCGATGTATGACGTCGCTCTGAGATATGCCAAAAGCTGGAACAATCGCTTGGGAGTGAAGGTTTTCGCGAACTGGTTTGATGCCCATGATTGGATCGCCAGGGATGCGACAGATAGAGGGGTCTATGCGGGGGCCTTGGGTTCTTATGCCATCCCGGGACCCAGTAATCCGGGCTACGATGCTGTAAATATATACGGTGACGAGGCAAGGGTGGATCCTTCCACTGTTCGGAATATAGCTATGGTGCTGGGACCGAGTCTAGGGGCTGGCCTACCAAATGACACGAATGATATTCGCTTTTATTTGGCTCGTACAGGCTACTGGGAGCGAGATCTCATCCGATACAATGCGCGCGTAGCCAAGGCTTCCTTTGGAGCATATTATCGCTTGACTGACCAGCTTCAGCTCAGCTATATGGGCTTTATTTCCACGGGGGCGACAGTGTATCAAGGGGTTAATCGGTATAGCCTCAGAGATTTCCTTTTCAATGTCAATAAGCTCGAAATAGCAGGACCCGATTACCGGGTGTGGGCTTATGCGGCATTAGAAAGCTCCGGGGCAAGCTATGATAGCCGATTTGCAGCGCTTAATCTTCTGAATACTGTGAAGCCGCATACCAACTGGATGGTTCAGTATGTATTGGCTTATACTGGCCAGTTGGATAGACTGGTCCGCAATCTGGGTCTCGATCCTGCTGATTATGGCGTGCCTTCCGGAGGAGATCATGCCGCAGCGAGAGCTTATGCTGACTCTGATCGAGCCGCAGCTATCGGCCAGGCTCTCCAGCAAACAGGGTATCCCGCCCAGATTTATTCTTTGTTCACAGGTGGAGCCCGCCCTCAGCCTGGTACTCCTACGTTCCAGCAGGTATTCGAAAAGGTAGTCAGCCAGCCAAATTTTGCGGAGGGGGGAGCCAAGTTCTTCGACCGAAGTTCCTTTTACCACGCAGAAGGGCAATACGATCTCACCCGTCGAGTGAAGTGGTTTAACCTTTTACTGGGAGGTAACTTTCGTTATTTCCTAATAAACTCAAAAGGAACAATCTTCTCAGATACGGCGAGTCCTATCGGCGTGTGGGAATATGGTGCTTTTGCTCAAGCGAATAAGGCTTTCTGGCAGGAGCGCCTCCGCCTGCTCGCCTCTCTTCGGTATGATAAGAATGTCAACTTTCAGGGTCGATTTACCCCTCGCTTAGGGCTTCTCGTGGCAGTCGATAAAGCCAAAAATCATAACCTTCGTCTTTCCTATCAGACAGGCTTCCGGATGCCCACCCTTCAAGCGCAATATATCGATTTGAATGTAGGACCTTTTCGGCTCATTGGAGGCCTTCGAAGCTCGGATATCTCCTATGGTATCATCGGCAATAACTATTCAGGAGAGTCTGTTCGCGCTTTTCGAGATTCCCTTGCTCTCCGTACCCGCGGAAGCGCTAACCCCGCTGACTATGCTGACCTTCTCCGAGTGTTGCCGATAGAGAATGTCAAACCCGAACGGGTAGCTTCCATCGAGGTAGGCTCGCGTCATCTTATTGCGAATCGGTTGTTTATCGATTTAGACTATGCCTATTCTCGATTTACGGACTTCCTCGGTAGCATCGACTTAATGGGGCCTCGGCGCTATCTGCAATCGGACGGTACCTGGCAGATCAGTAGGCTGACCCCAGATTCTGCTGCAGCTGGAGCCTATGTACCTTACAGGCGGTACTATAACAGCAGTTCGGTCGTATATACGCACCATTTCGCCCTTTCTCTCCAGTACACCATCAGTAAGCGCTTTTTTGTGAATACCAACTTTGCTTATGCAGAGATTATCCTGTCCGAGGAAGCTAAAACCGACAGGCTCATAGCCCAGTTCAATACGCCCCGTTACAAGGCCAATGTATACTTTACCGCCCGAGAGCTTCTGAAAAATAAACGGTTGGGATTCAATATCGGATATCGATGGATGAATGCGTACCTCTTTGAAGAATCGTTCCATGAACGGATCATACCTACCTATCAGCTAATAGATGCCCAGCTTAGCTATAAGTTCCCTAAAATCAACAGTCAGCTTCGGCTGGGTGGACAGAATATTCTGAACAATCGGCATATCGAGGTACCAGGAGGCCCTACACTGGGCTCTTTGTACTATATCCAATGGGTGTATGATCCTTTCTTGCCATAAAGGTTGAAGCAGTAGGAAACAACAAGAGGATAGGTTTAGCAATATGCGAGGCGGCTTAAGTAGTTCTGGGCTGGTAGGGTAGACAAGCGCTCCTCATCAGTTCTTCTCCGACTTGACTTTTCATTTTTTCTTCTCTTCATGGGACCCCTCTGGGGTGACACCTGAAAGTAGGGAATAGAGGAAGGGGCACCTTTGGGTTGAAGAGATAATGACGAAGGAAGAGGGATATCTGTTGGAGCGTGTTCTTCCTACACGGGCAGGGTAGAGTTCCGAGAAGTTTTTTGAATGCGATTATCTCTCTCATACGGAACGAGGCGGCGATGGTATAATTAGAAGGATTTAGACTACAAATTGTGCTGCCATCGAGAAAAAAGCTTGACTAAAATAGAAGGAAGGCAGAGGATATAAAGAAAAGGGCGGGCAATCGTCGATTGCCCGCCCTTCGGGGAAGAGCAGAGATTTATCGTTCTATCCCCGCTTTTACGAGGCGAATAGTGCGGATCTCTCCCCCGTAGCTTACAACCGCATTGTAGTTCCCAGCCGCTACTTGGGTCAAGGTGGAAGAAAGATCTAAATGATGAGTACCAGCGGATAGAGCATAGTCGCTTCTGGTAACGAGTTTACCAGCTGCATCATACAACTGGAATGAAACGGGACCCTCAGCTGGAAGGGAAACGATAAGCTGTGCTTCTGATACGATGGGATTGGGGTGAAGCTGGACAGAGAAGGTTTCTCCTGCACCAGGTAGGATAGCCTCTACAGTGTTGGAATAGCGGATGTTACCGAAGATATCGTGTTGTTCCACCCGATAGAAATAGCGGGTTAGAGGTTTCACATAACTGTCTCGATGATGGTAGATAGTGCGCCCTTGCTTGTCGACTTGGGCGATTCGAGAGAAGTTGACCCCATCTAAGC
>JANZYW010000098.1 GCA_026413325.1 Bacteroidia bacterium | reverse complement strand
GGACAGGACAGAGCAGCTACAGCTGGGTTTGATTTCTTGGATTTGGATAGGGACCTTGCCTTCATTGATGAGATAAAATCGAGCCTTTACCAGTGACCCCTGAGATACCCGTCCAAAAGCATACTCTGGCGGCTGTACTCGCAGCCGCCCCCCTTGAGCATATAAAAAGGCCGTACAGGCACAGAGGACAAGCGAAACCCTCACAGCAGACATGGCAATACAAAAATCATGCACAGGAAGGCAAAGAAAAAGTAAAACGAGTGCCTCGACCCACCTCACTCTCGACCGTAATCCGTTGGCCGTGGGCCTCTATAAGCTCTTTGACCAGAGAGAGCCCGAGCCCAGTCCCTCCATGCTGACGAGACCGGCTCTTATCCACTCGATAAAACCGCTCGAAAATACGAGGTAAGTGCTCTGGAGGAATCCCTATTCCTTCATCTTGTATGTGGATCATTACACGTTTTTTATCAGGAGTAAGCTCCCAACTCACCTGGATAGTTCGCCCCTCCAGGCTATATTGAATGGCATTTTCCAGAAGATTCTTGAGGATCTTTCTGAGTGCATACGGATCGGCCTCCACTGCAAGATCTTGAAGATGATAGGGGGGGCGGCGCAAGGAGATAGCCTTAGCCCGAGCCAGCGGCTCCAGTTCAGCCCACACCTCTTCTAATAAAGGGTATAGAGGGGTCGGTTCAGGCTGAATAAGCCAGCCCCCACTTTCTATTTGAGCCAAAAGGAGAATGTCCTGAACGAGAGAGTTCATACGCTGAACCTGGGCGAGAGACTTCTCAAGGAAGGGAACAAGTACCTGCTGATCTTGCCAAGCTCCCTGTACCAAGGTGTCCAAATATCCTAATAGGATAGCTAAAGGAGTCTTAAGCTCATGAGAAAGAGCAGCCAGAAAGGCTTGCTGGGCATGTGAAGCTGCTTCCTGCTGATTCAGTCGGTGTAAGAGGCTTTGAATCGCAGCTTCCCACGCAGGACTTCCCACCACCTCGCTGATTCGACTTTCCAACCTGCGATATCTATATCGCTCGTATAGAGCCCATGTTACCGCTCCGGCTACCCCTATCCCTCCGATAATAAGTCCCACCACTTCAGAGTCGACTCAGGAGCTCTTTTTTCTTGGATTCAAACTCCTCTTCTGTGAGTACACCTGCATTTTTCAGTTCAGCAAGCTCCTTGAGGGTCTGCAAGATCTGGGCTCGTTCCTCTCCTGAAGCTTTGTTTCCCCCTCCAGAAGCAGCCTGCTGCATTTGCTGCGCCATTTGTAGGCCCATGCTCATCTCAAGCGCAGAGCGGGCTAAACCTGCCCCTCCCCCGTCACCCTTCTCCATGGCCTGCCCCGCCTGAAACTGAATGAATCGACTCATATCCTCCACTTCCTGTGACATGCCCACCTTCCGACGGAGTTTCCGAAGCTCGAGATCTTGCTCCAGAAGCTGCTTCTGAATCTCCTCTGGAAGGGTTACACTCTCCACCAGAAAGCGACTCAACTCCAACCCCAAACGCTCAAACTCCGGACGCAGCAGAGGAAGTAGCACCTCTCCTAACTGGTTCGCTTGGGCATTGATCTCGGTCAAGGAGCGCCCCGATTGCTTGAGGGCATTAGAGAAATGGGTCACCACTAAGCTCCGAAACCCCCCTTCGAGAAACTCATCCACCGTAACGACAGGGTCAGTACCTGCGAATTCCCGAAAGAACACAGCCGCATCCTTCACTCGCATACCAAAGGTGCCAAAGGCTCGTAGCGGCACGAGACTGAGATCAGGGTCATTCACCATCACAGGCTGCTGAGTACCCCACCGCAGATTTTGAAACTCCCGGGTACTTACGAAGTAGACATCGACCTTGAAGGGCGACTCAAACCCGTATTTCCATCCCCGAAGATTGGTTAGAATAGGCATGTTTCGAGTGGTTAGCTCATGCCTACCCGGACCGTAAATGTCCGCCAGCTTCCCTTCGTTGACCAGAAGAGCTACTTGAGACTCTCGAACCGTGAGCTGCGCTCCCATCTTTATCTCTCGATCTTCATCAGGAAATTTCCATATAAGGGTATCGCGCGTCTCATCTACCCATTCGATTATATCAATGAACTGCCGCCGCAGGAAGGAGAGTACCATAAGACAAAGATACAGCTCTCCGGTTTCCCCCTTGTCAATCTACATACAAGCCCCTATATTGACGATAGGAAAAAGTTTAGCTGCATCCTAATCCTACCAAGTTTAATCCTTCTGGGATTTGCACAGGTAGGAGTCGGAACGACCCAGATAGAACGACGCGCCCGGTTTCAGGTAGAAGATACTGCCAGAGGTGTTATTATCCCTCGTCTTACCACAGCTCAGCGAGACGCTATCCCCGCAAATGAACTTACTGTGGGGGTAATCATATACAATAAAGACTGCCACCGCTTAGAATGGTGGAACGGGGCGCAGTGGATAGCCGCAGTAACGGACCCTCCTGTGGGCGGAAGCACTTTGCCCGCTCCCACTGCGACCCCTCCGACGGGGGTTAGCTCCACAGGATTCACGGCTACCTGGGCAGCTGTGAGCGGAGCGACTGCGTATGAGCTCGTCGTTTCTACCGACTCCAACTTTGGGACTCTCTTAGCTGGCTATCCCATCTCTACACAGAATACTTCCTATGCCATCTCTAACCTATCTTGTGGTACCTACTATTATCGGGTACGGGCGTTTGGAGGACCTTGCCGAACGACCTCTCCTTGGTCCAACACCGTTCGAGTTCGGCTAAGTGCTTTGCCTCCCTGCCCAGGACCGGACAGCTGGGTAGCTTTACCGAGTCCACCTGCTGGGATGCCCGGACGGAATAACCAAATCGCCGTATCCTTGAATGGCAAAATCTACATGGGCTTCGGAGATAATCAGACAGGCTGCCTCAATGATTGGTGGGAATGGGATACCTGCCTAGGATGGACTCTCAAGTCTTCCCCTCCTTCCGTAATCGGAGGACTCGCATTTGCTTTTGTTATTGGCAACTACATCTATGTTGGGGGGGCGGATATACCTGCGGAGGGCCTTTTGCGTTATCTTACCGATACAATCCCATTACAGATACATGGACAAGCATAGCCCCTCTCCCTAGTCCACGCCACGGAGCAGTTGGAGTCTCAGATGGACAATACGGGTACGTGTTAGGGGGCTGGAGTGGTAATAGCAATACTACCACCCTTTTTCGATATGATCCCTCAACAAATAGTTGGACTTCTCTGACAAGTTATCCTACCCGCATATGGATACCATTTTTGACTTACCAAAATAACTCACTTTATGCTGGGTTGGGGCGTAGTTTCTCTTGTGAAAATAGCTTCTACCGTTACGATATTAGCTCAAACTCCTGGAGCTCGCTCAATGCTCATATTCGCAGTGGCTACGATGGGTGGGCGGTGTCTATCCCTGATCTAATCATCGTGACGGGAGAACATCCTAATTGTAACCCGAATGATTGTTCTGATCAATTTTATCGTTATAACTTTAGTAGTAACACTTGGTCGCCGATATCTCCCTTTCTCGGAGGAGGTAGAAACAATCTAATAGGAGGAGTTGTGGAGGGAAGATATTTCACAGGAATGGGGGCGGCTTGCTCAGTTCCAGTCGTAGACTGGTGGATGTACTGTCCGTAAAAGCCTCTCCCCGACCTCAATCCTCTTCCCGTTTTGCTCGAAAACTCCCCCCTATGCTCCAGTTTAGCCCCACAAAAAGCTGTCGGGGTGGCAAGTACCGAGAGGGATCGGTCGGAGGAGGACCACTATCCAAGGGATTCGGGTATTTGGGGTCTCGCCACGTGGTGGGAACATCATCTGGATATTCATAGGCTCGACCTGTCACCGGATTAATAATGGCAGCATTTTTCCAGTTAAGGACATTTCTCCCCTCAATAAAGAGAGAGAGACGACCTCTGAGCAAGCTTCGTGTCAACCGCACATCTACCCAACGCCAGGGACTTCCAATCGCCGTATTAGGGGGACCATCGACCCGCTCATATATCGGTCTCCCCGTGAAATCATCTGTACCTACCCGCTTATATGGTGTATACCGTAGCCCCGATTTCCAGGTAAAGGAGACAAAAGCTGTCCAATCCTTCAAATACCTCGAGGTGAAGGAAGGAGGTGACTTCACCACCCCCCAAAACTTAATATCCCATGGTCGATCCCACGCAAGGAAAAACTCTTGCGTGGCGTCGTTGCGTCCTGTCTGCCGTATCTGTAGAAGGGATTCCAAAGCAGAGTTAGACTTGCCTGTAGCCACTTGATAGGTAACTGCCGTAGCCAGCCGAATGGCGGGGCCGATCTGGCGTTGGAGGTAGAAGTCCACACCCCGTACCCGAGCATAGTCGAGATTCACAGCGAAAACCCGTTCGGTGAACCGTCCTGTTTGATCCCGGATAGTGATAACTCGATTCACAATAAAGTCAAACTTGTCGTTATAGAAAGCACTTGTCTGCAGATACCAGCCCTTGCCAAGGTTCGATTTGAGACCGATTTCATAGCCGACATTTACCTCTGGGTTGAGATTGGGATTGCCCAGATTAGCAAGAAAAGACCTGTCTTGATAAGTTGGATCCAACCCGGCATACACAAAACGAGGATGTGGGAGCCGAGTAGCATGGCTGTAGTTGAAAAAGAGCACATGGTTATCTGTAACGGGGAAAGACACCCGGAGCCGAGGCAGAAATCTTCCTTTCATCCGACGCCCTAAAAGGAATATCGTCTGGCGACGATACGCTTCTCGCACAGACTCCAGTACCGGCGAGCGGGGATTTTCGATAGCTTGATCCACGAAAGCACCCGGTGCCCAATACATAAGTCGGGCCCCTACACTTGCCACGATGCCTTTATACCGAATCCTATCTTCAAAAAATATCCCCCCTGTCGCAGGCCGGACACGCCAGATATCATTGCTGCTTCCGATGCGATTCGAAGCAAAGACTTGTCCACTCTCCAGTATAATGGGGGCCCCGACCCACGGCCGAGAGACATCGATCCACTGATAGTACTGTTCACGATGCTCTATACCGAAAATCCAGAAGTGGGCTGTGCTCTTAGGCTGATACGTAAACTTGGCCTTGAAGGTGTACTCCTCTGCGAACGGGTCATGCCAAGGCGTGGCAATCCAACCGTTCTTGTATA
>JANZYW010000097.1 GCA_026413325.1 Bacteroidia bacterium | reverse complement strand
AGATGTGTATAAGAGACAGGTATACATACTCGTGGAGCGATATACTTCTCGCCCATCTGCTGTATAGGCTCGAAGGGTTAAGGGAGTGGGACGCAGCAGCTGGAAAGAAATCGTTGCTTCCCGAACAGCAGGATTGGGACGAATACTAAATGAGGAGATGGCAGAATGGCTTCCCAGGTGAGCAGCAGGAGGATTCGCTGTCACTACAACTACATAGCGAAATACAGTATCCAGCCAGGCGTTTTGTCCGAGCAGCTGGGGTGTTAGATTGGTAGTGTCTTTGTTTGCTCCATCGCCCAGGTTGGGAATGAAAGCGCGTACCTTCACCCTGAGGGTATCTGAGCCCTGATTAGAGGTACCCCGGACACATACCCGAGCACATCCAAAAGGAGGAGTTTGGCCTTGGGTAGTTCCAGGGTTTTGATATACGACGAAGTTGGCCTTCTTGCTGGGATCATTTATATCGTACTGCTTATAGCGGTGCATTTGGTCAAAGTGGATCGGGCCCTGCGAGGGATTCGAGGTATTATAGGCAAAAGGTTGACCATTTTGTTGAGTGATCCTTCCACTATCGAGACGTAGGCTATCTACCCAGATGGCGTAGTTGGGACTGAGTAGAAATGTACCTTGTCGAACAGTATCCGGGAAGGTAAAGTAGATTGTCAGAGATGTGTCAACTCCTGGTCTTACATACAAGATGGAAGGGTTGAAGCCATAAGGCCTCGGACTGAGATTTCCATCAGGTGTGCACATGTTGCACTGGGCGTATAAAGCCCAGCCCGTCATACCGATGCCTAAAGCAATGTATCGCATACGTTAGACAAAGATACATATCTTTTGCTGAAAATTATATGCAAGGGTTTTCTCCGTTACCTTTGTACCATGGGCAGCTATCGGCGCCCCCTCGTAGAGCTCCAAGAGCTTCTTCAGACCCCGTGGCAGCGGATGGTATATCGCCTGGCGGGGCCTTGGGTGGAGAAAATGCTGGGGATCGAGAAGCTCAATCGCTTCTATGAGCTATGCGAAGAGAGGAGCCGTACACCAGGGGAGTTTGCTCGTCGTGTACTGGAATTGATAGGGGTGCAGTATACGCTGCCGCCTGACCCGCAAATGGAGGTATTGCGCAAACAGGAAGGTCCCTTTGTAGTCGTGTGCAATCACCCTTTTGGGGGTATTGAAGCGATATTTCTGGTTCTTTTCTTGAGTGAGATCCGTGCGGACTTCCGCATCATAGCAAACTTATTCTTGGAGAGAGTGGAGGAGGTACGAGATTCCCTCTTATTTGTGGACCCTTTCGGAGGGACTGCAGCTAAGCAGTTCAATATCCAACCCGTCAAACAAGCCATTCGATACCTAAAAGAAGGAGGCTTGCTCGGAATTTTTCCTTCAGGAGAAGTGGCTAGTCTCCATCTGCGTACAGGGAGGGTTCGAGAGCCGGAATGGAACCCTCTGGTTGGGCGGCTAATCCTCCAAACAGGCGCTTGTGCTTTGCCCCTTTACTTTCACGGAACAAATAGTCTTCTTTTTCATATCGCTGGCCTTATCAATCCTCGGCTTCGAACGGGATTGCTGATTCGAGAGTTTGTCAGTCCAGCAGCCCGGAAAGTCCATTATCGTATCGGTCGTCTCCTTCCCTTTGAAAAACTCCAAGCCTTAGAGACTGCGGAACGCATTACTTCTTACTTGCGAAGCAAGACATACCTTCTCGGCGAGAGTGTAGAAAGTAGGAGACGTCGGTTGCGCTTGCGGCGGATGCGGCGCCTCACTCCCTCTTTCCACTCCGGTCCCGAGCCTGTGGCCCCTCCCATCGATCCGCAGCTCGTACAAGCACAGTTAGAAAGCTTGCCCGTCTCCCAGAAGTTATTGGTTCAGGGAGAATGGGAAGTCTACTTTTTTCGAGGGAGTCAGCAACCGCTTCTGTTGGAAGAGTTAGGTCGGCTTCGAGAGCTTACTTTTCGTTCAGTCGGGGAAGGAACGGGCAAGTCGCGTGATACAGATGCATATGATCAGTGGTATGACCATCTTATCCTCTATCATGCCCTGGATCAAACAATAGCAGGAGCCTATCGCATTGGTCGTTGCGACGAGATATTGCGCACCCGAGGCCTCAGGGGGTTGTATACCTATTCCCTTTTCCACATGAAAAGACGCCTTTTTCAAGAAATTCATCCTGCTCTGGAGTTGGGGCGAGCTTTTATACAGGAGAAATATCAACGTTCCTATGCGCCTCTCTACCTCCTTTGGCGAGGTATAGGCCAGTATCTTTTGACATATCCGCATTACCGATTTCTTATCGGTCCTGTGAGCATCAGCTCTCACTTTCCAGATTTGTCTAAAGCCCTCCTCGTAGCTTTCCTGCAAGATAAATACAGCGCTAATGAACTGATGGAGGAGATTCGGGGGAGGACTCCTTATGCTGTCCCTCCTCAGTATCGTCAATACTACTATACAGTTTCTGTCAATAGCCTCCAGGATGTACAAGAACTTATCGAAGAACTCGAAGGGAGCCATTTGAAAGTGCCCATCCTGATTAAGCATTACCTACGTATGGGAGCTCGCATCCTTGCTTTCAACGTAGACCGCTCTTTCAGCGATGCCTTGGATATCTTAATGGTAACGGATCTTGTGAAAGCTGACCCAGAGCAAATGCGAAAGTATCTGGGAGTAGAAGGTTACGAGCGGTATCTCATGCATCACACTCGAGTAAGGGCTTAGTCTAAGCCCACTGGTGCCTTTTTTCTACCTCTTAGGTAAGCAGGATTACTATTGGGCAGATGCGAATATCTCCTAACTATATTCTCTCATCGATCAGATATTCTTTTTTACTCGAGTGGTAAGGATATACATCCTCCTGAAAGTGCGATGAGGTCCTCACCGTAGATGAGGATACGCTATACTTACGAGCCAATTCCTTTTGCAAAAAACAAGTAAAGCTTATTTTACATTTGGCATTAAGCTATGAAAGGCGCAATGCTTAGGCTTCAGTATTGGGCTTCTACTCCTCATACCATTGATATACTAGATTTTTTTGGATCTATCGTTACATGGTTTCGGTTTGTTCGGTTTTTCTTCTGTGGTAGTGAGCATCCTTTTACAAGATTCTTTCTGGGGTGGGTAGGATTTTGTGTGGCACAGCCTCAGCTTTCCTCGGTAGAGCCTACCCTCACAGTGTGTGGGCCCGCCGGCACGGTGCAAGTCTCTCTTTCCCATCCTGGACCCGGAGTACTCACAGGACTCACTCTACAGGTGACGCTTCCCACTGGTATTCAATACGTTTCAGGCTCTGTCAGTTCTGTACCGGGAGGGGCCACAGAAATAGGGGCTGGACAGTTTTCTCTACCGAATGTACCTGCTGGACAGACCCTGGTCGTTACCTTTCACATCCGGGCTGGATGCGGGGTATTGCCCCTATTAGCAGATCCCAATGCACGGATTCGGAATACTTATCTGGTTAGCTGGGCTGGAGGAGGCTCTCTCTCCGTTACCTCACCTGACTATGCTGTCCTGGAGCCTTCCTTGCAATATACTTCGATTACCAATCAGGTCTACAATGCGTCTGGTGTAGGGGTTACTTTTACGCGCACTTTCACGGTGACGAATGCAGGCAATGGAGCTTTAGCGGAATTTTCTCATCGGGAGACGTGGGGCAGTTGCCTCCAGATTACAGCTACCAGTGGCGCTCAAGTGGTAAGTCAATCTGGGAGCGAACTGGTGTTAGGAGTGGGAGCCGCTCAGTTTACTGCCGTAGGAGATGGAGATGCACTACTGGATCCAGGCGAGAGTGTGAGTTTTTCGGTGACCTATCGGGTGAACTGCTGTACCAACTTAACCTCTACCTTTCAGCTTCGATGGGGATGTGATAATACCCTATGCCGAACGGTAAATGCGACGGGAGGGGTGAATGTGCCCGGGGGCACGCCCAACCTCCGAGCAGAGCATCGCTGGCTCGTGGAGAGTAGCTGTTACGGGCAAGGCACAGGTTCTGCCAACCGAATGCGCCTCCGATTATGGAATACTGGAAATGGTCCTGCGAGGAACGTCCAAGTACGCCTGCGGGGAGGTATGGGAAGGGATGCCATCGATGAGAGTTCCATTTCAGTGCAGTTCGCCAATGGAGCGCCTATTCCCTTCACTGTCTTGAACCAGCAAGCACAAAATCAAGGCTGCTTTACCTCCCCTACCATGCTGCTGGAAGTAACAGTGCGTATTGACTCCGATATTTTACCTAATCAGGAAGTCTGGGTAGAAGCTAATGGCCATACATGTCCTCCGCCCTCGTGCACCTCGAATCCAAATAACTTTCATACAACGCTCCGCAGCTTTACGTGGGAGCTGCGTTTCGAGAGTGCTTGCGGACAGTCGTATTCCGCACAGGGCACGAGCAGAACCCGGAGCTATACTCCCTCTCCGATCCAGCTTAGCTTACCTTGTATCCCCATCGGTAGGATGAGAGAGCTGGTTGTCCGAGTAGAGAGGGGCCCTGGTATTTTTATTCTCGCACCAGATGGTTTTGCTGGCTCAGGTACTCCTTCTTCGAGTCAATATCAGTTCATATGGCAGGTAGATTTGCCTCCTTGCGCTTCTATGGGAAATCAACCCGTCATCTGGTATGGTAGCGATCCCGCAAATCCTGCGAATCTTCTGGCATGGCCCGCTTCTTCCCCGCCGGGTAGTACTTTAATCTTATTCACAGAAGCGCATCGTCCACCACAGTGGACAGACTATTCATTCACTAACTCTTTTCTTCGGATACCTATAGTGAATGATTCTTGTCGGTTGCGTTTTCCAGTTCCCAGCTGCGCCTTACTCACTCCGGCGGACCGACCCCCCATCTTGAGGGTTTCTGCTTTTTATAATCCAAACGGCAATTGTAACAGTCCATGGTGTTATAGCTCGGGTAGAGGGGTATATGTTCTTCCCTGCCCAGACATCGCCATGTGTGATGATACCACTCGACGGCCCCCAAGACCTTTTGAGGGGCTTTTCTTTCAAGACTTTTCATTCAAACGGATAAGCTATGGTCTTCCAGACAATAATCAAGATGGTCTCCCTGATGTCGGTGGCAGTTTAGATATGAATCGAATCGCCTTGGACGCTGCGATGCAGACTGATACCTTGGAGGCCTACTATGAGGGCTTTGTGCGCAAGCACACACCAGGAGGATGGCCAGCAGCATGGGCCTTCTTAGACTTCGATGCTTCCACAGGAAACACTACGCTGGAGGCTCTCGAGTTATTTTTCCGCTTTCGCAAAGCTTCTACAGGACAGGTCTATACCTATCAATTTCAAGGAGCCAGTTTGTCCAGTATCGTC
>JANZYW010000096.1:1755-5442 GCA_026413325.1 Bacteroidia bacterium | reverse complement strand
GAGACAGCCTATACTCTCCCTCCGTAGGATATCGACGTTCTCTATCACCCAACCAGAAAAGATTTATCGCTCGAGGATAGAGACGCGGCTTCTCTCCTATAGCCCGAAAAAGGGACAGCGAAAGGGTATGCGCAGAACGAGCCCGTAGCTCTTGTATCTCCTGTATCCAGAGAGGAGCTGCCAGTCTCTTTAGGACAGGGTCATCTCCAGAAACCCATATAAGACCTGTACCTCGGAACAAATCCTGCATACAAGCCCGGAATGCACCCTCCCATGTCTCCCCTACTCTCCAGAAAGATTGTAAGGGAAGGGTATACGCTTCCTCGGGGAAAGCCTTTTCTATCCGATGCCTTCCAACAGGTCCTTGAAAATACCCTCCATAGGAAAGACGATGCCCCCACCCTATCTCGACACTGCTTACCTCATGTGCATCGTGATCCTCAGAGGCAAGCCAAAAAACAGGGACGAAAGCGTACCTCCCCTGCGACCAAGAAGTCAACTGTCGAGCTAACTGTACTACATGAACAGCTTTTATGAGCGTATAAAGAGGTCCTGTCAGCCAACCTACCTGCTGGCCTGTGACGACCGAAAAAGTCTCTGATCTCCCTAAAGCCTCTATAGAAGCCCGTAGAACAGGGTCCTCAGCGAGAAAGGAGGCATTTTGACGCAGTAAAGCTGATACCAAAGCCTGGCGATCGACGGGAAAGGCTTTCTTTGCCTGTATAACCGCTTCCCAAGGCACATCCGGCCAAGGCCAACGCAAAATAGGGGCCAATGTTGGGTCAGCAGCTACATAACGGGCCCAGAGTCTATTCACGACGGCGATTTTGCCAACGGTAGATGAGCTCATCTACAATCCAGAGTCCCCCTATCGTAAGCACTGCTCCTATCAAGGAGAGCCAGGGATTCATAATAAATACTCCAGCCAAGACACCCAGAAGCGCCCCTAAATTTTGAATAAACTCCAAATGCTCGCTGGTCGTATACAAAAAAAGACGCTCCAGCTGCCGCTCATCGAAGCCGCTCAACTGATTGTAAATAATCGGGTGCAAAGGAACTCGACTGATGACATTTCGGATGACCTCCGTTAAGAGATCCTCCAGCTCTTCGGTATGAGAAAGAATAAACTGTCGAATTTCCTCTTCTGTGACTTCTAAGCTGCGAACCGCTTCCTCGAAAGCATCAGGTATGGAAAGAACCGTGCGGGCCAGTACCTCTCTATACCCTTTTTCATTTAGCTGCCGGTATGAACGGAAGAGGCTCCCTGCTATGCCCGCAGGAACGACCTGGAGAAGTTTCGCATCGATAACTCGTATGAGCTTCCGCTGCTGGATGGGATCTTCTACCAAACGACGAAGAGAGTCTCTCCCCATACGAATAGCTTCTTCACGAAACTCTTCATCATTGAGGAGGTTCGATGTACCCTCTGTAAGGGCAACAGCGAGACGCTGAGCCACTCCGGCTTCATGCAGAACCCGATGCAACACCTCTTCATTCAAAATGTGCGTGGAAATCGCATCAGCAAACCGCTCAACAATGCGCATCTTGTATGCAGGTACGAGCCCTTGCCCCCAAATAGGACGAGGACGACGAGGGTGGAAAAGCATCTTTATCGCCAGCCAGTTCGTACCATACCCCACGAGCCCCGTCACTGAGAGTACATATACTACCTCATACCACTGGGTATATCTCTCGGGGAGAAAAGGCCATCGCTGCTGGATAAGATAGACAGCTACCAAAACACCCAGAAAGTGGGGGGCATACCGAAGGACTCGCGCCATGATACGATACCGCAGGCGCAGAGGAGGGACGGGTACAGGAGAGCCGATCCCCGGTAAGGAAAGCACCTCGTCCAAGTGAAAGTGACGGCTTAGATAGCGCTCCAGTAGCCAACGCACCAAACAAAAGTAACCACTTTTGTATAGTGGAAGCTCTCTTGCAAAAAGCCAAGTCCCTTCTCCCCGAACTAAAACGATGGCGAAGACACCTACACGAATACCCAGAACTTTCATTCCAAGAATATGAAACACAACGCTTTCTCCTCCATGAGTTAGAAAAAATCTCAGGAATACGGGTCAAAAAAGCAGGAAATACAGGCATCGTCGCTGACCTCATCACTGCTGAACAAGGCCCATGGATCGCCCTTAGAGCCGATATGGATGCCCTCCCTATCCAAGAAATCGAGCGACCCCACTGCTCGAAACGGGCTGGCATCATGCATGCTTGCGGGCACGATGCACACACTGCCATGCTCCTGGGCGCTGCCCACCTCTTGTGGGGAGAACGCAGAAGCTGGCAGGGGGGGATTCGACTTATCTTCCAGCCAGGAGAAGAAAAAGCTCCTGGAGGCGCCTCCCTCCTCCTCCAAGAAGGTATCCTCGACGAGGTACCCATTCAAGCGATATGGGCCCAACACGTCACTCCGCAACTTCCGGTGGGAAAAATAGGACTACGGAGCGGCCCTTTCATGGCAGCCAGCGATGAATTTCACCTCACCCTAAAAGGACCAGGAGGACATGCCGCTTATCCCCACCTCACCCCTGATCCCATCGCAGTTGGATCTCAACTGATTACCCATCTCCAGCAAGTAGTAAGCCGAGCCGCAGACCCTCGCTCCCCCACTGTACTCACCTTCGGAAAATTCCAGGCTGGGAGTGCTCCGAACATCATACCTACCGAAGCCGCCCTCGCTGGCACCTTGCGTACCTTCGACGAAGGCTGGAGGCGGAAAGCCCGAGAACTCATTACCCATCTGGTCCACTCTACCGCCGAAGCATGGGGTCTGCACGCTCACCTCACATTCTACCCCGGCTATCCCGTTCTACAAAACGACCCCCTCCCTCACCACCCACACACGAGACTGGTGCAGGGAGCTCTTGGGACTCGATGCCGTCGAAGATCTCCCTTTATGGCTTAGCTCTGAGGACTTTGCTTTCTATAGCCAGAAGGTCCCTGCTTGCTTCATCCGATTGGGAACAGCCGGCATTCCCCCCCACTCCCACACACCCGTACATACCCCCACTTTCGACATCGACGAGGAGGCTTTGCCCATCGGGGTAGCCATCCTGACCCATATAGCTATTAGAGCCCTTGAAAGAATGGGAGGAAACGCCTGAAAAACTAAGTTTCCTAAGTAGAACATGCTTGCCCCTGAGGGAGCAAAAGCAGTTGAGAAAATTAAGACGTTTCTATAAATGGAGAGCCCCCAGACTCTTAGAGCCTCCTCTTTAGAGGCATAAGGCCCGCAGCAGAACAGACTCCATTCAAAATAGATTATCTTTCCAGCTGTTTGGATAGCTTAATTCTATGATACGACTACCCACATCCGCTTTATGGGCCATAGTTCGCAATCTTACTGACGTAGAAATGCGTACTCTCAAAGGAAGGCTTCGAGGGACTCGGCTGGGCTGGCTACTGGACACTCTTCGACAGATGCCTGAGTATTCGGATGCACAGCTTAGACGCATGTATGAAGAAAGTTTCCCCTCCGTCGATGAACGCCTTCTTCGGGTGTACAAAAGGCAGCTATGGGATGTATTGGAAGAAATGCTCCCCACTCGGCACTCCCGAGCAGTAGGAGAAGAAGTGCGGCTCTGGCAGCGACTGTGGCTGAGCGTCATCCTATGGGAGAGAGGGTTCACTGCGGCTGCCGAGACTCTGTGGCGCCAGAGCATACAAACAGCAGTA
>JANZYW010000096.1:0-1746 GCA_026413325.1 Bacteroidia bacterium | reverse complement strand
CTGAGCGTCATCCTATGGGAGAGAGGGTTCACTGCGGCTGCCGAGACTCTGTGGCGCCAGAGCATACAAACAGCAGTAGAAAAAGGCTGGTACGAAGTCGCTCTATGGGGAGTCTCCCTCCTGGAGATGTATGAACGAGATTTTCATCAAATCGCCTCTGGAGAGGAAGTGTCCATGTGGACACAGCAGCTCCTCTCGCTGATAACCCAAAGGTATAACGCAATCAGCGAGAAGATATTCGCATTAGAAGCCTATAAAGCTTCCCGTTCTCCTAAAGGGTGGCTTCTCCCTCGACTGCCTACCGAAGAAAAATGGGCCCTATACATGGAAAACTATGCGCATCTCATCCAAGCTGCCCGTTCGCGAAACTTTGAGAAAGCCCTGGATATCGTTGGACAAATGGTGATCTTACTTGCGAAGAATACTTCTTTTCTGACAGAATACAGCCATTTCCATCTTGCCCTTACGTATGCCAATATGGGGATTATCCTTACCAACCTCCGAGCCTGGGACCTTTATGAGGAATGGTACAAAAGTTGGGAGAGAGCTTGGGAGGGCGGATTCTGGCCACGGGTAGAACGGTTCCGAGCCCTGCACAGGGCTGCCGTAGCCATTCGTATAGCATACTTGGTGCGTACCTACCAGTGGGAAGCCGCCCGCCATCTCTGGGAAGCAGAGCGAAAAAGCCTGGCACAACTGATTTTTTCTGGGGGAGAAACGATGAGCTTCCGAGCCAACAGAGCCTGTGCTGTATTTCTCGTCCTGCTTCTCTCCCCCCATACCTATAAAGAAGCGGTACAATGGAGACTTCGAGTAGAGGAGTGGATGGAGAGAGAAAGCTTCCGAGAGCTGGCCTATCTCTGGTGGATTTTCCTTCGATGGTATGAAGCATATCGCTCCGGAGAGAGAAGCTGGATGCAGCACTGGTACAGAAAGCTCAAGCAGACGTGGCAAAAGCACTTCGCAGAACACACCCGATGGAAACCTATCTTACGGGTCCTACGAGCACTGACGGAAGCGCTGCCCCGAACTCAACAGAAAAATATTCGTTCCCTCCTACAGCACTGGGAAAAGCATCCAGAGGAAAGGAAGCGCTGGGAATACGACTCCATCGTCTTCCCCATGCCTCTATTTGTAGAGAGCCTCTTGCGAAAAATACCGATGGAAAACACGGTTTCCCACCCCCCTCCTCTCGAACCTCTCCCCGAGAAACTCCATAAGCAAGCAAAAGAGGCTTTGGATGCCTTCGCCTCTCTCCTTGAGCGGAGTTTAAAAAACCCCATCTAAACCTCCCTTTCCTGGCCTCTTCCTCTTCAGCAACCCTTCTAAGAGAGCGGCTACAGTCGCCGTCTTCCTCTATATAGCCTCAGAAGCTCTGTGCATGAGGGCCTCACTTCGTACGCCCTCTGGCTTCAGCCCTCTCCTCTTCACTCCAAGAGGAGCTTTTCTTGTCCCACCGTTCGCCCTCCGATGAGCCGAACGATATATAACCCTCTCGAAAGCCCCTCTAAGAGGAGACGACTTTGCCCTTCCTCCACGGGCCAGCGCCCGACAAGCTGTCCCATCAGTGTATAGATACGCACCTCTCCCCCTCCCACTGGGGCATCTACCCATACCTCGCTGCGAGTAGGATTGGGATATAACCGCCAGCCTCCCTGCGCAACCTCGTGGCTTAGGCTTGTGACTTGTACCTGCGCTACCGTACCTCCACACCCGTTGAAGCCATAAAACCGCAGAGTATAAGGG
>JANZYW010000095.1 GCA_026413325.1 Bacteroidia bacterium | reverse complement strand
GTATAAGAGACAGGAGTAGCACTTACATAGATCACTTGCTCTACTAAGGCTTCAAACTCTTCAAATCGCAAGGGACGGTTATCTAAAGCAGAGGGAAGCCGGAAGCCGTACTCTACCAGCACGAGTTTGCGGGATTGATCTCCTCCGATCATGGCTTTCAGCTGGGGGACGGTCACATGACTTTCATCGATTACGGTCAGGAAGGGACGGGGGAAGTAGTCTAAGAGGGTATAGGGCCTTTCCCCCGCTTCTCTGCCCGTCAAATGGCGAGAGTAGTTTTCTATCCCATTGCAATACCCCAGGGTGCGGAGCTGCTCGATGTCGTAGAGCGTGCGCTTTCGCAGGCGGATAGCCTCTTCTGTTCGGCCGATGGAGGTGAGGTAGGCTACCTGGGTCTCCAGTTCTGCTTGGATCCGGGCGATAGCATTTTCCAGTTTTTGAGGAGAGATCACGAACATATCAGCCGAGTAAAGCGTGAGCTCAGATAGACGGTGGGTGGGTCGTTGGGTTAGGAGCTCTATCTCTTCGATCCCTTCGATAGCAGGGCCATAAAAGCTAATCCGATAGCCTTTCTGCTCATAGGGGGGAAAAAGATACACTCGATCTCCCCGGGTCCAAAACGTACCGGGGACATTTCCTTCACTGGTCCGCCGATACAGCATTTGTATCAGTTGATGGATGAGGGCTTGTCGGGGATACCGCTGCCCCACTCTGAGAGTTATGATATGCTGGGCAAACTCAGCTGGATCAGATAAGCCGTAAATAGCCGATACCGATGCCACTACGATTACGTCTTTTCTACCACTTACGAGAGCGGTGAGCGTTTCCAGACGGTATCTTTCAATTTCTTTTAGCACGCTTAGCTCTTTAGCTATATAGGTGTCTGTAGTGGGGATGTAGGCCTCGGGTTGGTAGTAGTCGTAGTGAGAGATCCAGTAACAGACGAGATTATGAGGAAAAAAGCTTTTGAACTCCGTGTAGAGCTGCCAGGTCAAGGTTTTATTGTGGCTCAGGATAAGGGTAGGGAGTTGGGCTCTCGCTATCACATGGGCGATGGTGAAAGTCTTTCCAGAGCCAGTGACACCGAGCAGCACCTGGTGTTTCTCCCCTCTTTGTAAGCCCATGACCAGCTCAGCGATTGCTTGCGGCTGGTCTCCGCGAGGGGTCATCTCACTAAGGAGCTGAAACTGCATGGAGAAAATATAACACTTTCGAAGCTATCTGAAGCTGAAATTCTGCATCTTCGTCTGGGATGAGACCCAGTGAGCTTCCTTTGCGACCAGATGGTTCTGTATATCACATTGCCATGAAGCCAGGGCAGGCCTCGCATCGTTGCCTTCTCCTAGGCGATCCAGGAAGGGTAGCTCTGGTGGAGTCTCTCTTAGATGAAGTACAGCATCGAGGGGGAAATCGAGAGTTTGTCTGGCTTACAGGTCTTTATCGGGGAAAATCTATTACCGCCTTGGGGACGGGTATCGGTGCGGATAATACGGAGATCGCACTGGTTGAGCTGGATGCGCTGCATAATATAGACTTAGGACGGGGCGTTCCTTTTCCCACCCACAAAAAGCTCTACTTTCTTCGGGTGGGCACCTGTGGGCTTCTCCAGCCGGAGGCTTCCTTAGGGGCGGCGGTATTCAGCAGTTCAGCCGTCGGTGTGGACCCTCTGCCATTATTTTACGAGACCTCTTTAGATACGGACTTAGCAGAGGCCTTGGATAGCTATTGCCGAAAAGTGCGCGGTGTAAGCTGCCCCCTTCCGTGGTATGCAGTCTCTGCGACTCCGTTCTTTCTAAGTCAAGCTCGGCGGTATCTACCGGCGGGACTTCCGTGGGTAGAGGGCATTACGTACAGTGCTCCTGGTTTTTATGGCCCTCAGGGGCGAATAGGACGGGGGAGGGTGCGGTTTCCCGCCTTTGCTGACTTGCTCGCCTCTTTCTCCTATCAGGGTATTCGCATACAGAATATCGAAATGGAGGCGGCACCCTTGTATGCGCTGGCACATGCTTTTGGGCATGAGGCGGGTGCTCTCTGTCTGGGTATAGCACATCGCCAGAAGGGGGAGTTCATTTATCAAGACGGAGGACCTTCGCCAGAAGAAAGCATGAAGAGAATCCTTGAAATCGGTCTTGAATGGCTATCGGATGTCCCCTAAGCGGGGGAGATGGGATGTAAGGTCGTATAGAGAGAGTTTGCTTTTTCCAGTAGGGCTGTGAACTGAGAGAGGGTGAGCTGCTGGGTCGCATCGGATCGGGCGGAAAGGGGATCGGGATGTACTTCTACTATGAGGCCCTCTGCTCCTGCTGCTAAGGCAGCGAGTGCGAGCGGTTCTACGTAGCGCCAGTGCCCTGCAGCATGGGAGGGGTCAGCGATTCGGGGGAGAGAAGTATCATGGGCTAAGACAGGTAGGATGCCGATATCAAAGGTGTATCGGAGGGTTCGATCGAAGGTTCGGATTCCTCTTTCGCAGAGGAGGACGCCAGGAGCACCGGACAAGAGAAGGTATTCTGCAGCCAGCAGCCATTCTTCGAGGGTGGCTTGTGGATTCCGTTTGAGGAGAATAGGCTTGCCTAAGTTTCCCGTCTCTTTTAGCAGCCAGTAGTTATCCATGTTGCGGGCGCCGATCTGAAGGAGGTCAACATTCCGTTCTGCATAGAGGGAGAGGTGCTTCTCGCTTATCACCTCGACACAGAGGGGGAGGCCAGTCAGGGCTCGTGCTTCCACGAGCCAGTCAAGGGCTTTTTCGCCCCATCCTTGGAAAGCATAGGGAGAAGTGCGTGCTTTGAATGCGCCTCCTCGCAGTATGTGCACCCCGACGGCTTGAAGGTCTGTAGCTAAAGAGAGCAGAGAAGATTTCTCTTCTACGCTGCAGGGACCTGCTATCCAGAGCGGTCCTTTCCCGCGTTGCCATGCCCCCAGACTCAGCTCTCCCTTCCACTGGGTCACAAGAGGGGCACCTCTAGGAGGGCCGATAACTTTTTCTACCTCCTCCCATCGTAGGAATGCTTCAGGCAAATAGCCGTTAGGGATGATTTCTATGGCCCACCTTTCTCCCAGCTGTAATGCGTGGGCGGGGATCGCTTTCTCGGAGAGGTAGGCCAGGAGGGCATCTGGCTTTGCCTCTGGCCGCAGAAGAAGCCACATATGACTTTGTTTAACAGAAACTGAGCAAAGGTACAGTGATACTTTTGCTTATGCGTGTAGCTATTATTGGAGCAGGACAGATGGGAGAGGCTCTCCGTAGGGTAGCGGAGGGGGTGGGCCATCAGGTTACAGCTATTGTTGGGAGGCCGCTGGAAGAGGCATTTTGGGATAGATTGTCCGCAGAAGTCGTTATTGATTTTTCTCACGCCTCACAGGTACGCTTTGTAGTGGAGAGGTGCTTGTCTCGAGGCATACCTCTGGTTACGGGTACGACAGGATGGACTGCTGAGGAGGAAGAACTTCGTAGATGGGCAAAGGCAGTCCCCGGCGCCCGATGGATATGGGGTGGAAATTTTAGCCGGGGGGTAGCCCTTCTCAAACTTATTCTTCAAAAAGTGCATGACCTTTGGCCTCTCTTCTCGGACTGGGAAGGAGTATTAGTCGAAACCCACCATAGCAGAAAAAAAGATGCTCCCAGTGGTACAGCTATAGAACTACAACGATTTTTTCCCGCTCTCAAAGCTATTTACAGCTTACGAGTCGGGCAGATAGTAGGGGAACATGCGCTTCTTCTAAGTGGTATGGGAGAGGAGGTGGAGATTCTCCATCGGGCGCATGACCGCAAAGTTTTTGCGGACGGGGCTCTGTGGGCAGCCCACTGGCTTCTTCAGCAGAACGCGTACGTAGGACGCTTTGAGGAAGTTTTCTTGGCGCATTCACAGGGGTAAATAAGGCTGCTGAAAAATAAAAAGGGGGACGTGATTTTTCTCACGTCCCCCCGGTGTGGGTGAAAAAAGGTTACTCCGTGATGAGGAGGTGCAATGATCCGGAAGTCCCTTCCCCAGATAAGAAGAGCTGGTAGGTTCCAGTAGGGAGGGAAAGTCGAAGGTCCTGACGCTTCCCTTCCATGCTTCCTCCATATACCAGCCGTCCTGTGAGGTCAAAGATGCGGATTTCATATGTGCCTGCACGGGAGGCTTCAATAGTAAAGTTCCCATTAGAAGGGTTGGGGAAGACAGAGAAACTGCCTTTTTCTGCCCGTATACCGGTGGTGAAGCTTACGTTGATATAGAGGGTGTCTCTCTCTTCACAAGCTCCATTGGTGGAAATAAGAACTAGCGTATGGAGGCCTGTGTTACTGAAGGTGTGGGTAAAGCTTCCCCCATTTGCTGTAGCATCAGGTGTAGTACTACCAGGGTTGTACACCTCCCATGCGTAGGTGTTGCCGGCGGTGCTACTACCAGCAGTGAAGGTCTCCTGAACGGAAGAGCCGCTGCTGGAGAGATTGTAGGTATCACCGTTGGTGTAGACAGTTGATCCTACCTGGATGTCGGCTTGCGGCTCAGGAGAGACAGTGACGACCACTGTGTCTGAGCGGGAGGAGGTGCAGAGGGTAGGCCAGTTGGGGTGAGGAGGCGCGATGGCGCGCACCACTACTTCATATGTCCCTGCACTGGTTAGATTTAAGGTGTAGTTGGGAGTGGTATTGGAAGGGTCTACCGTTCCATTGATAATCCACTCGTATGAGGCAGCTCCGGGGGTGGTAGCAGATGGAAGGGAGAAAGTCCCCGCCGTGATACAAATGGTCGTATCATTCCCTAAAGAGGGGGCTCCAGAGGCGGGCAGGGTAGGATGGGCAAATCCTGTAAGTTCGATACCAAATCGACCTTCAGATGTGAGATAGCCTTCTATCACGATGAAGATCTGGTCACCCGCTCGCAAGGCCATATTTCCTCGCAGGTTGGAAGAGAAGAGTTCCACAGCGCCTCCAGTAGTGACAGCGTCTCGGGCGATAATGGTGGAGAGCCATGTCGGGTTGGTGTAGCTGGTATTCGTGCAGTTACCCGCCGTTCCATGGTCATCGTTTGTCAGGCTATCTTGTGAAGAAGGATTGATGAGGTGGAGACGGGTATCGTAAAAGGTGGCTGGGGTACAGGTGGTGATACGGAGAGAGTCAAAGCAGACGGGAAGCGTAAATACGAAGAAGAGGTCCCGAGAAGCTCGGCCGTGCCTGTTCCCGTTAGCTGGATTGAAAATATCGGAAGTACCAGGCCCGTTGGTGCTGTCGGCGAGAGAAAGACTCCAGGTCCCATTGCCATTGTCGATGAGGGAGAGAGGTATGGCAGTAGCTGCTCGATTGCCTGCTCTTTCTATGAGAATGACCGTATCAACATTCGAAGTGTCATTGGGAAGATTGCTTGTGATGCCATATTATTGCGGATTGCCAAATGAAAGACTGAAATCGCTTGATGAATTGAAAATTGAAAATATGATATTTCTTGCGACAAATGTTTATTTGAATAAGTTGCAAAATATATTGCCAGCTG
>JANZYW010000094.1 GCA_026413325.1 Bacteroidia bacterium | reverse complement strand
GGCGATGAGATCGTCGGACCTCCATACGCAGAGGGGGCGAACCTTCCCCGCCCAGATACAGAGAAAGGCTGCGGAAGAGCACTCTTTCTTCCTCACCCGGCAGGACTCCAGACGAGGAAACGACGGCCACATACCCTCTCTGCGTACATGTTTCAATGAAGGAAAAACAAGGGTCTTTTCGGTCGGGAGAGCAGCTGGAACGGCCTATTTCTTGATACGAGCCATCAGCTTTTCTCTCCAGGCAGATAACCTTCAGGTCAGCTTCTGGCGCCTGAGCATAGAGAAGGCCTAATCCCAGGGCCATACCATATTTTCTGCAGGGGGAGAAAAGGGTATGCATACGACTTTTTCGAAAATAGTCAAAGTCCATGATTCTTTCTTTATCCATGTTCCTTTCTTTGAGAAGGGGAGGCGTAAGAGAGAAGCTCCACGACGCAGGTTCATACCATCCTGTCTTTGTGCTCTTTTCAATAGCCTGCTGCCAGAGGATCCGGGCTGCATGGGCATTTCCTCTCTGCCATAAGAGGATACTAAGCCAGAGTCTGTGCCAGAGCTGTACTTCTGTACCAATGCCTTCTGCATCATAAGAAGGAAGCGTACGCTCCAATACTATCCAGAGCTGTTTTTTGTAGGTGCGCAGGGACCCCTTATTTATCCCTGGAAAGGCAGCTGCGAAGGCTGAATGAAGAGCCTCATCGGAGTAGGTTTCCATGGAGCGCAGGGTTGTCAATAGCCACTCCAGTCGGGTGCCGGCGCTCTCAGCCTTGACCCGTCGCAGCTCTTTGAGAGATAGGTTTCGGGCTACCTCCCATAAAGCAGAGGAAGGGAGCGTCTGAGCTGACATATCAAGTAGAATGGCCCTGGAAGGTATTTAGCTCGGAGGGTGTTTTTTCATTTGAGGGACCGACGAAGAGATGGCGCTTCGGGCAAGAAGCAAAATAAGGTTTGGGTCGGACGAGAGCTCAGGTAAAGGAGAAAAGAGAAGCGGGAGGTAGCTGCTTTAGGATGAGAATCCCATCCGAGCATAAAGCCCTGCTCGCAGCCTTTCGTGGGGGATTTTTTCTACTACTTCGGCAAGGAATGCGCCCGCGAGCATGTGGCGAGCCGTTTCTTCAGGAATGCCGCGAGAACGCAGGTACAAGAGCATTTCCCCCTGTAAGAAGCCAGTGGTCACGCCATGGGTGCACCGCACGTCATCTGCGAAGATTTCCAGTTGGGGCCTGCTGTAGGCTACGGCCGAGGGTTCCCAGAGCAGGGCTTTGTGGGACTGGTAGGCGTTGGTTTTCTGACCTTCTCGGTGTACGTAAATACGACCTTGAAAGGCGCTACGTCCCTCTGCATACACCAATGATTTGAAGAGCTGATTGCTTTCTGTGTGAGGAGCAGCATGTTCAATGCGAATCGCCTGGTCGACGACTTCTCCCGGGGCTATCCGAGAGGCACCATGCAAATGGACAGAGGCACCCGGGCCTGTGAGACGCACCTTGAATTCGGTTCGTTTCCATGGAGCAGAAATAGTCAAGTCATAGCTCTCCAGTTGGCCTTCTTTTTCTACTTCTGCCGATAGGATGCCGTATAGGTAGCCATTTCTGGTGGGCAGGTCGGTCGTGTAATACAGTCGGGCAGAGGCTCCCTCTCCCACGTGTATATGCAATCGAAGGAGGAGGAAACCTCCTGTGTGTGGAGCCAACCATATCTCAGCCTGGCTGTGGGGGGCGATGGATATGGAGACAAAGTGAGGTAAAACCCCGGTCTCATTGGAGCTGGTGAGCAGAAGCTGCCCTGCCTCTCGGATTTGATAGTGTTGGTAGGTGGTGGAAGCGCCCAGCAAGGCCTCCCACGGTGAAGAGGGAGTGGGCAGACTGTGCAACGCAGGTAAATCCTCAAAGGATTCGACAGGCTGGATAAGGGGGAGTTCTCCTTCTGGAGGAAAAGAGGGAGAGGAGGCTGTGAGAGTGCCCAGCTCCCAGGGGTGGCGGAGAAACTCCATGGGGGTGTATTTCCAATCTTCTTTGAGATGCTGCGCTGTAAATAGGGTGGATAGGTCCGCTCGGTCGACCCATTTCAACCAATGGTCCCGGAGGGAAGGGGGGAGTCCTACTCCCGTGGCTTGAGAGCGGAGGAGGTGAGTAAGGTGCTGTGCACCTGCTTCCAGAGAAAGTTTTTCTTGCGTGAGCATCTGCATCCTTTAGGCAGGGGTTAGGAAGGGTTCATATCCCTTTTCTTCGAGCTGGAGTGCAAGTTCTGGCCCCCCTGAATGGACGACTCGTCCGTCTGCGAGTATGTGGACCACATCCGGTCGGATGTACTGGAGGATTCGGTGATAGTGGGTGATGATAATGAAAGCTCTTTTTGGGGCTCGGAGGGCGTTTACGGCGTCGGAGACGATCTTGAGGGCATCTATATCCAAGCCTGAGTCCGTTTCATCTAAGATGACCAGTTTGGGGTCCAGCACGGCCATTTGAAAAATCTCTGCTCGTTTCCGTTCCCCTCCTGAGAAGCCTTCATTTACAGAACGGGAGAGAAAACTGGGATCCAGTTTGAGTAGAGCTGCTTTTTCCTTGAGAAGGGCCATGAGTTCAGCCGTGTCTAAGGGCTCAGCTCCCTGTGCTGCTCGATGGGCGTTCAAGGCGGCTCTCAGAAACTGGATCATACTCACACCTGGGATCTCCACGGGATATTGAAAGGCGAGAAATAACCCCGCATGGCTGCGCTCTTCTGGTTCTAAGTCCAGAAGATTCTGCCCCTCGAAGAGAATCTCTCCTTCTGTGACTTCATAGCCTTCCTTACCTGCGAGTACGGCTGCCAGTGTGCTTTTGCCGGCACCGTTGGGGCCCATGATCGCATGGACTTCCCCTGCTTTCACCTCTAACGTGAGGCCTTTTAGAATGGGACGGCCTTCAACAGATGCATGTAGATTTCGTATACTCAGCATAGAATCGACTTTTGTAGGTAGAATGACATTGCCTGCTCTTAAACAATTACTAAGGTGAGAAAATCTCCAACTGCCGATGACTGTGGGTATGCAAGGAATTTTTTCTTCCGACGTGCACAACTGATTTAGCTCTTATGAGGAGGGCATGGAAAGGAGAGACAAGAGAGGAGTATCCCATTTGAGTGTGTGTCTTTTGGAGAGAGGAAAGGGGCAGTTGGCTGAGATCCATGGGAGGCATCATCCTACGCTTCCCTCCAGGCTGATAGCCAAGAGCTTACGAGCTTCCACGGCAAACTCCAGAGGGAGGTGGGCTAATACTTCTTGACAGTAGCCATTGATGATGAGCTCAACGGCCTCTTGAGTTGGGATGCCCCGCTGGTTGCAGTAGAAAAGAATGTCTTCTCCGATTTTAGAAGTGGTCGCTTCATGCTCTACGATGGCGGTGGGGTTCTTGACCTCTACGTAGGGGAAAGTGTGTGCTCCACAGTCGCTCCCGATAAGAAGGGAGTCACATTGGGAGAAGTTGCGCGCATTGTCGGCTCGTGGGGAGACCTGTACCAGGCCACGATACGTGTTATTGCTTTTACCTGCCGATATTCCCTTTGAGACGATGCGACTGCGGGTGTTTTTACCGATATGGATCATTTTGGTGCCGGTATCGGCTTGTTGGTGGTTATTGGTGACAGCGACAGAATAAAATTCCCCTACGGAGTTGTCTCCTTTCAGGATGACGCTGGGGTATTTCCAGGTGATCGCCGAGCCTGTCTCGACTTGGGTCCAGGAGATTTTCGCATTTTCTTGAGCGATTCCGCGTTTCGTGACGAAATTGAAAACACCCCCTCGTCCTTCCTTGTCACCAGGGTACCAGTTCTGGACGGTGGAGTACTTGATGTAACTGTTTGGAAGGGCTACCAGCTCTACTACGGCCGCGTGCAATTGATGTTCTGACCGCTTGGGGGCAGTGCACCCCTCCAAATAGCTGACGTAAGCACCCTCGTCGGCGATGATGAGCGTCCGCTCAAACTGTCCCGTATTCCGAGCATTGATGCGGAAATAGGTGGAGAGCTCAAGAGGGCAACGAACCCCTTTGGGTACGTAGACGAAACTTCCATCGCTGAAGACAGCTGAGTTCAGGGCTGCAAAGAAGTTGTCGTTGTAGGGAACTACGGTGCCGAGGTATTTTTTGACGAGATCAGGGTAGTTTTCCAAAGCCTCGCTCATCGAGCAGAAGAGGATGCCCATCTGAGCCAATCGTTCCTTATACGTGGTAGCGACCGATACGCTATCGAGAACGGCGTCTACGGCCACCCCTGCTAAGATTTCTTGCTCATGCAGCGGTATCCCTAATCGGTCAAAGATCCGACGGATTTCTGGGTCTACTTCATCTAAACTTTTAGGACGATTCTCTGAAACGCTTTTGGGGGCTGCGTAGTAGTAGGCGTTTTGGTAGTCTATCGGGTCATATCGTCCGTTGAGCCAATGGGGCTCCTTCATTTCTTTCCAAGCTCGGAAAGCCCGTAGCCGGAAATCCAACATGAATGGAGGCTCATTTTTTTTGCTCCAGATGAACTCGATAATCTCTTCGTTTAGCCCTTTTGGAGCCAGCTCTTGCTCTAACTCGGCCTCGAACCCCCACTCATATTCACGGGTGAGATGTTGCGTAAGGACTTCATCTTGGGTAGGCTGCATAGGTCTTAGTTTGGACTTAGACTAAATAACAAAAAAGAAAGCATAGGAAGAGAGGCTGCTCGCAAAAAGGTGTGGGAGGCTTGGATTTTTGAGGCCTTCATCGAGGACGGGCACTCACTCCGTAGTCACGATTTTGTCGCATATTTGTTTAGACTGTATCCAGATATGAAAAAGGCTTCCCATTTCTATTCTGTCCCGATATGCGTGATTTGGTGAGGCGGGCACATCAGCTGCGAAGGGACTTCCCCATTTTGCAGCGTCTACATCCCTCTGGGCAACCCCTCATTTATTTAGATAATGCGGCCACAGCTCAGAAGCCTCAGAAGGTTCTCCATACTCTCCAATATTTTCTCACTACTGTCAATGCGAACATACATCGGGGGGTGCACTGGCTGAGCCAGGAGGCGACTCGTCTGTATGAAGAAGCTCGAGTATCGGTAGCCGAGTTTCTCGGTGCCGACTCTGAAAAGGAAATCGTGTTCGTAAAAGGGGCTACAGAAGGGATTAATCTTGTAGCACAGGGCTTGCGTCGGGTTTACTTTCAGCCAGGGGATGAAATCCTTCTTACGGTCGCTGAGCATCATGCGAACATCGTACCTTGGCAGCTGGTCGCTGAAGAGCTCCCCCTCGTCCTCCGCCCGGTACCATTGACAGCGACTGGAGGGCTCGACGTCACCACTTTTCTGGGGCATTTCTCAGAGCGTACCCGTTTCGTCGCTGTCACGGCCATGTCAAATGTGCTGGGTACGGAAATGCCCGTCGCTGCTCTCGTACAAGCTGCTCGTCAGCGAGGTGTGCCTATCCTGATAGATGCATGTCAGGCAGTGGTACATCAGCCTGTTAATGTCAGAGCCTGGGGGGCAGATTTCGTTGTCTTCTCAGGGCAT
>JANZYW010000093.1 GCA_026413325.1 Bacteroidia bacterium | reverse complement strand
GGATAAGCTGCTGATTCCCAAAGAAAAGGGGCTGGGCCAGGTCGGCTACTCCAGGGACTTCTCGGCAGATCTGGGCTGCTTTTTCCCCCCAGTACCCCAGCGTATCCAGATCGGGACCGATGATTCGTATCAAAATATCCGTTCGTGCACCTGCCAGCAGCTCGTTGAAGCGCATCTGGATGGGCTGTTGAATGCCAAAGAATATCCCAGGGAAGTGGGAGTGTAAGAGTTTCTTGAGACTATCACTGAGTTCTGGACGGCTTATGGGAGGAGATTCGTTTAGGGTGAGAATGAGATCTGCACTTTCTACAAACATGGGGTCCATAGGGATTTCAGAAGTACCGATTTTCGCCACAGCTCCAGAAAAAACATGAGGAAACTGACGGAGAACCAAGCGATGGACTTCTTCTGCGTAGCGGATCGTCTGAGGAAGCGAGCTCCCAAGCGGTAAACGGGTTTCCACGGCAAGCGCTCCTTCATCCAACTCAGGCAGGAAAAGGGTCTCTGAAATGAAAAAAAGCATTATTCCTGTCCCTACGAGAGCGAACCAGACTATCCCAGGTAGAAACTTGTGCCGAAGTGTCCATCGAAAGACCTCTCTGCCTCCT
Organism: Bacteroidia bacterium; assembly: GCA_026413325.1. Taxonomy (GTDB): domain Bacteria; phylum Bacteroidota; class Bacteroidia; order SpSt-205; family SpSt-205; genus SpSt-205. The sequence goes on along the minus strand of JANZYW010000093.1, from coordinate 5,009 downwards.
CTTAGAAGGAGGCTTCCGAGTTTTTCTGAGAAAGAAGCGGTAGGGGAGCGTAAAAAACGCCCAGAAGCCCAGGGAACAAAAGTAAGAGAAAGAAGGAGAGCAGCGGTCAGAGCGAACATCATGGTGATGACCATCGGACGAAACATCCGGCCTTCTACGCCACTCAGCAGTAGGAGCGGTAAATACACACTGAGGACCACCAACTCCCCAAATAGACTGGCCTGTCGGATGTGGATCGAACCTTCCTCCGCTGCCTGTAGCCGATCGGAGAAATGGGGCAGCCGAACTATCACGGCTTCCACCAGGATCACCGTACCATCGACTATCAAACCAAAATCGATGGCTCCTAAGCTCATAAGATTAGCAGATATCCCTGTTAGGCTCATGAGCCCCAGTGCAAAGCACATGGAGAGGGGTATGACGGAGCCGACCAATAGTCCAGCTCGCCAGCTCCCTAGAATACACGTAAGAAGGGCTATCACGATGAGAGCAGCTTCAGAAAGGTTTGTCACTACGGTGCGAACGATGCGATGAATCAGTCGCTCCCGGTTGAGGAAGGGCTCTATCCGAATGCCGTGAGGTAACCGGGTCTCCAACGCAGCGATTCTCTCCTGGAGGTGTTGAATGACTTTCGCAGTGTTTTCTCCTTTGCGAATCAGTACGATGCCGCCCACTGCTTCTCCTACTGTATCTTCAACTAAAGCGCCATATCGGGGGAGATGGCCTTCCCTTACCTCTCCTATATCTGAGAGGCGGATGGGGCGCCCATGCCGTTCGGCTACCACTGCGGATAAAATATCACTGGGTTTTTTCCATGTCCCTTCCGCTCTCAGAGAGAAGGTCGAGGGTCCTCTTTCTAAATATCCCCCTCCGATGAGCTGATTGCTGTTCCTTAGAGCGCGCTCCACTTCAGAAAGGCTCAGTTGGTATCGCATTAGAGCTTCTGGCCACAGAAGTATGTCCCAGCGGCGGACGTATCCCCCGAAGCTACTCACATCTGCGACGCCAGGTGTCTCTAATAGCGCTCTTCGCACTATCCAATCTTGGATGAATCGAAGGTCCGTGAGAGGTACAGGGACGGCGGGGCGCAGAATATATTGATAAGCTTCGCTGAGGCCTGTACTCATCGGGCCTATTTCTGGGCGTACGCCAGCCGGCAGCTGGTCCTGGATCGACAAGAGCCTTTCTGCAATCATAGAGCGGGATTCATAGGGAGAGACCCCTTCCGCAAAGACCAAGGTGATCAAAGAGAGCCCCATCCGAGAGATAGAGCGCCATTCTATTCGATGCGGTACCGTGGCTAAGGCGGATTCAATAGGACGCGTGACAAGCAGCTCTACCTCTGCTGCAGAGTAGCCAGGAGCGTATGCGAAAACTTGTACCTGATTGTTGGTTATGTCTGGTACCGCATCTATCTGAATCTGCGTAATCCCATAGATACCGATTAGAACAATCGCACCTACGACTGTCAGACTGAATGGGGTAGAGCGCACACTCAATCGCAGCAGTGTCGCCCACATCCGAGCAAAGGTATACCAAAAGCTCCCCAGCAAGACGCCCTTATTTCGCTTCAGTGACCTAAGGTAAAAGGGTAAAGGGCCTGTACATCGCTGTCGAAGAAGCCTAAAAAGAAGAGAGATAGGGAGCGTTGTTTCTTCGATTCTGGAAGTCTCTTACCTTTGTAGCAATGAGCCTTCCTTTCGATCCTCAGAAGACAGAGCCCATGGGCTCTCCCTCCCCAGAGTCAAAGCCTACCTCTTCTCCCTCTGATTCGGTCCCTTTTGATCCGAAGCGCACCCAGATAGCTGCTCAACCGGGGTCAGCTACATTTGACCCCAATCGAACTCATGTGTATCAAGGGCCTGGTGTGTCACCCCTACAACGACAGATACCCCAAAACCGCAAGTTGGTAGGGTGGCTCGTGAGCTTCTCTCTTCATCCCAATGGGGTAGATTTTCGCTTGTATGAGGGTAAAAACACAGTTGGCTCCCATCCTTCCTGTGATATTGTCCTCCAGGACCCTGCCGTCTCGAGCCATCATCTCACGATACTTTTCCGTCTGGGTACTTTCCGTTTTAAAGACGAGCTCAGCACCAATGGAACTTTTGTCAATGGGCAGCTACAGGATGAAGGAGAGCTAAAGGACGGAGATAGCCTGCGGGTAGGCCAGACGGAGTTTCGACTTCGAACGGTCTGAACATGCGGTGGGCTTGCTTCTGGGGTTTGGGGGCCATTTTATGGGCACAGCGGGCAGAGCTGGTGATCTTGCTCGAAACGAGCCATCTCACCTGTGGAAAGCCTTTAGAAATAGCTAAGTCTTCCCTGATGGGCCTCTGCGGAGAGGGGAGCGGTTCGATAGTGGTGGGCACCTTTTCTCGCTTACGAGGGGGACAGGTAGTTACTTGGAGGACGACCCCTACTTTGCCCCTTACAGAAAAAAGCGCCTGTCTTTCTCTCCTCTCTGCTTTGCATGCTTCCTGCGACTCTATTTATACTGTACATCTCTTCACCGCCGTAGAAGAAGCTCTACGGGCAGACTATGCCTCTGATATTCTTATATTGGCTTCTGGACAAGAAAGCGGAAGGGGTACTGCCGTCCAAGATCTTCTCCGACTCGCAGCGCGCCGAAAGGTTCGCTTGCATGTTATCTCGATCGGCTGGTTGACCAACAACAGTGAAGCGCAGCACCGGCTCAAGCAGTTGGCAGGGGTCTATGAAGGGGGAGAAAGTACCTATTTCGTCATAGACCCAAGTCGCCCTGATGCCCAAGCCCAGCTATACGCTTTTCTAAAGAAAATGTGGCAGGAAATCTACCAAGCCAAGTCCTTACCAGAGAAAGCTCCCGGACCAGCCTCCATAGGAGAGGAAAGCTCACCTGAAGGCGTTTCTTTCTTGGAGAAGATACCTGTCTGGATTTGGCTATGTATTGCTTTGCTGGGGGGGGGAGCGGGAGTATACTTTCTTCTGCGGGGTCGCCAGGGAACTTCTGCTTCCTCTCGTCCTGCTTCATCCGTAGAGCCTTCCTTACCCGCTCCTTCTTTGCGGCTCCTTGTCCATTATCCGCATTCCCAGAAGGAAGTACAGATTTCTCCCACCAAGTCTCCTGTAACGGTTGGGAGAGCGCCAGACAATACACTTGTCTTATCTGATCCGACTGTCTCTTCTCGCCATGCCCGCTTTTTCTTTCAGACGGGCCACTGGTATATTCAAGATTTGGGCAGTACGAATGGAACCTTTGTAAATGAGCATCGCGTCACGCAGTACGCCCTGCAGGCAGGAGACAAAATCCGACTGGGTGCTATTATCTTACACTGCTTAGGCTGATGGGAAAAAGGTACACGTGGGCTGCTGAAACTCATCAGGGTCACCACCGCAGCCACAATGAAGACCGATATGCAGTCTTTACTTGTCCTTTGGGAGAGGCCTTCGTCGTATGCGACGGGATGGGAGGCCATGCTGCAGGCGATGTGGCGGCTACCTTGGCGGTGCAGCGGATAAAAGAACTGTTAGAAAAAGCTTCGATCACCTATCCAGTGGACTACTGGTTGCGGCGAGCCCTTCATTATGCGCATCAAGCCATACAGGAATACAGCCAGCAAACGTATGGAATGTCTTACATGGGGACAACCGCAGTCGTTCTCCTGCTCACCTCCTCTGGAGAGGCCTGGTGGGCCCATACGGGTGACTCTCGCCTGTATCTTTTTCGAGAACAGAGGCTATGGGCACTCACCCATGATCACAGTTATGTCTCCCTATTAGTAGACGCAGGGCATCTCTCACCTGAAGCTGCTTTCGGTCATCCACAGAGCAATCAGCTGCTGTTTAGCTTAGGAGCTTCTCAGGACTTTACCCTCGCAGAGGCATCCTCATATCCCCTTTCTCTCAACAAAGGAGATGTTTTTTTGCTCTGCTCGGATGGGTTAAGCGGCTTTGTTCCTCCGGAGGAGTTGCGTTCTATTCTTTCCGCCCCGCTCACTCCTGCAGAAAAAGTACGCAAGTTGATTTCTCTAGCTCTCCAGGCTGGAGGGTATGACAATATCACGGCCATAGTGATTGAAAGTTCATCAAGTATGGCCATAAGCCGATCCTTCTCCAGGCTGGTACGACTTGCATGGATATTGATAGCCTGGTTGGTAGGAGTAGGAAGTGGATTTTTTTGGGCGAAACGCTCTACATTCTCCTCCCTCTCCCCCCCAGAGAGGACTCTCCGTTCGACCAAATCGGCGGTCGAGAAATCAGATAGCTTGGCTCTCGGGCAGGAGAAGCTCCCTCCTCGATGATACTGGAGGAAAGACGATAAGAAGCCATCAAGAAGGGCTGGTTTCTGGCAGCAAGCGCGAATCCCCCCAGCAGGACAGATTCCTTTATTTCCCATCTTTACACAACGAGAGCGCAGAGGTTCTCTCTATTTCGACAGGAGAATCTTTCCACAGCCAGTGTGTCCTAAAAGGCAAGGGACCATCAAGATATCTTTCTTTTTCATCGAAGATATGGTCTTTGCTACTGCATAGAGATTCCTGGTTTTGGAAATCCTAATTTTTGTTATACCTTTGTATCATGCGGTTTTTGTCTGCCCTCTGTGTCTGCGGCTTGCTTTTGTCACTTGGATTCCCTCAGGTCTTGGTCTGGCAGGAAACTTTCGACGACCCGGGGGCGACGAGCCGGTGGAGTTTCGGTCCTACTCCCGCAAGCTTGCCCCTGACCTATTCCAATAATGACCCTGGGCACAATTACTTCATTATCAACGACGCCAATACCCCTGAGCTGGACGGCTCAGGCAACTTCATTCGGGGGCGGCGCGCCGAGTGCGGACCACCCAATAACCTACCGAACCCTTACACCAATGGCGGCTCACCCAATCGCAGCCTCCATATCACCGCTCGCGCCAGCAGCGACGGAGCCGTTCTCGGTTATGTGAATTTTCCCGATTACGGGGATGAGTACTCCTGGTCCAATCAAGGCTTCGGAGAGGATGGCAATACCGAGCAGACCGCTTTCCTTACCCAGAA
>JANZYW010000092.1 GCA_026413325.1 Bacteroidia bacterium | reverse complement strand
GTTACCGATACAGGTCTTTTAGAGTATTGGTGGAAAGGAGACAAAGTAGCAGAACTTCCCCCCAGCGTACTCATGTCTGGAGAGGGAGCACCTGTTTATGACTGGCCTCGCACTCCGCCAGCGACTTTCGAAAAGAATCTCACTTCAGATTTGTCTGCTATCCCAGATGCCACTTCGCCTGCTCGATTTCTTTCGGCTTTAGAGACGCTTCTCCAACATCCCAACATCGCCGACAAGAGCTGGATCTATACCCAATATGACCACATGGTCGGAGCCTGTACGATAGGTACAGCTTCCGGAATGCGCGCCGCTGTGCCCTTGCTCCGTATCCCGTATACTGATCGGGCCCTCGCCATGACATTAGACTGCAACCCCTGGTGGGTCGAGGCCCATCCCAGGATAGGCACTGCCCTGGCAGTGGCAGAGGCCGCTCGTCAAGTAGCTTGTACGGGAGCAGTCCCCCTTGGTGTTACCAACTGTCTCAACTTCGGCAGTCCTCTGGTTCCAGAAGTGTACTGGCAGTTCGTCGAGGCAGTGGAAGGCCTGCGCGAAGCCTGTGAGCTGTTAGAGCTTCCCGTGACGGGAGGAAATGTCAGTTTTTATAACCAAGATGAAAACGGCCCCATCCTGCCTACCCCCGTGGTGGGAGTAGTGGGCCTATTGGAAAAAGCACTGGAGCGCTTCGTACCTATAGGTTTGCCCTCGAGACCGGCTCTCTTATATTTGGTAACGGATGATGAGGGGCTACAGAACCCTTCTCTCGGCAGCAGTCATTATCTGCGGGAGATTTGTGGTATCCGTCAGAGTGCCCCTCCCCGTCTATCGCTTTCGACCGAACGAAAGCTTATTCTTCTGCTTCCCCGCTTAGCCCAGAAGGGCCTCTTATGTGCTGCGCAGGATGTCTCCGATGGAGGGATCGTCATTGCTTTACTGGAAATGGCTTTTCACGGAGCCGCTGGTTTTCGAGTCCAGTCCCCTCCAGGGGTGAGGATAGATGCATTCTGGTTTGGAGAAGATGGAGGGAGGGTCATCTTAGCTATCCCTCCCATCTATCGGGCCGAAGTAGAGACAGAAATAGGCGAAGCAGGCCTCCGTTTCTATCTCTTGGGGGAAACCCTTCCCCACCTTGCTTGGGGAGAGATTCAGCTTCCAGAGGGAAGGGTAGAACTAGACCTCATTCGGCTCAAGGGCTTGTGGGCCTCCGCCCTTCAAAAATCATTCCCTTCACCCTGACTCTCTCCCTTTGAAGGAGGTGCAAAGGTTTATACCTTTTTCTCGATGAAACTTACAACTAGTACAGCATAAACCCCTCATCACTGCTGACGGGGAAGGTCACTCGCACAGTAAATTAATCTTTCCTCATCGGTGCAGGGTATCTCAGCGCACGAGAGTGACTGTACCTACTCTTTGAAGAGATTGACCCGAAAAGAGACGTCCCTCAAAAGTGAAGGTGTATACATCTTCTGGTACGAGATGGCCAGCTTCATCTTTCCCATCCCATGAAAGAGAACTTGTGATTTCTCGGATAAGAAGCCCCCATCGAGAATAAATGCGAAGACGGCTCCATTCTAAGGGTGGTGCTACGATGAAAAATACATCATTAACACCATCTCCGTTGGGGGAAAACGCTGTTGGGATAAATATCCCGGAAAAAGGTCGTACATAAATCGTACGAGAAAAAGTATCTCTGCATCCGTGCGCGTTTTGACTGATCAATGTGATGGTGTAAAAGCTATCCCGGGGAAAACTGTACGTAAGGGTAGGGCTTCCTGGGAAGGATTGAGTACCTATCCACCATTGCCATGCATATCCACCTTGGGTGCTGTCTGTAAAGGTTACAGGCTGCCCCATTTCCACAGAGTCGGGGGGAGATACCGTGAAGTATGCAATAGGAAGAGCATGCCAGGTGAGAACAAATGGTGTGCTCTCTGCTACGCCACAGCGCTGGACAGCCTGCACGGTGTACGTTCCAGGTTGAGTTGCAGGGAAAGATTGGCTTTGGGCTCCAATCAGCGGTAGCCCCTCGTAGAACCACTGGTAGGACAGAGCAGCGGTAGCTGTGAGCCAGAGGGTGTCACCCGGGCAAATGGATTGAGGAGAAGATGGAGATATTGCTACAAAAGGATGGGGAAGTCCGCGTACCTCCACAGGGGCACTAACAAAGCTACACCCTTGAGGTCCTTGTACAGTCACTGTGTAGCTGCCCGGAGCTGTTATCCATACGGTAGGGCCTGTGGCTCCATGACTCCATATGTATGTCCAGTTTGGATCAGGCTGCTCGACCATCAGCTGGAGGGAATCTCCCGGGCATAGTTCATGAGGACCGGGAGGTATAATCTTCGCCCTGGGCTGCCTAACTGCCAAAGCGAAAGGGGTAGGAGAAAGCTGCAATACAGACTGAGTGATGTAAGAGAAAGGAGAGATAGTAATCAGCACTCCCCCTATGCTATCCCACTGAGAGCCAGTCCAGTGGGCTGATGCATCGTAGTTTCCATCTACTGGGGGGTCGAAGCTAAGTTCCAAAAAACCTCCAGTAGGACCCGATATATGGTGAAAATAATGGGGATTAATCAAACACAACCGGGGATCTTTTTGAGACCTGTCATAGCCTTCTCCTGTGGCATCCCCTGCTGCGAATCGTCCTGCATAGCGACCATCTCCAGACGGAGTTAGATAGAAGGGTCGGTACCGAAGTATCGGGAGTGAGTCTCCCACTGGATACAAATATCTTTCTCCTGCCATGCAAGTTCTCTCCAGCGCCCCTCCTCTACTCGAGCGCACGAAACCTGTACCGCGAACGACGGAATAAGGGGCTGGCTGCCGATGAAAGAGAGTCTCAGCATGGGTGTTGAACATCTGGTCTCCTAAGTCTAACCAGTGTCGTACATATGCGTCCTGAGCGAGATTTTTGCTGGAGCTTCCTCGAAGCTCCAGTGTATCAAAATGAATGGGGTCAGAACCTGTAATCCACTGATAGCCTCCCCACAGCTGGACTTTTCCAGGAGAAACGGGTACTCCATTTGGAAAAATGGGGATAAACATTTCGTTTCCTGCATAGTTTTCTATCGTATCGGTGATATACAGCGCTCCAGAATGGAACCAAGTCCCCCCTTGTCGATTACTCACACTCCCAATGACACTGATAAGCGTCCCTGGCGTGGAACGAATCTGCTCTCCCCAGTTGCTCAGGGTCTGAGCGATAGCTAAGCCTGTAAGGTAGATGGCCGTACGTAAGGCCATTCGACAAAAATACACCACTTTCAGATAGAAAGGAGCTTTTCTCCCGCCATGGGTAGAGTGGGAGAACTCACTCCTTTTCTGGGATACTGTTTAGTAAAGCCCGAGCTACTTCTATAGGCTCAGACGCAGAACAAAACGCGGAAAGAACCGCAACCCCATGTAGGCGAGGAATGGCGGTGAAGAGAAGATGGGCCCTCTCAGGAGTAATACCACCGATAGCGATAACAGGATGTGTGATAGCCTCTACGAAAGAGCGAAGACCCTCGACCCCCAGGGGGGGATACCCTGATTCTTTGGTAGAAGTTTCAAAAACAGGTCCCACTCCTACATAGGCGATAGGGAGGTGCTGTATGGCTCGGTACCGTTCAAGCGTATGCACTGTAGCTCCAATGATTGCGAAGGCGGGCAGCTTTCTTAGAGCTTCTTCGATGGAGATATCGTGTTCGCCCAAATGCACTCCCGTCGCTCCCAGCTCAGCGGCTATCTCGACGTAATCATTGATGATAAGCTGTGTATGATGACGACGAGCTAACTCTAAAATCTGGCGTAACTCAGCCAGATGTCGCTCCGAAGAAAAAAACTTTTCTCTGTATTGGATAGTGGGAATCTGGGCTTCAATAGCCATGCGCACCAGGTCATAATGGCTGTAGCGACGCTGTACATGCGTATCAGTAATAATGTGGATGCGACCTATCTGAAGCATTTTCAAAAAAGTTTTGTACGCTAATATAAAAGAATGAGACGATCTTTTTGAATTATATGCTCAGATACCGCAGAAGTGCATTTAGTTGATCTCGAGCGTCTTTTTCCATAAGAAGATCACCATGTATTCCTACGACCCGATAGTTCTTGCGCTCTAACAGTTCGATGGTACGGGCAAGGTAGATGCTATTTACTTTGAGAACAATATAGGTTTTTTGTAAATCGGTATCGTGTCGTAGGAGGTAAGCAGAAAGGATGCGAATCTCGTCGCTTTCTAATATCTGGGCTATCTCTGCCAGACTATAATCTCGTAGGTAGCTTTCCAAGATCAGTACGGCTCCTGGCTCTTGTACAGCACCGAGATGGCTCCACCACCGTACCAGGCTGTCAGTGGTGATGAGGCCGAGATAAAGACCTTCTTCATTCGTGATGGCGATCTCAGGCGTACGGAGCTCTTCCATCTTTTGAAGAGCGTCATAGATAGTGGCGTAGGGGGGAAGGCTGGGAAAGGAGTCCCACGGTAGGCTTTCTAGCAATGTTTGGGGGTGAGCTTTGATGAGCGAACGCTTGGGGAAAAGAGCTTGATACTGGCCTGTTTCAGATACAATCGGTAAGTGGTAGAGTCGGGGATTCCTATGGAATGCCTGACGAGCTGCTCGAGCAGAGGAAGAGGGGAGAAGCCACAGCTTCCGATACCGAAGAAGGGGGGAAAGGGTGAGACTGGCCCGACTCATGAAAAAATACGCTGCAAAAATCGTAGCAATATCGCATGAAACCGTTCAGGCTGCTCCATCATCGGAGCATGTCCGCATTCATCTATAAAATGAAGTTCCGCCTGGGGCAAGAGTCGAAAGAAAGTGTATGCTACTGAGATGGGGGTTATGGTATCGTTGAGTCCCCAAATGAGACAGGTAGGAACATCAATCTCTGGCAACCATCCTCCCACAAAGTTCCGTTGTGCGTCACGAGCTACCTTGAGGACCCGAAGGGCCTTATAGTTGTCATTTACGATCGTGTATACCTCTTCTACCAGCTCGGGGGTGGCATGGCGAGGATCGTAGAAGGTGTATCGGACCCTCTCGGCGACATATTCTCGACTGCTGCGTCGAGGGAAGCTGCTTCCCATGCCTTCTTCAAATAATCCCGAGCTCCCTGTGAGAACTAACCCTCGTACCGCTTGAGGATAGGTCCGAGCCGCAAGGAGCGAAAGGTGACCTCCCAGCGAGTTCCCCATCCAGACAGAGGGAGGCAGCCCCTCCCCTTCATAGAAGCGGAGGAGATATGCCGTGAGCCCTTGTAAAGAGGGATCAACGGAGCTCTGCTCATATATGGGAAGTAGAGGAACATATAAAGCATATTGAGAAGCAAAAGTCTGAAGGGTGAGGTCCCAGTTGCTAAGAGCGCCAAAAAGTCCATGTACCAATACCAAAGGAGGCCCATCGGCACGACCGCCAAATGCGTACCTGTAGCCGTCTCCTTGGACGATTTGCCAAGTGGGGAGGTCGACTTTCAACTCCGAGACGGGAGTATCCATATTCTTCTAAACAATTTGACGGGAGTAGGTGGAAGCAATCAAACTTATCCAAGCTTGCAAAAGCTGCCTTCCGTTCGGCGTGAGAATCGAATCCGGATGAAACTGAAGCCCCCAGACTGGATATGTAGGATGGCAGACAGCCATGCAGTGTCCTTCTTGGTCCTGAGCAACTACTTCTAAAGAGGGTGGGACCTCACTGGCATGGAGAGCGTGGTACAAGCCTACAGACAAGGGATTGGGGAGCCTCTCGAAAAGGCCGATACCTCTATGATAGATGGGTCTTTGCACACCAAATAAAGGTCTTCCTATGGGGTCTACCCTTCCTCCAAGCGCTTGTATGATGTATTGGTG
>JANZYW010000091.1 GCA_026413325.1 Bacteroidia bacterium | reverse complement strand
TTCTTACACAGCTATAGGACTTGGCTTCGGCAGAGAGAGAAAGCGTCGTTCCTGGGGCGGCTCCGCCGTTTAGCTTCCAAGTGGCAAACTTCTGCATAAGAAGGGCAAGGTTCGGGCTGGGAAGGTCACAGAGTACTTTTTCCGGGTTTTCTTGCCAGAGGCTATCCTGCGGTAAAGGAAGGAAGCTCCTGTTGGGGGGGCTGCTCTCTCTATTACGCGGATGGGTGGGACTATTTCTGCGTTGACTCATCTCTTTCGCCCGGTTTTAGCTCGCTTTCAGCGAAGCGTTTTAGCCAGCGCAGGTAAGCCAGCGCTTCCTGTGTAGCATAACGATAGAGCTTTTGGTCAGCTTTATTGATTATCCACCCTAATAGATCTCCGTCAGATGGAGACTTCACTTGCCCAAGAACCCACTGGGAGAGATGCTTGTACAGCCATTCGTGCTCTTTATCCTTTTTAGCTTTGAGGAAAGCTAAGGTCTGTCCCAAGCCGCTACTACGAATAAGAGAAGGAGTCCGTCGTACCAAACTTGCATACTCTTTTTGAATTTTGGGAGAACCTTGCGCTTTCTTCAAAGCCTCCTGGATAGCATTCCAAGCATGCTTAGCTCGCTCCTGAAGAAGGCTACGCTGTGCCTGACTCATAGGAGCATCAGTTTAGCATAACACCAGCCTCGTCCGAGGGTACTATCGCCCCCCAGCTGGAGGCGCTTCTCATCTGTGTATTCTCTTATCTTTTCCAAGAGCTTCGAAGCCTCATAGAGAGGCAAAGAATTTCCATTTTCCGTCTTTCGCTCATGGGAGTCCTCTACGATGCCTGCTACGTACAGAAGCGTTTCGCTGGGGAGCAGCTCTTCGGTCCATAGGGCGCCTTCTTGCACTGTCTTGGTAGCTTGATCTATGCGCACGCGAGTGATAACTTCCGTGGCATTTTCGGTGAAGAATTCAAACTCCTCATCAGGTAAGACGGCTAAATGGTTTTGAAGCTCCTTTTCCCAGTAGGAGCCTTTCTCAAAGGCGTTTTTTGTTAGCCACTCGCCTACTTGTGCTAAGACATCTGTATGGCTAACTTCGTATGCCATATCCTCCAGAATAAGCTTTGAATCCTGAAGGAGAATAGGAGCTTTTGGTTTGACGATGGGTTTGTCTATTTTTTCGCCCAAAGAAGCAGGAGCTGAAGACGAGCTACCATTCGTTTTGAAGCGCTCTATATCTCTGCGCAGCCGTTCCCATACCATAGGTGCAGTGGTCCACGCCCATACCCCTGCCAGAGAGCGCACGGGAAAAAGTAAAAGCCTCGCATCACTCACTGCTAATGCCCCCGCATGCTCATGCGCACTCTCGGTATCTGGACCGAAAAGGGCTTTGAGGGTCTCCTTATCGGAGCCTTGGGCTGTGAGGTGGGCCCGCAACGCTCCTTTAATCCCAGAGGCCTGGATAAAGGGTAGGCCTGTAGTCCGCTCCCGCTGAAGCGGTAGGTCCACCTCGCCTAAGCCACTACCCATCCCTGCATGCAGGGGGGTCTCTGTAAAAAGCCACAGTATAAAACCTTTTTTAGACATATTGCCAGCTGGTTATGCTTGGTAGCCCGAAGCCTAAGCTCTTGAGTGGGAGCGGAGGGTCCTCCTCGGGAGGCTCTTCGGTAAAGGAATCTATCTTAGGGAAGTTTCGGTCGTCCCCTTTCGATCTAAAGAAATACACCGCTCCAGCAGGTACGAGGAGGAGGCGCTTCTGGGCAGGATAGCCGTTCCTTTTGGCAAACACTCCTATGGAAATAAGTCGGGGCACAGCAGCACTCACCAGCTGCCAGCCTTCCAACTCTGGCGATACTTTCGTCCAGTCGCCTCCCTTAGGGTGCCAGCCGTCTGAGAAATAAGCGGGAGAGAGCAGGATGACCTTTATCTGTGAGGCGTTGACTGGGAGAGAATAAGCAGAAACCTGGGGTGGGGAGGCCCCTTCTGCCCATCGTAGATAACCCATGCGCCGCTCCCCGCCCAGAAATAAAATACCTTCTACAGGTCGGGTCTGGTCCGGCAAGATAGCTTCTCCATATAAAGAGACTCCTTCCTTCAATCGCAGCATTTCTGTTTGGTAGAAAAAGCCCTCTTCTACGGTGCGTCCCTTTGCTATCTTTATGCCTGTGCGCCGCTCCTTTTCTATGAAGGCGGATAGCGGTTTTACCTGGATGGTATCAACGTTCCCTTTTAGATACGCCTCCAAACTGCTTTGGGAGAGGTAGCCACTCTGTCCTTGTAGAGGAGAGTTGGATTGGGCCCACAGCGGGAGGAGTGTACTCGGCATGTTAGAAGGAACGCCTTTGGAAAGAGGAGCGAGGATGTGATACCCTGCTTCGCTTCGGGCCAGGTCTGCAGGCACAGGAAAGTATAACTCCCCATCTTTTTGCCAGAAAGGTCCTCTCAGACTAAGCTGTCCTGGATGCGCTCCTGCTTGTCCCCAGCGTGCGTGAAGAAGAGTATCGTTTATTTTGCCTTCGTGAAATTCTCTCGGAGAATGACCTTCCTGAAGCAGAAAAAAGGTTCTAAGGGCACCCAGGAGCGTAAAAGGCGAAGGCATCGGCAAGCTGCGCGCCCATACGTCTGAACCGGCGGAAAATGGCCTCCCATCCCGAAAAAGCCACACATCTATGGGTTCTATGGTAAACCCCTGCCAGCTCATACCTCTCCCCGTTCCAGAAAGGCTGCTACTGCCATCCACTCTGTAAATAGTTCTACAGCAGAGGGTACTTTATCCTTTTGAGAGGAAACCCCTTTCCATCGCCATAAAAAGTCAAAGAACCTCAGAATATCTGTCTCCAACTTCTCTGAGGGGGCAGGGGTGCGTCGCCGAAGAACTCTTCGTAGCTCACTGCGTGCCATATCGGGGCTTTCAGTAAGCGCTTCCCCTTCTTGGGCGAATAGCTTCCCCAGCCGAAGGGAAACGCTTTCTTCCCTGAGTCTTTGCGAAATGTGGAGAAAATGTTCTACGGAAGAAAAAGGACTACTTCCTTCCTGTGCGAGCCATGGAAGCCCTACTCTGATGGCTTCGCCGGAGCGTTTTAGGATAGCGAGGGCGATGGCATTGCGTCCATAGGTTTCTTTGGCTTCCTTTTCGGCTTGGCGTGCTTCTTCTAAGGTAGTCTGTAAAGGCATTCGGTGATGAGCAAAGGCTATCCCCACCGAAGCCGTCGCCCGAGGCCCCATTGTGAGAAATACCTTCTCCTCCGTATCTACATATCCTGACCGGGCGGTCCAATCTATGGCATAGGTTCCGCCATTGTACCGCAAGTAGCCACTAAAAGCAGCTCGTAGCTCCAGCGCCGCCCGGAGAGCGTTCTCTACAGGAAGAAATGCCAGTACATCATCTCCTCCAGCATATACCACAGCCCCTAAATGCTTCTCTACGATATGCGGTACAAAATGCAGCGCAAAGTGCCCTAAAGCCTCTGAAATAAATGCATGATAAGCCGGGGTTACGGGACGTTGGGTTTCTGCCTCTAAAGAAACATCCGCATGAACTACCTCTCTGAGGTGAGGCATATGTTCATGTGTGCCGCTAAGCCAGCGTCCCATGTGATCCCCGTCCATGAGGAGGACCGCATAATAGCCCGCAGGATGTGCATCCGCGGCTTTGTATAGCGCTCGCAGAGCTTCCTGGATTTCCTGTCTAAGATTTTCTTTTACTGGTATGCCTTCCCGAGCTAAGTAGTTTTCGTCCCAGTGCGTTTCGTACAGCCAGGAGGCTTCCAAAGCTAAAAAACACTTCAGCGTATCATCTTTTTCTTCGTCGTATATCTTCTGAAAAGCTGGTAAAGAAGGCTTATCGTAGCACAGCCGATTTAGGAGCTGAGCTTCCTGTAACTTCTCTATGAACTTCTGAAGGGCTTGCTTCGCTTTGTGTATCTTGTCTTGCTCGGGGGTAGCAGGCTGCGCAGACAAAAGCGCTTTCCTATAAATATCTATTACCTTTTGCTTGAAGGGGGCAGCGGCTATTTCGCTATTGGAAGGGAAGGTGAAGAATTCCATCTCAGGGGGGAAGAGAGAAGCACAGGAGTCGGTTGTTTTGGGGCTGCTGCTCTTCTTCACGAGGGTGGGAAGGAAGCGCTTGATAGTGCTCAAGGCGTCTAACCTTTCCTGTCCCTCTGACTGGAGGAGGTATATACCCTTGTGGCGCAGCGCATCCCCCAGCTTAGCCCACCAGTCTTTGGCGGATAAGTTTTCACTTGATAAGGCTATCTGCCCTGCATGAAGCGAAGAAACTTCCCCTAAGAAAACTTCTCCATTCTCTGAGCTGCTGCGGAGGGCTTTCCGCGCCCCATAAAAACGCTCTGCCAGCAGGTACAGCTGAGCATAGGCATTGCCCCAGTTTGGAGAATATAGGGTAGGAGGGGCATCTAAAGGAGTACTTGTGAGATTTTGCCACCACTCCTGGGTTTGATTGTAACCATCGCTAAAATTTCCAGGCCATGGGAAAATAGACCAGTATACCTCTGGAAATGAGCTAACTTGCGCTTCCCACAAGCTATCCGTGTAGTTATCCCAACTTCCAACGCTGTACGATTGGATTAGCTTTTTTACACAGTGTGCGATTTCTTTCCATGCCTGATGAACGGCTTTTTCTGCCTTTTGGGTCAGGGAAGAGGCTGCTTTTGGGTCTGAAGAGTTCTTCTCAGAGTAGGGAAGCAGCGCCACGAAGCGGTTGGGAAAGGAAGCGATGCGCAAGTTTTGGGTAGGAGAAGATAGATTTCCAGCGGTTATCTGACCCGTGAACCAAGCTTCTGCCAGAGGCTGCTCCCGAAGAGAGGGGAAAATAATCACATCCGGTCCTACTTCTTCTATGATGGCTTCGATGGCTTTCCAGGTGAGGAAAGAAAGCAGCCAGCTGCCTGCCCAGAGGTCTGCCGTGCGGCGCGCAGCAGCGATAAACTCCTGCACAGGACCGATCCCAAAGATGAGAAAAGCAGGTTTATATCCTTCTTGCAAAGCCGCTGCAAGGGCAGCCGTCATGGAAAGATGCTGACGTAGGCTATGATCTGGCTGCCGTGTATCCGCCGGAAGCAGGGGAAAATATTTGGCTAACTCTTTACCTAAAACGCTGCCCGTTTCATCAAAGTACCGAGACCATAGCCACAGATACCTATCTCTGTCAGACTTGGCTTTGCACTTTGCCATCCACTGAGTTAGTTCTGTGGCGATCTTTTCTACCTCTTCTCGGGTAGCCAGTTTTTGCAGCCCTGCTGGGAGGGTAAAGGCTTCGCCTCCGAGGGGATGGGTCAGGAGGGCCGTCTGCTCCTTCCAATAAACCTCTCTGCTACGGGTCAGGTAAGTATTTCGGTCTGCGGCAGCGGCGACGCGATCGGCTTGACTGATAGGACCTTCGCGTGGGTCCAACTCCCCTACGATCCCTAATGCATGAGCTATCACCTGTGCTGCCTCCTTGTGACTCCAACGGCTGCCCAGCACCAGCGCCTTATGGGCAGGGTCATGAAGAAAGGCGTCTATCTTGGTGGTCCAGGGGTAGTCAACATCTCGCATCTTATACTAAAGTAGTGATATGCCAATCCGCAGAAGTTAGCCATTTCTCTACCCAGTCCAGAGCTTCTTTTTGGTAGCTGCTCAAAGGTTCAGTAGATTTGGCGCTCCTCGAAGACTTTCTTTTCAAAATTAGACACTCCTCGGAGGGCAGTAGCGCAGCTCGAAAAAAAGAGGCTTGCACTGTGTAGCACTGCTCATCAAGCTGAGCTGTCTTGAGGATAAGGGGGGTGCTCGGCGGTCTTTGTCACTGCCTTGAAGGGTGCCATTCAAGCCCTGTAACGACCTGAAATAAAATACGATGGGCAGTCCGAAGCCCGCTCGCTCGATGGGCAAGGTTAGTTTTGTATCTTGGCTTGAGAGAGCTTTCTTCACATTATCGTAGTCGGGTCTGTGTCTTTTTCTGAAGTCGTTTAGAGAGAGTGCTACCCTTTGTAGAGCTTCCTGCCATGTAGAGTATGTTCCGTTCCACAAAGCGACTTTGACCGTAGTAGGAGTAAGAGTGGGTGAGGGG
>JANZYW010000090.1 GCA_026413325.1 Bacteroidia bacterium | reverse complement strand
ATCCTCGCCTGCGATGGGGAGACGGAAGACTGGGATGGCCCACCTATGCTCCCTTTGATAGGATTCTTATCACGGCCGGGGCAGAGGAGATCCCCCCCGAACTGATCGAGCAGTTGGCAGAAAAAGGGCGCTTAGTTATACCTGTGGGAAAAGGACCGAATCAGACGATGATCGTTCTTTCTCGAGAAGAAGGGCAGCTCCATCGAGAGAAAAAAGGCCTATTCCGGTTTGTCCCCCTCCGCAGCCGACAAGAGCGGGAGACCAAATAACCCTCTCGCCGCGGCACTGGTGTATTCTACCACCTCCTGTGGACTCTCCCCTCTCAGCTCTGCCAAAACTCGGATTACATAGGAGAGAAAGCTGCTTTCATTCCGACGACCCCGCATGGGTACCGGAGCTAAATAGGGACTGTCCGTCTCTAAAAGGAAACTTCCCTTTGGGAGCAATCGCACGGCATCTCGAAGCTCCTGCGCGCTCTTGTAGGTTAGCACTCCTCCTATACCTAAGTAGAAACCCTCGTCCAGGATGCGTTTCGCCTCTGTATAGGTACCTGTAAAGCAGTGAAAAACCCCCCTAACTTTTCCTGCAAAAGGACGCAATACCTGCAGAGTTTCCTCCAGTGCCGCCCGAAAGTGGATAGAGAGGGGAAGATTGTATGCTACCGCCCATTCTGCCTGGGTGTAGAGTGCCTCCTCCTGCCAAGCTCGAGTAGAAACATCGTGATACAGATCCATCCCTACCTCTCCTATCGCTATCCATCGACCTTGAGCCAGTGCCTCTTTCATCGTGGCAAGCTCTTCCTCATAGTCTCCTTTCACATGGGTGGGATGGATGCCTATCATAGGATAATATAGGTCAGGGGCTGAAGCAACTAATGCTTGAAGAATGGGGAGCGTACTCCTGTCCAGGTTAGGAAGGAGGACCGCTTCACACACCTGTCGGGCCCGATGGGTCACTGCAGCTCGGTCCGCATCGAAATCCTCTAAAAACAGGTGGGCGTGGGTGTCGATCGCACGGGGTGCCATGTGATGGTAGGATATATGCGATGAAGCTCATCTCGCATTCGCTCGATCACGGGAGCCAAAGAATCCTCCGAACCTGCCACTTTGAAATAAGAGGCAATCATAATCGCATACCGAACCGAATCCGTATAAAACACGAGTGCATGGGTGGGCACATCTCCATATAGTTCGTAGAAAAAGCCTTTTCCTCCTGGCCCACGAATGGCTTTTTCTCCGATATCCGTAGCTCTTATAGCGTGTTTGTAGATGAGTTTCCGATAAGTCTCTAATGCCTTCGCAGGAGTAGTCTGCAAACCGCGCAGATCATGCGCGGTCACATGCCAGTACGCATCCAGCTGGGGAAAATATAAGTCAAACCAACAGGAGTCCTGGGGTACATACTGCAAGCGAGCATAAGCGGGGTAAGCAAAGCGGACCGGGCAAGCCTGGCAATCCAACGTATCATAGCGTCCCATCTTAGGCAGCTCCATTCGAGGATACGTCCGAGGACGGGGTATCACCGTCTCGTGACACGCTACGGTAAGCACGCACCCGCTCGATCCGATGAGGACTACTAGCCACCACTTCAAATGCATAATCTCTATAGAAAAGTACTTCGCCTTGATTCGGTATCCGCTCTGCGAGCGAAAGTAAGAACTCTGCCAGATTCTCTGAGGTGCGCGCTTCCTCCTCACTAAAGAAGTCTGCAGGAAGGCCTAATACCTCTTGAACCAGCACCAAGGGCGCCTGCGCCTGCAAACAGACTGAGCCGTCTGACTGTATCTCATATAAGGCCTCTGTAGAGCCTTCCTCCTCTTCTCCATATCCAAAAACAGCTTCTAAAAGACGCTGAAGAGAAATGAGACCCGCCACCGCCCCAAACTCATCTACCACGATCGCTACATGCTGACGCCGGCTCTTTAGCTCTAAGAGGAGTTCATATGCATTTTTCATCTCGGGAACAAAATACGCTGGTCGGATAAGCGCTTGCCAGTTTGTAACCTCTTCTTTCTCCCAATGAGGAAGCAAGTCCTTCACCATGAGTATGCCTTTTACCTCATCCAACGTATCCCGATATACTGGCACTCGAATATAAGGGATCTGGGCTAAAGCCTCTTTGAGTTCTTTCCAGCCCAGGCTGATGGGGATAGCCTTCATGTCCATGCGAGAAATCATGAATGCCTTGACTGGCAACTGCCGAAGCAGGAGGAGGTTTTTCAAAACTCGTTTTTCCGTAGGAGGAGAAAGCTCCGATGGCAACATCTCTACAAGCTGGGTGAGCCGCTCGGGAGAAGCCTCTGGCCGCCAGCGGCGCTCGATGCGTTTGCGTAATGCATCCAAGGCTCTCCCAAGAGGGTAGCTCAACCAGAACAGAAGCTGCACAATAGGGGTGCCCAGCCGCAGAAAAATCATCGGACGGGTGAGAGCAATGCTTTTGGGAAAAATCTCCCCCATCAATACGATCAATCCCAATGCTACCAGTGCCGATAGCGTTTCCCCGTATGCAAGACCCATTTCCCCACCTAAGTAAAATAGCAACAGCGTGATCCCCAGATTGGCAAGGGTATTTCCAATCAAAATTACACTAAGAAGGGTTTCGGGATAATCTGAAAAATACCGAATCCAGTGTATCCAAGGACGACCCTTGTACTGGAGATACAGGGTGGAAAGCTGCCCAGGCGAGAGGCTGAAGAAAGCTGTCTCGTATCCAGAAAAAAGGGCCGATAAAGAGAGAAAGGCCGCTATTCCTGCAAGGGGGACGGGATCCAATGCTGTACAAAGATAGGGACTTTCCTCCAAAGCCTGTACCTTCCCTGCGATGGGAATAGGCGCAGTTTGGCTCCAACTGTGGATATTACACAGTGGCACAGTCCTTCCTGCAGCTTCAGTAGCGGCTACAGGGCCTCTCTCCTGGGCTCTGCGGGATGTAGATAGTCTTTTTCGTCACTATCAACTCCAGGATACCATCCAACTCCGTTTAGGGGAATCTGACAGAGAGGTGCACCTGCGGAAACAGCCTCAAGGCTATCTCATCGAAGCTCCTGATAGCCTGACTGGCGTGTATGGATTGTATACTTTCTTGGAAGAGAAGCATGGTTTCGTCTTCGTTCATCCTCTGGTGACTCTGCGAGTGCTCCCTTCCTCTTGTAAAGATATGAAGATACAGCCTCGATTCCGATGGAGGGGATTTCATCTGCATACCCAACATCCCATAGAACTGACTGAAGCCTTTCATGACCCTGCTTTCCCAGAGGGTGAAAAGCTGGTTCGCTCATACATAGATTGGCTGGTTCGTAACCGCCAGAACTACTTTGAGTTTTGCCTGCTGCGCACCGTACAGCTGGAGAAGTGGGTGCCGTATTTCCGGCGGATCGTCCAGTATGCTCGAGAACGGGGTGTCACCGTCGGCCTCGACATTTCCCTTCGTATGCAGCAGCAGAGAGCCTTTCAGCTCCTTCCGCGATATAGCCTCCACTCCAAACGCTATCTCCTGTATACCCGTCTCCAGCTCTTAGCCTCTACTGGCATAGCCCGCCTCAATGTAGACCTCAACGCAGCCGAGTTTGTAGGTAAGACGTGGGGACCTTGGATCGATAGCCTTCTGCACTATGGGGAAAAAATAGGTATCACTGTAATGTCTCGTCAGCATGTAGTGCCCCCAGATGCGTATGCCTTAGGAGACTTTCACCCGCAGGAACTCCCGAGGAACCTCACGCTTTGTGTACACTCTGTAATGTGCTACGGCCTGCGAGATAGTATCACCCCTGTCTATCGATGCAAAAACTTTTCTCATCTCTACGAGACGCTTCGAGAAGAGAGTCGACATCGTAAAGTCTGGTATTACCCCGAGACTGCTTATTGGGTGACATTTGACAATAGCGTCCCCATTTGGCTCCTCTCGTACCTTCGCAGCCGCTGGGAAGATATCCGATTGGTGGAGGGTCTTGCAGAAGGGCACTTGACTTTCTCCTCGGGGTGGGATATCGGCTATTGGCTATTCGACTGGAGCGTCGCCCGCTGGAGCTGGAAGGCTACATGCGATGGGGAAGAGGTCGTTTCCTTCCCCCAAGAAGGATTTATGCGGCTCTTTGGAGGGGATACGCTTCTGTGGGAGCGGCTCATCCGCTTCCAAGACAGCGTACTGGTGGGACGAGATTTGCTAAGCTACCTCACTCCGACGACCCCCATGGATGAGATCGGATGGTATGCATTGCCTCCCTTCCAGCCACGCCTCCCCGTGCCCCCTTGGAAAATCTATCGCAAACCGGGAAAGTATCAGGCACGTTTCTCGGGCCCTCTGCAGGGAATGCGCTCAGCTATCTTAAACTGGCCCGCTTGGCCCAGCCTCCCTTCTCCCACGGACGAAACGCTACGGATCCTCTGGCAAGAACTCAAAACTGCATGGGATATAACCCACCTTCGGGTCGCCTTCCGGTACCACTGGCTATCCGCCCTCCTCAGCCCGAGAGGAAGTCTCAAAGAAGCCTCTCACATCGATAGTCTACACCTCTATCTCGCCGCTGCCGAAAAGATCGTTCGACAGCTCCCTATCCGATACCCACACACCACCCAGAAAGAGCTCTGCAGGGCCACATCTAACCCCAGGCGCTGTCGTCATCCTCATCCCAGCTATCGCTTTGGCTACCTCTACCCCGCTCTCCACCTTCACTTTTGGAAACGAGAGCTTAGTCAAGTCGAAAATGGAAACTGGAGTCCCTTCCACCACAATATCTGGGATATCCCTCGTATCCTGGGCCTGTGGTAGGCAGCGCTTGGGCAAACACAAAGAAGTATAATGCGCTTTTCAAGCTGAGGCGGCCGCTCCCCCACCCCTTACCCGCGCTTTTATTTCCACTCAACGAAAATAAACTTGGGAGGTACTTCTCGCCCATGCATAGGGTCTGACCAAGAACCTATCCGAATGAAACAGGCATTGCTGCGCCCCTGCACACCATAAACGCTTACCGTCCCCCCAATATGGGAAATGCCAAAGTCACTTACCGCGCCGATTCGGTTCAAAAACTCTGAAAATCGAACCCCATCGGCTTTCCACACGCGCCGAGCCGCCACATCTGCTACATTCAACGAATAAAGCCCCACATCTACCGCCACCCCAGCCGGAGAAACAGGAAGTGCCGTCGGGGACTCCAGCTGCATCGTCTCGATAAGAAAACCCTCTTCAGGACCGCCTGCGTAAAAAATCGCCTGCCCATTTACTACCGCATCGGAGTAACAGGTCCCCCCCTGCAACGTAAATACCGGAAGCTGTCCTACCGACGTCAAGAGCAGCCCCGCAGGGGTCCAATCCGAGAAGTCCCCTTGCACCATCCCGTGGGAAGCATCGGTGATCTTTTCTTCGTCGACAATCTGGTGAGGTCCTCCGCCAGGCAAGGTGAACCGATAGCGCTGCATCACCTTCCCCTCCCGGCAGCCTACACGAAAGCGGCCGATATTCTCACTCGTAGCAAAATCTGCTGGCTTGATCGGCTGCTGCCACCGCCCCGCCGCCAACCGAGTAAACTCCGCCTGGCTACTTTCTCGATAAGACAGCTGTGCCCAAAGCCCACCCCATACGAGGCTTAGAAATATACCCCTATGCATGTCCTCAAAAATAGCTATGGCTCTCGAACCAGCGGAAAAGTTCGCACTCCTCCGTCTCCCTCTACCCATAACCAATATACCCCTGCGGGTAGGAACGGAAGCTCCCACGACAAGGGTACCTCTCGCGAAGAGGGAAAAGAACTTCCCACCAGCCGGCCTGTGGCATCGTACAATCTCACCTCTCGAAGGCCAGCTATATTGATGTACAGATATTGCGTGAAAGGATTCGGTCCCACTCGACCCCGAACCGAAAGGGGATAGCTATACCTCGGCCCCCAATATGGGGTAAGCGTATCTGGGTCTACCTCCACTGAAAGGATTTCTTCGGGGGAAGTGTCTCGCTGGCGGGGACTTCCCATATCCAGCTCAGACTGGCTTTCACGGCCCGATACATACCGCTTGCGAAAAGGCACTCGGACCGGATATGGAGTGGGATACAACACTTCACACACCTGATCCCCTTCCCACACAAATACCGCCTGGGGGAAATGAGGGGTGTATATCCAGCCTTCCACAAAAGCACGAGCGGTCTCTGGACCAAAGTACGGCGCCACTGCACTCACGAAAT
>JANZYW010000008.1 GCA_026413325.1 Bacteroidia bacterium | reverse complement strand
GTCCCAGGTTGAAGTAGAGGTCGCCTCCAGGTGCGGTCGGATCATCTAAGAAGGGATCCATGAGCCAGAACTCAATAAACTCATAGTTGGCGGCTTCAAAATCCGTATTTCCAATAACCCTCCGCATCATACCTGCCCAGTTTCGGGTAGGGTTTGCGAAGGAACCGTCGGGATTGAGGTCAGCGGGATTAGCATTATAGTTATAGGGGCCTCTCTCTTGAGGCCGATAATACAAATCAAAAGTGGTGAGAATGTTGCTGCCAGCCGCAATGGTTCGATTTGGGAAGATCTCGGCTGGCTCTACCCGGCGGGTATAATGGGCGTTTAGCGTAGGGCTCTGGTCATCTAATCCGAAGCTGGAAGGACGATTGAAAAATTCAGGGTCTATGAAGTACCAGGAGAGAGCAGCTCGGGTAAAGTTTGCGACTCGGGGGTCGGCACCCGTCGGACGGAGCGAAGGTGGTACCGACGCCAGCTTCCAATAGGTCCACTGGGTAAGGTCCAATACATTCCGCAGCCCTTCAAAATCGTCTATGTAAGCAATACCCCTTTCTTCTCCCGTTATGACTTGTCGGGGAATACCGGGCCTGAGCTGAGCAAATTCTCCCTTGAAAGTTATTTCGCTCTCCTCCTTTGTGCTATAGAAGGGGAGGGTGTTGAGGAGTGCGCTCAGAAAGCGTGAACGCTCCTGCAGGCTCACATCAGCGCCCCACATCAGATTAGCCGCAGGTTCTTCGGAAATAATCACCTTGTTGATAAGAGGCCTTTCATAGAAGCTGAGCCCCGTCAGGCCCAGCTGGAAACGCTGAGAAGGACGCCATTCTACCCGGCTTCCCACAAGAGTCTTTTGATCTATGCCAAAAAGCTGGTTGCTCTCGAACCGGACCCGAATCTCTTGTCCTGATTGGAGGATGCCTTGGTTGAGGATCGTCACTTTCCCGATCGTGTAGTCGACTTGGTAGTCGACACCTTCTGTGAGGGGGGCTCCTCCTGCCGTTACACGAATGCTACCTGGCTGGATCTGAGGGGTATTGAGATTTATCTCGGCACCTGTCGAGGAAACGAAACTGTACTTGAGCTTGAACCGATTGAGCTGAGGGAAGTACTGAACCGCATCCACCTGCGTGAGACGGTACAAAGGGTCATAGGCATATTTGATGGAGTCGTTCACGGGGTCGGTCACAAACTGTCGAACTAAGTGCCGACCAAATGGCTCTAACACAGGAAACACCAGGACCCCTCTATCGGGGAAGATAGTCACTTGGGGGATGAAGTCAAATGTATTATCGGCCCCTGCCTCCATGTTGTTGCGCAGTCGGTCTAAGCCCACGATCTGGATAATCGGTCGGTCACGTGTATCAGCAGAGGGCAAGTAGGAAATATCCCCGCTGCCATCCGTAGCTTCATACACCACTTGAAGATCGAACCCTTCCTGCCGGATATTGAAAGCATCCAGCCGGTACACGTTTTTCATCATGAGGTCCCATGTGGGGTAGGGTTGGTTGTTGAGGGTAGGACGGATAGCTTGCGGTTTGAGCATTTTGAGGAAAAGGACGTTGCTGTTTTGCGGGTCTGCAGGTTGGTCCACGCTGAATTCTCCGACTCGATATACAGTATTGTCTCCGGCCAGGGTGTATTCATAGGCGACGAAGACGGCATCGTTGGGCTGGAGGCTTAGATTAAGGCTAATGTATCCTAACTGGCGATGTAGGAAGTACTCGTTTTCGTTGAGTCGCCGCATGTTTTCTACCAGTTCGAAATCTTGCCCATTAGTTAGCCCTTCTTGGGTGAGGTAAAACACCGCAGAATCTCTGGAGCGGGCCCCAGGGTTCCGCAGGGCTCGGGCGTATACTTCATTGGCTCCATTATCTGGCACAGCTCCTGTCACAGCGATACCGGAGTTGAATAGTCTCCCTCCTCGGGCAGGTACGTTCTCCGCCAAGTCTACAAAACCGACCGCATTGCGGGTGTTCTGGGCGACAGCATTGGATCGATTTGTCACCCATACTTCTATCCGAGTGATATTGATGGGAGAGGAGACTACAGGTAGGGTAGAAAGAGACTGCTCATAAAGGGAGCGGAAGTAATGATTAAGAAAAAAATGCCGGTTGTAATCATATTCGCTAACTTTTTTTACTTTTTCTTGTCTTTGTCCACCGGATTTGACTACGACTTCCTGACTTTTGCTGCGCTGCTGAGATGCGATCGCTGTTACGAATATAGACCCAAACTGCATGCGTGTTTTTATCCCCCATAAGTTCTGTCCTCCAGTGATGAGGGTTCCTCCCAAAGGCAAGCCGACGTTTCCTGCTTCTATGCTTTTGATGATGTCGTCTTCATAGCCTTGGTATTCTATTTTGAACTGATTCTCGAAGCTAAAACTGGTCTGGGTATCCCAGTTGAGTCGCAACTTCAGCTTTTCCCCGATATTGCCCACGACATTCATCTGGATTTGCTGGTTGAAGGCAAGGTTGGTGTTGCGCTGTTGGCGGATCGTGAGAGCGGGGTTGCGCATTCGGTTGCTCCGCAGAGATAAATCTAAGAGGACGTTGATGTTAGGGCGGATATCTACTTTCCCACTGCCGAAGATATCTCGGAAGAGCTCACTATTCACATTGATAGGGGGTACCAAGCCCGAGAGGCCTTGACTCGGTGCAGAAGAAGGCCTATTCTGACCAGCGGCACCGCTGAGCTGGGCTTCTCGACTTCTCCGGTCTAAGTACTGTCGGCGGAAGCGGTCTCTCTGGAGCCTTTCGTATTCCTCTCGGGTGATATACGAGGGAGGTCGAACGTTTCTCCCTCCTATTCGTTCATAGACCCAATATCCTTTTCCGTCGGGAGTGAGTTCGTATATTATCTCATATGTACTTGGTTCGGGTAAGACCCATGGTGGCTGTAAGGGAGAACGGGCAGAGGCATCTGCCGGAGAATCTCGAAACCGATACCGCGTGGTGTCTCTCGGTTGAGCACGTAAGATGGACAGGATACAGACCCCCAACGTAACCTGTCCCAAAAGTAACCTCGATCTAATAAGCGGCACGGAATAAAAAAGCTGCCGCTAAGTTAGGAGCTATGCTTAGTAATATACGTGGTTATCTGTGCGTGTAGCGGGACAAGAGCCACTTCGCTGCCAGAAACTCGCTCCTCTCGAAGTGCGGGTAGGGGCACAAGCTTCGAGGAGAAAAACGAATAGAAACAATCCCAGGAGTGCTGCAGCCATCCATCGGCGATTTCGCATGAGGCAAATATACGATGTGAGGAGAATATATACTGCAGGGGCAGGGCATTCGTACTTTTTTGCGCTTTCGAGGGTGACGACCCCAACTACAAGCATGGAGAAAGCAGAGAAGAAGAAGAAAGGGAAGAGCGACGCTTTTTCGCATTTTGCGAAGATAGCCGAAATAGTTCACAGCGGGGGTGCGCTTTGTTTTATTGAGAAAGCATCGTCTCGAGAACCGAGGTGAGAAGTACTTGCTTCCAGCCGTCAGGGGGAAGGAGCTTTCTCCATCGTAGGGTCTGGTTGCGGAACCTTCCCTCTGCTTCAAAGTACAGACTGTAGGTACGCTCAGTACGTATTTTGTTGCTTTCTGCATACACTGCTTTGTCTTCTGTCGCCCCCAGATGAAGCGTTTGGATATACAAAATACCTTTCCAAGTAGACGGTAGCCTCTGCGGATCTTCCAGGTATTCAGCCCACTCAGGATGGCGGTGAAGGTTCACTCCTTTTATGCCTCGAGTCTCCAGGAGAGAAACTAAGCTATCGCTAAGCTGGAGAAGGTAAGCAGCTTTTCCTGCCAGATTTTCAGGGGGAGAGCTAAGAACCGTTTTTCGGTAGATGGGTTCAAATGTGAACCCTCTGCTCGAAAAATACACCCCAACTGTATCCTGGGCCCTAAGGAGAGCGCAGAAGATACTCCCGATAGTAAGTGTCCGTATTGCGAGTAATCGAACCATCGGCTCCGAGATCGAAAGCATCCAGTCTTTCTTTCAAATGGACTAAACCAACCCCCCGACAGTATACTTCATAAAAGAAAGCTCTACGTAGCAGACTCAGCGTGTCACACCTTCTCAAAACAAACGCACTGTGAGGGAATGTTTTCGCTTCTATCGTATAGGTTGTATCTAAGACTAAATACCGGCAATTTTCTGGGGGGAGATTGGTGTATTCGTATCGGTTCCACTGCAGGGCGGGAGAGATAGGGAAGCGAAGCATAAGCAGTCGCTTATTGTTTTCCCACAGTTCGGCTTGAGAAGTATCTCGATAGGCCAGGCCCGCTCGGTAAAACCCCCAGTTCCCACTGTCACTCAAGCTACATGTGTCCCAGAGGACATAGAAGCACGGACGTCTATATGCATCTGTGGTAGGAGTATCGATGCGCATGCGGAGAAAATACCTCGCAGGAACGGGTCCAGAGGTTGTGTAGGTGGTTTCTCTTACCTCATAGACCCATGTGTAACCTGTTTGGAGCGGAAATAAAGAGCTGCCCTCCTCAGGACGAGGCAGGGGTATTTCTCTTCTACAGCTTAGGAGCTCTAATAGGCCCCAGCTGAAAACAACCCAGCGCACAATAACAAAGTAATGCTATTTCAGAGACTTTTCCTAAATCCATCAACGAGTCTGACCGAGAAAGAATTCTTTGAGTCGATGAAAGAATCCTTTTTCTGGCCGTTTGGCAGTGGGGGAGAAAGCCTTGTGTTTTCGTATCTCTTCGAGGAGTTCTTTTTCAGATTTGTCCAGTTTGCGAGGAACCCATACATGGACCTGTATCAGCAAGTCCCCCTTCTTCCGACTCCCATATCGGGGAAGGCCTTTTCCTGGGATGCGATAGACTTCTCCAGAAGGAGTACCAGGTTCAATACGGATAGATAGGCTTTCGCCCGTGAGGGTAGGTACCTCTAAGGTACTTCCCAACACTAAATCGGGATAAGAGACCCATGCTTCGTAAATAAGGTTTTCTCCTTCCCGAAGGAACACAGGATGGCTTTTTTCGATAATCTCCAAGAGAAGATCACCAGGGGGGCCGCCCCAGGGGCCCTGATGTCCTGCCCCACGAAGCGAAAGGGTCATTCCTCCCATCGAACCTGGGGGGATTTCCACGGTGCGGATGTGTTTTTTGGGAAGGACACCCGTGCCCCGACAAGCTACGCAAGGATGAAGTATCTCAAAGCCCATTCCACGACATTCCGGGCATTCTTGATAGACAATCTGCTGAAAGAATCCTCCACCCACTCGATACGCTACCTGGCCACTTCCTCCGCATTTTGAACAGGTTCGAGGGCGCATTCCATCTGCACTTCCTGTTCCTTCACATCTTTCACAAGTCTCCTGACGTAGATATTCTACTTCTCGCGAAGTCCCTCTGGCGATTTCCTCTAAGTTGAGTTCTATGGTAATCCGTATATCCTCCCCTGCGATGGCAGTCGGACGTCGAGTTTGGCGCCCCCCTCCGAAGAAACTCTCGAAAACTTCCTCCACCATTTGAGAAAACGGATCTCTCCCCGTACTTTGTGCCCCACCGACGTTGCCGAACAGGTCATATTGTCTTCTTTTGTCGGGGTCACTGAGTACTTCGTATGCCTCAGATATTTCTTTGAAGCGTTCTTCTGCTTCCTTATTGCCAGGATTTTTATCGGGGTGGTATTGTAGAGCCAGCCGGCGATAGCTTCTCTTTATCGTCTCCGTGTCTGCATCCCGGCTGACGCCGAGGACGGCATAGTAATCTTTTTTTCTCATTCAGTGACGATGACTCGAGCTGGTCGGAGAAGATGGCCTCGGAATCGATAGCCCGCTTCTACTACTTCGACTATGGTGTGAGGTTGGGCCTCGGGTGAAGCAGGCACCGTCGACAAGATTTCGTGATCTTCGGGATTGGGAAGCCCTCCTACCGCTGGCTCGATGCGCTCTACCTCCAGTCGTTGAAGGGTGTGGAAGAACTGCCTCCGCATAAGTTCCAACCCTTCGCGAAGCTTCTCAATGTCAGGAGCTTCTCGAGATACTTGCAGACCTCGCTCTAAGTTGTCTAAGAGGGGAAGCAAGCTCTTGAGGATGTCAGCCTGGGTTTGGAGAATCTGTTGAGAAAGATCTCTTTGGACTCGCCTTCGGTAATTTTCCAAATCTGCGGCGGCGCGAAGGGCTCTGTCTTTCCAGAGTTCCACTTCCTTTTGTAATCTTTTTAGCTCTTCTTCCCAAGGAGAAGTTGCGGGTCCATCTGCTGAAGAGCTTTCTTGTTGAGCAGATGGGCTTGCTTCTCCCTCCAAGGATACATCGGAGGGAGAAGTGGAAACTTCTATGGACAAGGATTCTTTGTCGGGTTCCATAGTTTTCAGAGTTGTGAAGGGTAATTCTTCTGAAAATCTTCCCATCGTAGATACCGGTAGAATCCCCCACCGAAGTAGCGGAGGATTTCATCCATCAGCCGTGGGGCGATGTACCCCCTCAGGGTGAGGAGTGTGCTACCCGATGATTCCATCAAGACTATCGCTGGATACTCCATTTTCCCCTCTAACAAAAGGTATGCCAGCTGGTTGGCGTGGAGCTCGGGGAGGTAGGGAAATTTAGTACCATTGAAACTCAGAGAATCTCTATCTTCAGCATTTAGTTTTACACAGTGAAAGTTGGCGGTAGCATAGGTCGCTATAACAGGGTGGGCCCATGTATTCTGCTCCATCATAACACAAGGGCTGCACCAAGGGGTCTGCAGATAAATGAGTAGGATTCTATCCTGGAAGCGGGCTCGTTGGAAGGCCTCATCTATGGGTTGCCAGTAAATCTGACTCCATAGAAAAGCGCCGAAGAAAGGCGAGTGCCATATTTTCATGACAATAAGGCAGCGATTCCAGGTAAAGTATGACCAGCCAAAAGCTCCAGTAAAGCTCCTCCTCCGGTCGAAATGAAGCTCATTCGATCTGCCACACCGACGAGTTCGGCGGCACTTGCGGTGTCGCCCCCTCCCACCAAGCTGTAAGCTCCCCTTTGAGTCTCCTCTGCGATAAACTCTGCGATCTTTGCTGTACCATTTCGGAAGGGCTCCCATTCAAAGACGCCCATGGGACCATTCCAGAGGATGGTACGACTCCCCAAAAGAAATGGACGTGCCGCTTGTATAGTAGCAGGGCCTATGTCTAAGCCCATATAGTCTTCTGGGAAAGCTCCTATTTCATGGGGAAAGGTACGAGCAGGGGCGTCAGATCGGAACTCCGTGGTTGCTACGGAGTCTTGTGGGAGCAGTACTTTTTTATTAAGAGCAGTAGCTTGATTGAGTATCTCCTTCGCAGCAGTTATTTGTTCCTTTTCGCAGAGAGATTTACCTATTGGGAGGCCAGTGGCATGTAAAAAAGTATAACTCATGCCCCCTCCTATTAGGAGTCTATCTAACTTAGGGAGGAGATGAAGGAGGAGAGGAAGTTTGTCGCTCACTTTTGCACCTCCAACTATGACTGTGTACGGGTGTTCGATAGCGGTGAGGACTTTCTGAGCATTTTCCCATTCTGCCTCTACAAGGAAACCAGCGTATTTTTCTTTCATGAGGCGGGGAAGGGCCTCTACAGAAGCATGGGCTCGATGGACTGAGCCAAAAGCTTCTCCGACATAGATATCTGCCCACTTTGCCAAGATTTGGGCAAACTCGAGATCATTCTGAACCTCTCCATGGAAAAAACGGATGTTTTCCAGAAGAGATACGCTGCCAGGTTCTAAAGGTTGGAGATGAAAAGGGTCTGCAATCCAGTTTACAGGACGACCTAAGAGAGTAGCCAAATGGGTTCTCACAGGCTGAAGGGAGTAAGTAGGGTCCACTTTACCTTCTTTGGGTCGACCTAAATGTGAGCAAAGCAGAAGAGTCGCTCCTCGTTCGAGAAGGTATTTGATCGTAGGGAGTGCAGCGCGAATACGGCGGTCATCCGTGATGTGGCCATCCTGCAGAGGTACATTAAAGTCGACCCGCAGGAAGGCTCGTTTTCCTTGAACGGAAGCTTCTCTAAGAGAGGGAAGTTTTTGCATTCTTATAGACCAGATAGTTCTGCTATTTTGACGACCAAATCAGCTGTCCTACAAGAGTAACCGTATTCATTGTCATACCAACCCAAGACTCGAACGAACGAACCCATTACCATGGTGGATTGCGCGTCGAAGATACAGGAATGGGGATTGCCGATTATATCGGTAGATACCAAGGGTTCTTCGCTGTATTCCAAGATGCCTTTGAGGGTAGTTTCTGAAGCTGCTTTGAAAGCGGCGTTGATTGAGGCCTTGTCCGTGGGTTGTTTGAGGATAGCTACAAAGTCTGTGACGGAGCCATCGGGCACCGGTACCCGAAGGGCGATCCCGTCCAGTTTCCCCTTCAAATGTGGGAGAACAAGCCCTACCGCTTTTGCTGCACCTGTAGATGTAGGGACGATGTTCACGGCAGCTGCTCTTGCCCGTCTTAGGTCCTTATGAGGAGCATCTTGTAAGCGTTGGTCGGCTGTATAAGCATGTATAGTATTCATGAACCCTTGTTCCACCCCAAATGCACTGTCCAAGACTTTCACCATAGGAGCCAAACAGTTCGTTGTGCAGGAGGCGTTTGAGATAACTTGCATCGAGGGGGTGAGAATGGAGTCATTTACGCCCAATACTACGGTAGCATCGATATCTCCGGAGGCAGGAGCAGAAATAATCACTTTCGCTGCGCCAGCTGCGAGGTGTTTTCGAGCCTCAGCTCCATCAGTGAATTTACCCGTCGATTCTACCACGATATGTGCCCCTGTCTGATGCCAGCCTATGTTTGTGGGGTCCTTTTCTGCGGTGATGCGAATTTTCTGGCCCTTTACCTGGATGAAATCACCCTCGACCGAAATTGGATAAGGAAACCGACCATGTACCGAGTCATACTTGAGGAGATGTGCCAGGGTATGGGGATCAGTGATATCGTTGATTTGGACAATCTCCACGTGGGGTTTTTCTAAGAGGGCACGCAGAACGAGTCGGCCTATACGGCCAAAGCCGTTGATGCCTACACGGATAGCCATGGGCGCAAAGGTAGCATGAGAGTTGATTGCAGAAGAAAGGGGAACCTTTTCTTCGAATCGGCTCCATCAGGCCTGTTGAGAGGAAGGAAAGGTTGCTTGTTTGTATCCAATCTAAATTGGTACTTTTGTAAAGCATGAGTCAAACACCTCTCAAAGCCGCCTATGAACGATTGAAGGCGGAGAAGCCTCATTTGTACCTGCGAGATGCTGCCTCTATTCTAGAGGTGAGTGAGATGGCCTTGCTCCCTGTAGCCTATGGCGAAGATGCTGTACCGCTGCGTCCAGCTTTTGTTGAGCTGCTTCGGAGTTTGGTCGAAATGGGACCGCTGATGGCCCTCAGCCGAAATGAATGGGTAGTCATAGAAACCACAGGTACGTATCCCGAGCCCACATTTGAAGGACCGATCGGCGTACTGCATAGTCCCATCATCGACCTACGCCTGTATCTCATGCATTGGGCACACGCTTATGCGGTACGTTCCTTCGGAAAGGATGGCAAACCGCTCTACAGCTTGCAATTCTTCACGCATGCAGGGGAGGCTATCCATAAGGTCTACCTACGAGATCCTTCCCATCTGGATAGGTGGGGAAAAATGGTAGATCGGTTTCGAGTCTCGGAGCATCCCGAGCCTGTCTCTTCTGAGGTGGTACCTTCTTCGGGGGCGGTTCCTGTTCCTTCTGCTTTCGTGGAGGAATGGGCTGCTCTGCAAGATACCCATGATTTTCATCAGCTTTTACGACGCCACCGATTGAGCCGCATCCAGGCTGTCCGCTTAGCGGAAGGACATTTTAGTTGGAAACTTGCTTCTACTTCAGTAGAAGATTTACTCAAATGGGCAAAAGACAGCCAGACACCTATCATGTTTTTTGTTGGCAATCCAGGTATACATCACATCTTTACTGGAACTGTAAAAGAACTTTCTCCCGCTCGCGGCTGGGTTAATATCTTAGATGAAGTCTTCACCCTGCACCTCAATCCCGCAGGAATTGCAGAGGTGTATCTCGTAGAAAAACCTACCCGAGAAGGTTCTATTTATTCAGTGGAAGTTTTCGGTCCGAGGGGTGAGGAGGTATTGTGGATCTTTGGAGCTCGTAAGCCGGGGCTTCCTGTACCCGAAGGATGGGTACGCTACATCGAAAGCCTTAGAGCGGCTGTATAGAGCGGTCCTCTTCTCAGAGTTATCGCATTCCTTTCGTATTCACGAAAAGACTCCCGGGTGTGAAGTGAAGCTTTTCTCTGAAAGGCTGCTGCCGATGCATGCACCCTTGTAGCTCACAATAGGAGCAGCAGACAGGTTCACAAGGGTCCATATGCCAAAAAAACTCAACGGGCCGATGCAGCTCCTGTCTCAGGAAAGTTTCTAACTCCTTCAAGGCCTCATGTGCTTCTCTCAAGCTCCAGTACCAGGGAAAGGTAATGTGTCCGTCTATATGAAGGGCATGGCCGTACCGCTGGATGCGCACATTGTGGATATCTATCCATTCTGGTCGATGATTTTTTTCAATTGCTTCTGCCAGACGGTGTAGGAGTCGAGGGTCTTGTGTATCAATGAGCGCGGCTCCTGTCTCTCGCAAGATTTGAAAGGCTCCATATCCAATAAATACCACCATGAGTAGTCCTATCCCTTTATCGACTATAGAAGGAAGCCCTGCCCATACGGCTGTGAGCCCTACCAGTACGATTAGGGAGGTAGCTACGTCACTGAGCAAGTGCCAGCTTTCTGCCCGTAATATCTGAGAATGGAATCGCTTAGAGCCTTTTCTGAGGAGGAGAGCAATGGCCCCATTCAGAGCGATTGCACTCCCTTCATACCCGAGTGTCTCTATGAACGCCTCGGGTATCACAGGGCGATACTTACCCTGGAAAATCACATATGCCAAGGCGCCAGCGGCACTGGCTACCAAAAGAGCTTGTATGCCAGAAATGAGCGAGTCTACCTTTCCATGGCCGTAGGGATGATCGACATCTCTGGGACGCTGAGCCCACAAGACACCATACAACCCCATTAGAGCCGTTAGGATATTGAGAAGGCTTTCGGTGGAGTCTGAGAGCAGTCCAGCCCCGCCCCCTGTAAAGTAAGCGTAGACCTTGAAGAAAAATACCACAAAAGCCCCCCCTATGGCGATCCGCAGGTATCCCTCAGGGGTATTGGGCCAGATATGCCTTGAGTTGGTCAATAATCGAAACAGAAATGGGGTCCACTGTATGCCGCTCGGCTAAATACACTGAAAAAATATCTACTGCATGAAACAGCCACATCAGCTCCGCCAAGTAGGGGGCTTGGGGGGCCTTCCAATGAGAGAAAGGGAGCGCCTTTTCTCGTAGAATCCTCTCCATAAAAGCCAGTCGCTTGTGGTTACGGGGATGGGTGTGAGAGCCAGAAAGAAGCCAAAAAGCTACCTTTTCAGAGAGGGGGGCAGGATACTCCCATCCTACTATCTCGTTGTGATTCATCTCAGGTAGGCTGTGATGCCAAGCCAGGTGTTTAGCATTTTCTTGGATTTGCTGGCGGGCTCGCAGGGCGATAGCTTCATATTCTCTGGGAGCATAGATCGCGATTAGTTTTCCTTCCCATTCATGGGAGAGCGCTTTCAACTGAATCGCATCCGGATGATGCGCACTCAAGAGGAGCTTAAGCAGAACTTGGCTTTCTTCCCTCCAAGTAGCGGGTATGAGTTTTAGCCCCTCCAGGAGGCGCAGCTGAGTCGTGATGGAGAAAGGTACGGCAGCCCGAGGGGGACGTCCTTCGGGAAGGGGAAAGAAAGCAGCCAACCTTCCCTCCTCACCCCATTGCCGCAGGGTTCCTCCGCTTGCCAAGCCGACGACTGTTGCTCCCCTTCTAAGTGCTTCTTCGCAGGCTTCCAGGCTTTCCTCGGTCGTCCCAGAGTAGGAAGCTGCCAGAACAAGGGTATTCTTTCCTACCCAGGAAGGGAGACGATAGTCTCTGCAAATAAGCCAAGGTATAGAAAGGTAAGGTTCAGCCCAGCTTCGTACTACTTCCGCTCCGAAAGCGGAGCCTCCCATTCCTACGGTTAGGATTGCTTGCCAGGGCCCTCCACGCAGCATAAGAGGAGGGGATTCCATCCCCTCCTGCCAATCATTCGGGAGGGAGCGCACCCACTGCCACATGCCCCCAAGGTAGACATTTCTTTGTTCACTTTCTTTTAGCGCTTATCCAGAGAGTCTCCGATCGCCAACCCCGAGATGGAGGGCTTCTTCTATTGGCTTATGCAAACTCCCGCACTCTTTGCACTTCACGAGGAGACGGCCAGTCGCCAGTACCTTCCTCGTAGATATACAATATAAACGCCTGTCGGGAGAAATTCAGGTAAAAAAAGTATTCCTTCAGGTGGGATGGCATCGCTCCAGAGGAGCCGGGCACTCAAATCATACAGGTACACCCTTTCCCCGGGCAGTGCCCCTTGGATATAAAGCGTTTTCCCTCTCCCTTGAAGGTAAAGAGGGAGAAGTCGGCCGCTAGCCAGAGATACGACTTGGTTACCGTACCGTAGGATATATGTTCCTGCAGGATAGGAAGCTTGAAGGAGTCTTCCAGCTATGTCCCATTGATACGCTCGTACAGAGGTTGTGGTGCCGATAAACTGTCCTTGTGAGTTGTACAACCGAATAACCAAACTGTCGCGGGTTGGCCGCCCCTGTCCGTTATGAGCCCAGAGTCGCTCCTGTGTGCTACAGACTGATGAGGTGCAAAATGAATCTGTTTGAGAAAGGGTATGTCCTGCTCCATTCGCGCAGAGACGGTAATACCCTCGTATGAGAGAGGCAGCTTGCGGAGCTTCATACAGTAGGAAGCTATCACAGCCCCCACTGCTGGGCTGGATTCTGTAGCCATTTACTTCTACGAAGAGATTTACAGAGGAGTCAAATGCTTCTACCAGTAGGCTATCTCCCCAGTGCCTGCGATGATACAAAAAGGGGAACGGCCATATTTTTTCTCCTTCTTGAAAGTGGTCTTCTCCAGAGAGGAGCCCCAGCCACCCCTCTAAGAGCGAGTCCCACCGCTCAGCGCCGCCCCACATATGAATCCGTTCCTGAGGGGAGAATATTTCGTTGCTTTCATCGTAGCTCGAAATCGTCAAAGTCTGATAGCCATCGTAAGAGTATGCAAGCTCCAGTTTTTTATAGGGCTTCGGGCTGGAAGAACCAGTCGTGTCCCGATAACGAAGGAAATATAGGAGGCGACCAGTCGTATCGACACCCAGTGTGTCTGTTTCGAAAAGGCGCCAGCTTGTCCCTTCTGCCTGATAGACAGCGGCTGTCCATCCTGTGGAGGCCGTTTGAAAAGTAACGATGTGGGTCGTATCTCCTCCCAAGTCTACGAACCACAGGCTATCTGGGAGCGGCTGGGCCGAAGAGTAAAAAAGCAAGAAAAACAGGCTGGGCAGACGCACGAGCAAATATAGCTTGAGGTGGCGTTCAATAAGGGGGGATAACGAACTTTCGGGTGGGCAAAGCCTCCCAGCGATTTCGGGGAGCGAGCGTTGTCTAAGGATGCCTGTGGGGATGAGTCGAGGTCGCGACGGATTTAGGTTTGGCTCCAAACGTCCTCTCGGCGATAACAGTGCATTTCAAAAGCGAAAAAAACTATGCGCAAAGGCTCTGGGTACATCTACTTAGTGGATAGCTCTTGCACCTATGAAAAAAGTTGTATTTTTACATTATGATAACGATAAGGACCGAGGTTGAGCACAGCTCCCTCATTAGCAGCAATCAACTATTTTCCTATGGCCATCTAAAGGCGGAGAGAAAGAGGACTGACAGATTAGCGAAACTCTTCTCCTTCACCCACCCCAAACGCCCACGCCTATGAAAACGAGCGTACGACTTGGACTGCGCTTCCTCGTGGGAGCGAGTCTGCTGATAGCCCCTCTCCTCGCACAGACGGGGCGACTTTCGGTGGAGAACTGGCGGGGGGTAAATCTACTTGCCTGGGCAGAGGACCTTCCGTGGCCCCCTGACAAATCCCTCCTCATCACCTATTACCGAAATAGCGAGGGTGAACTGACCCAGTTTGTGATCTCCCCCCAAGAGCCGCTCCGCCCAAACGGCTGTACAAATCCCGGGAAGGCATACTGTTACGATTGCAAAGGAAAATTAATATGGGAGCGAAATTGCTGTAGGGATTTTCCCAGCGACTGCTCCGTACATGAGGATGATTGTTGGGAGGATGGAGGGGCCAGGTTTTGTGTAGAGGGGATTATGGCGAGGTTTCTATGGCACTTGACGGCTTTTGATCCCGCCACCCTCTCGTGGGAGTCCTTTTTTACGAAGCTACATCACCATATACAGGGGCTTCCCTTACAGAACTTTGAGCGAATATGGGTCTACCACACCCTAAACGGAGATGGCTCTCTCTCCCTCGACTCTATCAAATACGCAAGCACCCCCAGCCATCGTGTACGAAATGGCTCTGATTTGTCCGCAGGAGGGAGCTGGATCATGAGTATGGTACCAGTGTCTTCTGAGCGGCAACGCTTCCCTTGTAAAGAGGCTCCGAAAGCCGCTCCCGTTGCTCATTCAGAAGAGGCACCGCTTTTTCCTTCTTGCACAGGGTATGAAGAATGCTTGCGGTTTCCACTCAAGGAGCAAATGCAGCACCGAATCACATTCGCCCGTCATCCCGAGAGGAGCCGAAACCCTTCGCCCTCCCCTCATGGCATGTCTGTCTATCCTAATCCCACTCAGGGACAGGTGACTATTCTACTCCCTGTCGAAGGCACCTACACGATACGGATACGCCACCTAGTCACAGGCCAGATCGTAGAAGAGCAAATGGTTACTGGCAAAAGGTATATCACAACTCTTCCCTCCACTCCTGGCATGTACCGAGTAGAAGCAAAGGGTATCTCATCCCATCATTTCTGGTATAAGCTGGTGGTCAAGGAGTGAAAGAGTGCTTTTTCGTTTGAGGCTCGAAGCCGAAACCTGTATCACGAGGTATCCCACCATACAGGCGGCTACGAGTTGCCGGTGCCAGCATAGTAGATAGACTAGCCAGATATAGAATCTACTCCCTGACGCTGTCTGTACACTACGCCTGCTTTTTTTGACCCCTCTTTATACAGATGAAAAGGTCGGATTGCTATCCCGCTGACTTCTCATTTGCGCAGCTTGCGTCAATGCCTCAGAGAGGAATATAATGTCCATCGCCTCCCGATAGAGGAAGGCCTGCTTAGTGTCCTGACACAGATTGGGTATCTTTGCCTTTGGATAGAAGAGCTACGAGGACACTCCCTCCTCCGTACAAGCATAAGAGTGCAGGGGGGATGATAGAAGGGTCGAGGGAAAAACAAAACCCCCCTATGAGGAATGCGAGGGGGACTAAGAGAGAAAGGGCGGATAGATTTTCTCTACTCTTTAGAGAAAGAAAGGGCCATCGGCTGACCATGGCAGCGCCAAGGAGAATAATGAGTCCGAACCAAGAAACGGGGTGAAGCCAGAGTCCAGAGGGCTGAGTGAGCAGCCAGCCCGCCCAGAAAGCGCCGTGGGCAGGGGTGGGCAATCCCTCGAAGAAGCGATTATTTGTAGGGGGAGCTGCGTTAAATCGAGCCAGACGCCAGGCGGCCAGAAGAGGAAGAGCAAATGGTGCGACTACCATCCAGAAACGCACCTCGCGACCATAGAGGAGATAAGGAAGGGGTTCTCGTAGGTAATTGTACAGCGCAAAAGCAGGTGCGATCCCGAAACTTACCAGGTCAGCCAGTGCATCTAACTCCTTTCCGATGGAAGATTCGGCTTTCAATAGGCGTGCCAGCCCTCCGTCTAACCAGTCACACCCCATCGCCGCGATGAGGGTGAGAGCGAAACCTTGCCAGTCTCGATCGTAACTCAGCACGATAGCCCAACTTCCCAAAGCGAGATTTCCCAATGTGAAAAGGTTAGGGAGAAAACTACGAATGGTAGAGCCCATGTTCCCGAATGTAGAGTTCTACGGGGATAGGAACCAGAAATCGAATGGAACGCCTTTGGTGGATATATTTTCGGACCTGGGTAGCTGAGAGATCGACTCGAGGTGCCTCGTGAAAATACTGCAGGTGAGAAGGAAGGGGATTTATATGCAGTATGCCTTCTCCCCTGGGATACACCCAGATCGGCCATTTCTGAAGGAGAGTAGTTCCATCTCTCCAAGTGGGGAGGGTATTAGCAGTGTCAGATCCGAAAAGGAGGACCCAGGTGTGGGTCGGGTACTGCTCTTGCAGGCGATCCAGGGTATGGATAGTGTAAGATGGGGTAGGGAGATGAAATTCTATATCTGAAACGTGGATTTGCTCATCTTCTTGGATAGCCAAACGAGCCATCGCTAAACGATGAGGAGCAGGGGCGAGTTCCTGGGCGGCTTTATGGGGATTGTGTGGGGAAACGATGAGCCACAGTTGGTCCAGATCGGTCTCATTAAGCCAGTATCGAGCTACGATGAGATGGCCGATGTGTATTGGATTAAAAGAACCGAAAAATAGCCCCACTTTCATGAAAGGTAACGCTTTAGGAGAATGTCCAGTCGGGCCAGAGCTTTGGGAAGGTCTTCATTATAGAGCACATAATCAAATCGAGGAAGCATTTGCATCTCTTCTTCTGCTCGAGTAAGCCTTTCTCTTAGGTCAGTATCCGTAGTATATCCTCTTTTGAGAAGGCGTTC
The DNA here is from genome assembly GCA_026413325.1 of Bacteroidia bacterium. GTDB lineage: Bacteria > Bacteroidota > Bacteroidia > SpSt-205 > SpSt-205 > SpSt-205. Next base: position 35,509 of record JANZYW010000008.1, on the reverse strand, counting down.
TCGCAAAGCCTCTATGGAAGGCGGAAGTACAAAGACGGAGATAGCCTCTTTTCCCAAGGTGTTTTTGAGGGAGAGAGTTCCTTTCACATCTTTTACGAAGAGAGGTATTTTACCCGTGGAATGAATGCGTTCTAACTCCCGCCTGAGCGTTCCATAGCGATGACCTGAAAACAGCTTTTCCCACTCTACGAATCCTCCCTTTTGTATTTCCGCTTCGAACTCTGTCTCCTCCAAGAAGTAGTAGTCTTTGCCGGGCACCTCTCCAGGACGAGGAGGCCTCGTCGTCGCAGATATCGAAAAGGCAAGCTGCGGATAGCGAAGAAGGAGAGCTTGGGCCAATGTGGTTTTTCCAGAGCCGCTGGGGCCCGTGAGAAGAAGGGCTTTCACCCTGGCAAAGGTAGGAACTCTGTATAGAGGCTTTTTTCTCTCTGTCACATCTACTTTTGTGGGGTGGCTTCTGAGAAGTTCGGATGGGGGTCTGCCACCTTTTTGGTGGTAGCCAACATGATTGGTACGGGAATTTACACGACTACTGGTTTTATTGTGGCAGAACTTCCTGCGGGCATGGCTGTGCTTTTCCTTTGGCTTCTGGGCGGTATAGCTGCGCTGGGAGGGGGATTAGCGTATGCAGAGTTGGCCAAGCGATATCCCCGTTCTGGGGGGGAGTATCATTTCTTGGGGATACTTTACCATCCTGTCGTAGGCTATCTCGCAGGGCTCATATCACTCATAGCTGGCTTTGCCGCTCCCATAGCTGCTTCAGCGTATGCTTTCGGGGCTTATCTGCCTTTACCACTTACTGATATACAGAGAAAAATGGCTGCTACGGGTCTCATCGCTGTGTTGGTGGGTGTACATTCTTTGGGGCTGACCCGGGGGGCTCGTATTCAAAATGCATTCGTACTCGTTAAGATGGCACTTCTTTTGGGGCTTATTGGAGGGGCTTTGTTCTACAGTTCAGGACCGAAAGAACCGCTAAGTTGTCCTCGTTTATCATGGGATGTGCTTCGAGTTTCGGCGGTTTCTTTGATATTTATTTCTTTTGCCTACTCGGGGTGGAATGCTGCCGCTTATATCATGAGTGAGGTTCCCCATGCGACCCGAGTGGTACCTCGTGCGATTCTGACGGGTACTTTGCTGGTCATGGGGTTGTATGTTCTCTTTAATTATGCTTTGCTGCGGAATGTACCGATAGCCGAACTCGCTGGGCAAGTGGCGGTGGGAAGGCTGCTTGCATACAAGTTATGGGGCGAGGTAGGGGAGCGTCTTTTCGGATGGGGAGTGAGTTTGGCATTGGTATCTTCGGTCAGTGCGATGACGATGATAGCTCCTCGTGTTCTGGGGGTAATGGGAGAAGATTATCCTAAGCTGCGATTTCTCGCTGCGCGCAATCCAGCTGGGGCTCCTGTGCGTTCTCTGATATTAGTGGCTTTCTTAGCAGGCTTATTTCTTTTCTCAGCGGCGTTTGATGCAGTGATGAACTATATTGGATTTACTCTTTCCCTCTCCGCTGGCCTGACCGTTGCTGGACTTTTTCTCAAGCATAAAAGAGAGAAATCGTTGCCTTGGACACTAGGTATCTTTTATGTAGCCCTCACGGCCTGGATGGTGGGCAACAATCTATGGGAACGTCCTTGGGAAAGTGTAGCGGGTTTACTTACCGTAGCAGCGGTTGGGAGTTCTTACCTTTGGCTGCGCCGATGAGCCCGAAAGTTTTCCTATTTCTGGCTTTTTTAGTAGGATGCCAGTCCACTTCACAGAAGTCTGAATCTCGCAATGCTGTTTCCTCTCAAAAACGTTCTGATTCTCCTCCAACCCGCCTTGCTGTCCATCCCTACTGGACCGATTTATCTCGTCTCCTCGGTGGGATACCTCCCAAAGATACCCTCTATTGGAGAAATGCTCTTCGAGATAGTGCATGGAAGGTATATGCACAACGGCTGTCCCATCTATGGGAGGTTCGCAAGAAGGCTTTGTATGACTCGCTCTCTCCTTGGGCAGCTCGAGAGTTAGAGCCCTATCACGAATGGAAAGGTACTGTTTTTTATCCATTTAGCGGGGCGGACTGGCCCACCCTCTACTATGTCTATCCAAAAGGGAATCGCTATGTCTTTTTCGGTTTAGAGCAGGAAGGGGACCCTCATGAACTGAGCCTTCTCTCTCCCCAAGACATAGCTCGAAACCTGCAGGGTACCTTGGCTACCTTAGGAGACCTTCTTCGTCTCTCCTTCTTCAAGACAAAGGATATGCAAGTGCAGTTGGCCCACGGCAAGGTTAGGGGGCTTTTGCCTGTTTTTTTGGCTCTCTTTGCTCGTACAGGCCACTCTATTTATTCCGTCCAGCATATCTATCTCAAGAATGGAGGAACCATAGACACCCTCAAAGGAGGGACACGCAAGCCTCCCCAATCTGCATGGGATGATCCTATAACGGGTCTGCGCTTTGAGATAGGCCTCCCTAATGAACCCGTCCAAGAAGTCATCTACTTGAGTCTCAATGCGGCAAATAGTGGTATAGAACGTCAGACAGGGAGCAAGGACTTTCTGAGTAGCCTAAGACCCTGCGTTACTCTCATTAAATCCGCTTCTTATCTTCTTTTTGGCCCCGATTTCTCTGAAATGCGAAGACTCATCCTTTCGCAAAGCGTAGCTCTTCTGCAGGAAGATACAGGCATACCTTATCGGTATTTTGATACCGCTGCTTGGAGGGTGCAGCTATATGGCGTATATCATCAGCCTATCGCTCTTTTCCGCAGCAAGTACCAAAATGATTTATGGCAAGCGTATCGTACTTATCCCGTTCGTCGTCTACCTTTTACTATCGGCTATCATACTGTACCAGGCCAAAGCAACTTGTTGTGGGCCGTTCGACGGGATCCTCAGGCCGCTCTTCCTCCCTTGCCCGAAGAAGCGTCTCCCTCCAAGCGTCCCTTATCGCCTTTACCTCCCTTACCAGCCCCTGTTCCACCCTCTGATACGGCGAGCGCCCCTTCTCCTCCACAGGAAAAGAGAGATACGGTTTTACCTATTTCTAACGAAGCTCCTTCCAACGGTTCCGAATAAAATCCTCAAAAACGAAGAGCCCTACTTTTTGTGGATGGGCGTAGTAAGCTCGTCCTCGATTCACTTGGGTGAAACGCTGGACAAATCGCTGAAGGTAGGTATCTTTTGCAATCATGAATGTGGTGATGGTGATTCGTTCTCTTCGAGCTTTGTCGGCCATTTCCAGCGTTTTATTTACGATTTTGGGATCTAACCCGAAGCTATTTCTATAGTATCTGCCTCCTTCTCGTATACAAGTGGGTTTCCCATCTGTTATCAGAAAAATCTGCTTGTTGGTTGCTTTTGTTCGCACAAGTGTGCCGAGGGCCATGGCGATGGCATCACGAGTGTTGGTATGATAAGGTCCGGCTTGGAGAAAGGGTACCTGGTTTAACTCGACTTGCCATGCATAGTCTCCAAAAGCCCCGATGAAAAGGAGGTCTTTGGGATATCGACGGCGAATCAGCTCTGCGAGAGCGAGAGCGACCTTTTTGGCGGGAGTAATGCGATCTTCGCCATAGAGCACCATCGAATGTGAGGCATCTATGAGTACATATGTGGCGGTAAGGGTCTTTTCTTCTGTCTGGTAAACGGTAAGATCTTGCGAAGTGAGCTGAAAATCATCCAATCCATGATGAAGGTAAGCATTGTTAAGTGTCTCAGTGAGGTGCAGGTGCTCCAGTTTGTCCCCGAACTCATAGGGCCTACTCTCGTAGCTCAGGTCATCACCTGGTCCCGACTTGGGAAGGGGGTGATCTCCTAGACCTCCAGAACGGAGAGAGGTAAAAATTTCCTCTAAACTTCGCTGTCGAATCTCTATTTGTGCCTTGGCGGAAGGTACGTACACGGCCTGGTTGGAGTTCCCTTCATCGATATATCCTCTTTTCTTGAGATCTTTAAGAAAGTCACCCATCGTATAGGTCGAGTCAGTTAAATTATGCCTTTTATCGAAATAGGCAAGCCATCGTAGGGCTTCAGATACATTCCCGCCCGTTTTCATGAGAAGGTCTAAGAAGAGGGAAAGGAGCCGCTGGAACTTCTCTTCTTGGGTATTGCGAGGTAGCGGCGCATGAAAAAGGAGATAGTTCATAATGTAAATATAACGCTTTTAGCGTATGTGGGGTTCGTCTTTCTCAGCCTACCAGGTAGTTCGGAGGTAGATACCTGTGCTAAGCAACCTTCCTGTGCTGGAACGCAGTGCCAGCTCTCCAAGCTGGGGGGTGGGGAGAGAGAGGGTCTCAGAGACCAGTCGCCACAAGGTAAGGGGTGAGAGCCCAGCACTGTACACGTTGATAAGGAGGAGTCCTTCTTGTGGGGAGAGCAGAGAAGACAGTAGGGATAAGAGGAGGGGTAAGTCTTTTTCGAGTATCCATCTTTGACCTTCTGCGCCGATCCCATATGCTGGAGGGTCGATGAGGATAGCGTGGTAAGTTTCTCTGCGCTGGACGGCTCGTCTGACAAACTTGCGGGCATCCTCAGGGATCCATCGGATGGTTTGTATACGATTGAGCTGTGCGTTTTCGGCAGCCCAGGTGAGTGCGCTTTTGCTGGAGTCCACGTGAGTGACTCGGGCTCCCGCCAGGGCAGCAGCGATGGATGCTCCGCCGGTGTATGCGAATAGGTTGAGCACGCGAGCTCCCGGACGGTCTTTCAGCCAGTCGTACAACCACTCCCAATGGGCTCCCTGTTCGGGGAAAAAGCCGAGATGCTTGAAGCGTCCCCTTCTTGCCCACAGCTGCATATGAGCGACTTTTGGATACTTTAAGGGCCACTTTTCGGGGAGGGGGGGATCCCACTGACCTTCGTAGCTTCCACTGGGATGGTAGGTGTGAGCTGCTTCCCAGCGGCTTCGAGGAAAAGAAGGTTTCCCGATAGCCCACGTATCCGGGCGCTGTACACTGATTTTTCCCCATATTTCCCACCTCCACCCCTCTCCAAAGTCCACGAGTGTATATTCTTCCTCCCAGGAAGGAGTGATAGCTTGGTACTCCACACGCAAAGGTACTTGAGAGGCTTTCTGGTTTAAAGGTGGGAAAAGGTATCCTACTTTTGGTAGGTGAAGCGAGATGCACTGTCGTATTTGGCTGCTATTTTGATCCATCGAGGGCAGCCTCTTTTAGAGGCTCTTATCCTAACCGTGTTTCTTTCCGTAGAAGAGTTTGGGCGGTGGAGCTGGGCGACCGCTCTCTACACGGGAGTAGCTACTTTGAGTCATGGGGGCATACCTGCGGCCTTGCTGCGCTACAGCGCTCTTTACGTGAGTGAAGGTGAGAGCTTATTGCGGAAGGCTTTTATGTGGATGGGCCTCTGGGCGGCCTTCGGTGTATTTCTATTGGGAGCCATAAGTATGACAGTGCCTACCCAGGTATGTGTGCTGGTCTGGGCCTATATCCCCGCTTTACCGGCTTTCTTAATGGCGGAAGTGCTGAGGACCTATCTAAGGGGTCGATATGAGAACGAACGACTCATTCACTGGCAGCTGTGGTCTACGGGAAGCTGGATGCTTCTGCTGGTCGGGCTGACTTGGCAGTGGGGGATAGGAGGAGCAGCTATGGTACGTGTGTTACAGCCTTTATGGCTTCTCTTCCCTGTTTCGAGGTACTTTATACGGGCGGGAAAGGCAGCCTCTCGAGAATATCCGGGTTTTCTTCAGTTTGGATGGCGCTCTCTGTGGGGAAACTGGGCACTGGAGGCTATTTTCTTTTTACCCTCCTGGTTCCTCGGCTGGCACAGTGCCTCTCCTACTTTGATGGCACTCTGGAGGTGGGCCACCCTTCTTCCTTTGAATCTCCGTGCTCTTTTTGCCCAGGGGGTTATCTATTTTTACCCGGCTTGGGTGCGAAGTGTGCAGGCTCCGCACGTGCTTTATCAGAAGCAGCGATTACGTCTCTGGGGGCTTGCAGCTCTGATCGGCATTGGACTGGTCCTCTTAGGCATGGGATGGACCATTTTTCCGGGGGAAAGCTACCTCTCGGCTCGACCGTACTATTGGGTGGCCATAGGAGTGGGCTTCCTCTGGAGTACGGAAGCGCTGCTTTTACCTAACTTACTCTCTGCAAGGGGGCATATCCACGCTTACAGCTTGGCTTATGCAGGAGGTTTAGCCGTGGCTATCCTTTTCTACGCAGTAGCTAAGGAAAATCTATGGATATACCTGGGAGGACTGGCTGCAGCGGCTCTCACAAGCGCTCTTTTATCGGGATGGCAGATCCGTCGGCTTTCACGGGCACCTTTGCTTTCGTAGCTTTGCCGACTATGGCGCTGGTTACCCTTCACTGGAAGGGAAGAAACTGGGAAGCAGAGGCGAACCCTCACGAACCCCTTTATGCTGTATTAGAACGATTAGATTTACCTGCGGGAACCGAAATACTGACTGCAAAAACAGGGGGTGCTTTGCATGAGCTCAGTGCTCCCGTAGGTGATGCATCGGATTTTGAGCTTCTGGGCTGGGAAGCGTCAGAAGCTCGCTATGTTTTCTGGCACTCAAGCGCCCATCTACTGGCAGAGGCGCTCCTGAGTCTTTGGCCTGATGCGAAACTCACTATCGGTCCTCCTGTGGAAAATGGTTTCTATTATGATGTAGACTTCGGCTCTCGGGGTCCGACGCCAGATGATTTCCCCCGTATAGAAAAAAAATTCTTAGAACTCGCTTCTCAACCTGAATTTTTTATTCGACGTAGAGTATCTCAAGAAGAAGCGATTCTGTATTACCAGTCTCGTAACAATCCCTATAAAGTGGAGCTTATTCGAGAGCTACCTCCAGAGGACATTACTTTTTATGACTCCGGGGGTTTTTCGGACCTATGTAAAGGTCCTCATTTGTGGCATTCAGGACCGATCAAGGCAGTGAAGGTTCTCTCACTGGCTGGTGCGTACTGGAGGGGGGACAGTCGAAATCCGCAGCTTACTCGCGTTTATGCGATTAGTTTTCCGGAGGAATCTTTGTTACAAGAGTATCTCCACGCTTTAGAGGAGGCTGCAAGACGGGATCATCGACTTATCGGCAGGCAGTTGGATCTTTTTTCTTTTCATGAGGAGGGCCCAGGCTTCCCTTTTTGGCATCCGAAGGGCATGCGTCTCCTCAATACGCTTCAGGAATGGCTCAGAAAAAAGCTCCTGCGGTATGGCTACGAAGAGATCAAAACACCCCTCATCCTGACCCAGCGGTTATGGGAGCAGTCTGGCCACTATGAGAACTATCGGGAAAATATGTACTTCACCCAGATAGACGAGCAGCCTTTCGCTGTGAAACCCATGAACTGTCCCGGCAGTACGATTATCTATCGTACCCACCTTCGCTCTTACCGAGATCTTCCTTTGCGTCTTTTTGAGTTTGGTTTGGTACATCGGCATGAGCTCTCAGGCGTGCTGACAGGTCTTTTCCGAGTTCGTGCTTTTACCCAAGATGATGCCCATATTTACTGCACCGCTGACCAGATCCAGTCCGAAATCGGAGCTCTCTTGCGGCTTATAGATGAGGTCTACTCGACATTTGGGTTCGGTGAAAGGGAGGTGTATCTCTCTACGCGACCAGAGAAGTACATTGGATCGATAGAGTTATGGGGGCAAGCGGAAAGGGCTCTGGAAACTGCCCTTCAGATGGCGGGGGTAGCTTACCAAATTAATCCAGGAGATGGAGCTTTTTATGGGCCTAAGATAGATTTTGTGGTTCGAGACAGTTTGCGGCGCCGATGGCAGTTAGGTACTATCCAGTTAGATTTCTCTATGCCGCAGCGGTTTGGGCTGGAGTATATCGGGGTAGACGGTCAGCCGCATGTTCCCGTCATGATACATCGAGCGATTTTGGGTTCTTTTGAGCGCTTCATCGGTGTGCTATTGGAGCATACCGCTGGCGAGCTCCCTCTCTGGCTTGCTCCTGTCCAGGTAAAGGTTCTGCCTGTGAGTGAGAAGTTCTACTCATATGCGGATGAGGTGGCACAGCTTCTTTTGGGGGCAGGTATTCGCTGCGAGATAGACCATTCAGATGAAAAGCTGGGCAAAAAGATTCGCTTAGCGGAGCAAGAAAAGGTGCCTTTCATATGGGTCGTCGGGGCTAAAGAGGCAGAGCTGCGGACGGTTTCCATACGAGATCGGCAGACACGAACCCAAAAAACCGACGTTCCTCTACAGGAGGCAGTGGAATCTATCCAGAAAGAAGCTTCGCTTCCCTTGTAAAAGGGAAAAAGCTTTTATTGCTTAGTTCTTCCTTTGCAGCCAGGCGATATTTTCCACAGCGGTGGTATGGGGAAAAAGATCAAAAGGCTGAACTTCTATAATAGTATATCGCTCCTGTAGCTCGATTAGGTCGCGCGCTTGTGTAGCAGGATGACAACTCACATAAAAGAGATTTTCTACGGGAAGCTGAAGCAAAGTCCGACGCACCCGAGGATGAAGCCCCTCACGAGGGGGATCAATGATAGCCGTACTCTTTTGAGAGAGACCTAAAGGGGCTTTCCACAGCTTTTCCAGAGCTCCCTCAAACATAGACCATTTTGTTTTTGGGAAAAAAATCTGATTATTTTCGAAATTTTTCTGAGCACTTCTCACCGCTTCTGGAAGTTTTTCCACTAAAACTACTTCTTCGGCTATGTCCGCCAGTGCCACGCCAAAGAGACCTACTCCCCCATAGAGATCATACATCACGGGAACGGTTTCTGGGAGTCTACTCCGTATCCAGCTTATCATATTTTCTGCTTGAGCGAGATTGACCTGAAAAAAGTCTTTTGGTCCTACGAGATAGGTACGACCTGCCAAAGAAAAGGTGAGATGGAGATCGCCCTGAAGGAGGACAGGGAAGAGATCGTGCATGCTCTCATTGCGCTTGGGGTTGAAAAAATAGCCCGTACCCTTCAGGGAAGGGATTGTTTCCCAGAGAGGGGCGAGAAGGCTCTCAGCGATTTCGGGTCGGTCTTCAGCCAAACTTAGAAGAACGACAAGCTGCTCAGACGTTCCTCTTACGATAAGCTGTCGGAGAAGGCCTGTATGTCTTTTGGGGTCATAAGGAGGAAGGGATAAGGCGCGTGCCTGGTCCATCACGGCTTTTCGTATCTGCTCAAAAACGGGGGGAACTAACTGACACTGAGTTATACCGATTACGGTGGCAAAGTCACCTCGGGGATGAAAGCCCAGCTGGATTCCTTTCTCGGGATCGCTACCGAAAGTATATTCTGCTTTGTTGCGGTAGTGCCATATATGGGGAGAGGGTTTGACAGCAGGGACAGGGACAGAGAGCTTCGCAATGTGGTGCAAGTTCTGCTCGACAAAGCGTCTTTTATGGTAGAGCTGGTGGAAATAGTCCATCATCTGCCAGCGACATCCTCCACACATACCAAAGTCTCCGCACGAAGGGGACACTCGATGGGGAGATTCCTGGTGCCACTTCAGGGCCTCTGCATACCATACCTGCCGCTTGCGACGGATGAGCGCGATATCTACGATCTCGTCTTCTACCGTAAAGGGAACAAGAATGGCAGGATGACCTTCTGCGCGAATGACACCAAAACCTTCACTTGCGAGGTCGGTAACTTTTTGGAGTTTCAAGATGGGAGCCATGCACTCGATAGGCCTGGAGTTTTTTCTCTAACCATTCCGTGGGGAAGAATACTTCCCAAAACCGTTTTACAGCGAGATCGCCTTCCTGCCGAGCCCGTTGGATATAGTTTGCAAAGGCATCTAACGCGGTCTCCACGGTGGGAAATTCACCTCGCAAGGCACGACGGAGATACTCCACAAATGCTTTTTCCATGGGCGTAGTAGGGCGGAGCCGCAAGACCTTCCGATAGCTATACCAAAGAGTCTGGCGAATGAGGGCGGGGCGTTGGCTCTGAACAGCTGTGAGAAGGCGGATGATGAGAGCAGCGAGAAGAAGGTCTTTGCGCTTGATCTCTATGGCACCTTGTTCGACTTTTCCGAGAACATGTAACGTTTCCTCAGTCTTCTGAGCTGCATAGAGATTAAATGCTAAGAGATAATAGCTGTTCATTGCATACGTTGGAGAAGAGCGTAGGTAAGTCTTTTCTAATCGATCAAGGTATTCAGGATATCGAGCAGCGATGGCATCGCTTTTTCCTTCCATAAAGGATAAATTGAGTTCGTTAAAGATGAGCAGGCGTTCCTTTTGAAGGGCGAGGTATCGACTGGCTGGATTTATCTTTTTTACTTTTTCTATGATAGACCAAGCCTCTTGATAAGCCCTTTTCTCTGTAAGCCCTGCTAAAAGATTATTCAATGCTAATAGATATTTTGCTTGTAGAAACTTTAACTTTTTAGGCTTCTGTTCCATTTTATAAACCAGGAGGTGGGTAAGCTCTAAGTACTTTTCGTTATCCCCATACAGTCGAGCTCGAAGGGCTTGGCCAGTGTCGTAGTAAAAGTGGAGGGTGAGGGGATCTGAAGGCTCTGGAGGCTGAAGGCCTAACCGAGAAACAAACTGGTCGATGACCAGGAGCTTTTCCTTGGGTTGGCTTTCTCCTTCTTCTAAAATTATTTCAGCGTACAGAGCAGCAGCATACCAGGCTTTATGCGCATAGTTGAGGTAGCTGAGGACCCTCTCGGTGTATCGAAATAAATCTTCTGCTTTTAGGCCTCGCCCCCGGATGAGATTCATTCCCCAGAGCTGTTTCAGCATATCTATCGCCTGGAGAGCGAGAGAGAGTTTCTCCTCTTGGAGAGCCTGCTGGTAGAGTTGGAGGAGGATTTTGGGAAGGAGGGGGAGCAGCCCTTTGTATTGGAGGAGCTCTGCTCTACGCAGGCTTTTGGCGAGACGATGCTCAGGAGAGTTAGTTTCATAGTAAAAAGTGAGGGCTTCCAGCAAGCGTTCGTTCAAGTGCTTGACCAGCTGCTCTAGTTTGGGCTCCTCCTGCTGAAGGATCGGTCGCACCTGCTTAGGCGAGATACGGCGGCGGCGCAGCTGCTGTAAACGATCAAAGAGCTCCATATAAAACTTTTCTCCCCCATGGAAGCCTGAAAAACGCTTGAAGTAGCGAACCTCTGAGGGGTCCATCCGGCTAATCAGCTGATAGGCAAACTTCAGGCTGTATAAACTGAGCACCCCCCTAAGGTAAGAAGAAATTAAAATTCGGATATCCAGGATAAGCTGACCAGCACTTTTCGAAGATCCCAGGGAGTACCAGCCAGCTGTCCAATAGAAAAGCTCACTCGAAATACGCCCGGAGCGAGCCGGGTCTGTAATGCTATCCCCGTGCCGTAAATAGGCTTGACTCCTTGACCAAAAATCAAGGCTTGCGTGTGCTCTCCGAAAGCACTCAGGAAACCATCTTCTTCCGTACGCAAGCGAAGTTCCGCCAGTCCCTGGAGATATCCCGTCACGGGAAAAGTATTTTCCGGAAAGCCCCGTAGTGAATTTTCCCCTCCTAAGCGGTACAGTTCATTTTCAAAGAACCCTTTGCTCCAATAGCGATACCCTCGAGCTCCGACACGCAGGATGAGCAAGTTTCCGATAGGCGTGTATTTTTCTGCGAGTAGGTGTATTTCTTGATAGCGACCCACAGAGGGAAGTCGGTCATATGCCAAATTGGGGAGATTGGGATTTCTGAGGTATCCTCTTCGTCCTTGTATGCCTGTAAGACTTACTATCCATCCTGTTTGCGGAGCGATGCGATTATGAGTCGTTTCATACTGCCACCCTAAGAGGAGGCCTTGCCGCTGGAAATCTACGACGGGGGGGGGAGGCCATACCCGATCTCGATAAGACGCTGTGCTCAACAATCGGGAGGCCATTGATAACAGTCCTCCTCGCAGGGTCCAAACTGGAGAGAGTCGGTACCGAAGCTCTATACTGCTCTCTCGCGTGAGAAAGCTGGTATCTTGCCTCCACAAAAGAAATTTACCTTTTGCCTCTATTGTCCCTTTGAAGAGATAGGGAAGGGCAGCAGTGAGAAGAAGCCGCTGGGAATTGTTGGGAAGCTGGGCAAAGTGTATCTCTAAGTGCTCTCCTAAGCGGAGGGGACTTACCAGGTTGACATCTATGTTGCCTATTAGCTGGGGTCGGGGTGAAGGGCCACTTCCACTGGGGAGCAAAGAAAGAGCCCCATCCAGGCGGTTGGTATTTTTGGGTTTCAAAGTGAGCTCAATCCAGGCTAACCCTGGGAAGAGCCAAAGACGAGGCGTATCGACAAGCGTAGCATAGGGATTACTCCTTAGACGCTTAGGAAGGGCCTCCCACTTCTCGAAGTTGAGGGGCTGGTGTGGGTATAAGCCAGAAAAATGATAAAAAGCACTACGGGGAGCGGGCCATTTCCCTCTTAGCAAGAGGGTGTCTAGGTACACTTGAGGTCCAGCTCGAATCCAAAGACTCCCCTCACACAAACCCGATTCTGTGCAGTAGAGTCGAGCCCAACCTACCGTGCAAGAGAGATACCCTTTCTGAGCGAGAGTGCGTTGGATGTTCCTGGGTAAGTCCACCAACAAAGAAGGGGTGAGGATTTTCCCATGCCATTTATGGAGAGGAACCCCCTTCATTGCCTTTTGCGCCCCACTGTCCCCCTCCCATCGAAGGGCTTGAAGGCGGAAACGAGGTCCTGTTTGCATTTGACTCGCTCCCCAGTACCCCCAGGACAGCAAGAGGCTATCCCCCTTATGGCAATCTGAGGCGAGCTTTTTCCACAGAGCCTGTTCCTTCCTCGTAAGGCCTGCCACTATCGCCTGTCCCCAGAAAATCAGTGCTAACACCTTTTCAAAAATAACTTTCTCTGTCTAAAAGAAAGAATCGCAAGTAGAGGACCAAGCTTCAGATGGGAGGAGGATTCAGCCCTGTAAGGGTGCCTTGCGTGAGAACTGCTCTTTCGGCTCACGACTCAATCGTCGCAGCAGAACATGGAGAGCCAATGCAACCAGAAAGGCACCAAAAGCGATACTCATTAAGCCTGCTTGAAAGCTGCCTGTTGCTGCTACGAATGCACCAGGTATAAACGAGCCTCCAACCCCTCCGACCAAAACAGTCAGGCCATTGTAAAGCCCAGTTACGGCTCCTACTTGGGAAGATGGATAAAAGCTCTGCAGGGTGGCAAACTCTTGAGCATTATAAGTACTCTGAAAGAAAACTCCAGCTGTTAAGAGACCCATAATCAAGATATCGGACACAGGCATTTCGGTCAGCAACACACATACTCCCGAAAGCAAAAGGCCACCCCGTGCCAGAGCCAAACGATTTTTTCTTCGGTCGCCTATCCATGCCCAGAGCATCAAGCCCACGATGCCTGCTCCAAATATGCACAGTAGGGGCAGGGAAAGCTCATCGAAAGGGATACCTCGCGAGCGGTGTAGGTAACTGGGAAGCCAATTTAGCATGCCAAATATACAAAAAGCGTTCGCACTGCCCGCTAAGAGATACCACCTGAGGCGTCCTTCGCGCAGAGGGGATAGCGTAGAGGGCCCCCTCTTCTTAGGAGAAGGGATAGAAGGAATATATCGGATTACCAGCGGCATACAGAGAAAAAGACCGCCTGCCCCGAGGACCGCAAACGTAAGTCGCCATCCGATTTTCTCTATCAAAGGTATCAGTAAAACAGGACTTAGCATTAGAGCCAGGAGAATCCCAGCCACATATATAGAGTTTGCCCTTCCTCTGGCGTGAGGAGGAAAAGTGTGGGCTATAATGGCACTATTCATAGGCATATGAAGACTCTCTCCAGCTCCCAGCAAAAAGCGAAGACCCACCAACGCCGCCAATGAGTATCCATATGGATAAAATAAGAAAGTTGTGAGTGAGAAAAAGATTATGGACAATAGTAAGCTTGATTTTATGCTCCATCTTTCTGCATATTTACTAAGGAATATCTGAAATAAACCAAATGAAACGTAAAAAGAACCCAAGAGATACTCTCCGTACAAGCCAAGCTCTGCATTTGTCCAGTTCTGTTCATGGGCGATCTGAGGTAGCGCTAAAGCAAGTGTATTCCTGTCCAAGTAATGTACAAAGGTGGTAAGGGCGAGGACGACTGGGATATACCACTTTTTCACAGAGTCCAAGTTAGGAGAGAGAATAAGCTGTAGATCGTCGCAAGAGGGTATCTAACGCTCTTAAGAGCTCTGTGGGCTCCTGAGCTTGCATGAGATTAAGTCGCAGGTTTTTGGCATGGGGTAGACCCTTGAAGTATCCGCTGTAGTGTTTTCTCAGTTCGAGCACGATCTTTTGGGGGGGGTATGGGAGGAGACGAAGGGCATATTGAAGATGTTTTCGGAGAGTTTCCACTCGTTCTTCTAAAGAAGGAGGGGGCGGCACTTGTCCCGTCTGGAAATACTCTTTAATCTGTCGAAAAATCCAAGGATAGCCGATTGCAGCTCTGCCGATCATGAGTGCATCGGGTTTGTAGGCATGGTACAGTTGCCAGGCTTTCTCGGGTGTGTCTATGTCACCGTTTCCTATGATGGGGATGTGGAGAGTGGGAATTGCCTTGAGGCGACCTATCCATTCCCATCGAGCAGAGCCGGTATATCCGTCGGCTTTGGTGCGGGCATGGACAGCCAATACCTGTATTCCCGATTCCTGGAGTCGATGAGCTACTTCTATGATGCGGATGCTTTGCGAGTCCCACCCTAATCGAGTCTTGACGGTTACTGGTAAGGAGGTACTTTGCACGATGGCACGGGTTAGAACCTCCATCTTGTCTATGTCTCGGAGGATACCGGCTCCCGCTCCTTTGCATACGATTTTGCTTACAGGGCAGCCGTAGTTGATATCTAACCAGTCAGGTTGGACCTTTTCGATAAGTCGAGCTGCCTTCGTCATGCTTTCTAACTCACCCCCAAAAATCTGGATACCGATAGGTTTCTCCTCGTCCCAAATCTGGGCTTTCTGCCAGCTTTTTTCTATCTGACGGATGAGAGCTTCGCTTGAGATAAACTCGGTCACTACCGCATCCGCCCCCATTTCTCTACAAAGACGGCGAAAAGCAGCATCACTGACCTCTTCCATCGGAGCTAAGAAAAGGGGAGGAACGGGAGCCTGTGGCCAGTAGGTGCTTCCAATCCGCATTTTTTTACAAAGGTAAAGCTCCCCGTCAAGAAGACTCCCCGCTATCTTTGTGGCGTGGGACTCCAGCTCTACAACACCCTGACCCGACAGAAGGAACATTTTAAGCCCCTTCATCCTCCATATGTAGGGATGTATGTGTGCGGACCTACTGTATATGGGGATCCCCATCTGGGCCATGCGCGCGCAGCTGTAACATTTGATGTATTGTTCCGGTACCTCCAGTACCTGGGGTATCGAGTTCGATACGTGCGTAATATCACCGACGTAGGGCATTTGGAGGGGGATGCCGATGAAGGGGAAGACAAAATCCTCAAAAAGGCTCGGTTGGAGAAAGTAGAACCCATAGAGATAGCCCAACGGTATACGGCTCTCTATCATAAGGCGATGGATGCATTAGGTGTTTTGCGCCCCTCAATAGAGCCCACCGCAACAGGACATATCGCCCAACAGATCGCGATGATACAGCGGATCCTGGAACGGGGGTATGCGTATGAAGTCAACGGCTCTGTGTATTTGGACGTCGAAGCCTACCGAAAGGCTTATCCCTATGGTATTTTGTCTGGACGCAGCGTCGAAGAGCTCATCGCAGGTTCTCGAGACTTAGAAGGGCAATCTGAAAAACGAAATCCCTGGGACTTTGCCTTGTGGAAACGGGCAGAGCCTTCTCATCTTATGCAGTGGGACTCTCCATGGGGGAGAGGATACCCTGGCTGGCACATTGAATGTTCTGCGATGAGTATCCATTACTTAGGTGTGCCCTTTGATATCCATGGAGGGGGGCTCGACCTTATTTTTCCCCATCACGAAGCTGAGATTACCCAGGCACAGGCCTGCTATGGAGAAGAAGCATGCCACCAAGCTCGATACTGGGTCCACAATAACTTAGTTACGATAGAAGGGCAAAAAATGAGTAAATCGTTGGGAAACTTTATTACAGTGGAGGAGATATTCACAGGAACTCATCCGCAACTCTCGCGAGGCTATCCCCCCATGGCCCTTCGTTTCCTTATCCTTCAGGCGCATTACCGCAGTACGCTTGATTTCTCAGAGAGCGCCCTTCTCGCGGCTTACAGAGGCTACCTTCGCTTGATGACGGCGTATCGTCGTCTTATGGAAGTCCGCCCCCATGTGTATTCTTCCTTTCCCGTAAAAGCATGGCGAGAAAAGGTCTTCGCGGCGTTAGACGATGACCTCAATACGGCGGCCGCATTGGCATTGTTTTTCGAGCAAACCGAAGATATTCTCAAGCTACGGCGCCAGGAGCTCTTTCTGACTCAAGAAGACCTCGATAGCCTGCAGAAGACGTGGAAAGAAGTTTTGCTTGACATATTAGGGTTGCAACCAGATGCCCATGTAAAGTGGCAACAGTGGGAGCGAGCGATCCAGCTTTTGCTCAATCTCCGGCGGGAAGCCCGTTCCAACAAGAACTACGCATTAGCAGATCTCCTACGAGACGAGCTCGATCGGATCGGAGTGAAGGTACTGGACTTTCCAGATGAAACCCTATGGGAAATGCACCCATGAGGTGGTGGGCTTGGATTCCTATTCTTTGGATGGGGTGGAGCTGCCAAAGTCCACCTCCTCCGCCCTCTTCGTCTTCACCTCCTCCCATTCTCCTCCGAACAGAACGTCCTGCCTTTTCTGCCGATAGTGCGTATAAGTGGATAGAAACTCAGCTTCACTTCGGCCCTCGTATCCCGGGGACTTCTGCTCATGCAGCTTGTGCAGAATGGTTGGTGGCTGAGTTGCAAAGAAGAGGGGCACGCGTTACTCAGCAGAGAGGCACTTTTCGAGGGACACCGATTCGAAATATCATCGCGGCATTTGGGGCAGATAGCATGAGACCTCGCGTTCTCCTCTCGGCGCACTGGGACTCTCGCCCTTGGGCCGATCGAGACCCTACCCAGGGGAACGCCCCTGTGCCAGGCGCAAATGATGGAGCGAGTGGAGTGGCCGTTTTGTTGGAGGTGGCAAGACATCTCTCTCAGAATGCTCTCCCATACGCAGTCGATATTATTTTTTGGGACGCGGAAGATTTAGGCCGGGAAGGAGTGGAGGATTCCTATTGTCTCGGCTCTCAGTACTGGTTGGCACATCCTGAGCCCTTTCCCCCCTCCTCTTATGCTTGGGGGATACACCTGGACATGGTGGGCGGGCGACAGGCTGTATTTCCACAAGAAGCCTATAGCCGAGAATACGCTCCCAACCTACTAAATCATATCTGGCAGGTAGCTCGGCTCCTGGGCTATGAAAGGATATTCATCCCTTTATCTGGAGAACCCATCACAGATGACCCCTATTACCTATCCAGTAAAGGGGGTATCCCCATGGTGAATATCATCCAGCGAGACCCGATGGGGAAAGGGTTTTTTCCGGAATGGCACACTACGCGAGACGACATCTCTGTGATCGATCGCGCTACCCTTCAGGCTGTTGGAGAAACCCTCATTGCTTTTCTCTATAGCTTCTCTCCCCAAACCCTGTCTCCCTGATACATGAAGGGATTAGCGATTCCCAAATGGTATATCTCCAGCGGGTACATAGAGGAGTTTTCCACATCTCGTCCCCGATTCTTGAAAGTTTTGTACATTTGTTCTATGCAGAGCAGTTTCTGGCTACTCTCTGTGCTGGTGAGCGGACTATGGGCTACAGATACCACGAAGGCGGCTCTTACCTCTTATCGAGCAGCTTATGCAGGGTTGGAACGGCTTTCTGAGCAGCTTCCCAAGGTGTGGTGGGATCGTCAGTGGGTAGGAGCATGTCGCCCAAAAGATATTCGGCCACTGGTAGCCCCTGTACGTATCTTTTTAGAAAAGCCAGAAGAAGGATTTTATTTTATCGTTCCTATCAAAGGCGCTCTCAACTCTGGATTTGGTTTTCGGAGAGGGTGGCAGTTCCATTTCGGGTTAGATGTCGACTTGCGTGTGGGGGATACGGTCGTAGCGGCGATGGATGGAGAAGTACGATTAGCTGGGTATGATCCTGGAGGATATGGCTATTTTTGTGTAATAGCTCATCCAAATGGTCTCGAGACGGTATATGGTCACTTTTCTCGGGTCTTAGTTTCCCCCGAGCAAGTAGTAAAAGCAGGGGACCCCATCGGTCTAGGAGGGAGTACGGGTCGAAGCACAGGTCCTCATCTTCACTTTGAGATCCGCTTCATGGGAGAGCCTATCGACGTGAGCGCGTTGATCGATTTCCCAAATGGACAGCTGATCGAGAGAGAACTGTATATCACTCCAGAGACCTTCTCCCATCTTAGTACCCTTAGTGCTGCAGTGTATCATATCGTTCGAAGGGGAGAATCTTTGTATTCCATCGCGCTCAAATATGGACTCACAGTTCGCTATTTATGTGCGCTCAACGGCTTATCTACCCGTAGCATTCTCCGTCCAGGCCAGAGACTTCGGGTCAAATGAATGAAAAAGCGGGCCATCTTTGGACTTGGAAATCCCGGAGAGCTCTATCGTCATACTCGACACAATGTAGGATTTCGAGTCGTAGAGGCATTGGCGTCTCGTTTACAAGCTCCTTCTTTTTCTGCCCAGAAGTACGTTTTGACTACTCATGTATCCTGGGCGGGGGTTCAATGGTATCTCTTTCAGCCAACTACCTATATGAATCTTTCCGGGGAGGCGGTGGCTTATTGGAAGCAACGTCTCTCTCTCTCTACAGAGGAGATTTTAGTGGTATTGGATGAGATCCAGCTGCCCGTGGGGAGTATGCGGCTTACCCCTAAAGGATCCGCCGGGGGGCACAATGGCTTATCTCATATTATAGATTGCTTAGAAACTCCTTCTTTTCCCCGGCTGCGTATCGGGATCGGGAAGGACTTTCCCCGAGGGAAACAGGTAGAGTACGTTTTATCTCCTTTTACCCCTGAGCAGGAGCGTCTTTTTCTCGAACTTCTCCCGCGTGCGGTAGACTGCATATTGATTTGGGGTAGGAATGATATCGAGCGGGCCATGAATCACTGCAATCAAGCGAATCGCTTTGGCATTTCGGGTTTCCCCACCCCCTCTAAAAAAGAACAGTAGTTTTCCACACACCCATTTCTTCTCGGAAAAGAGAGAGCTTTGCTTATGCGCTGGCTAATAGGGAGCGTGGTAGTCTTTGTTGTGGGGTGTGCCCCTCAAGCTTCATCCCGTTCTGCCAAACTTTCCCCCAGTGCCCGTATCGTTCAAGTGGCAAAAAGGTACACGGGGGTTCCTTACCGATGGGGCGGCATGGATCAGCAGGGGATGGACTGTTCTGGTTTAGTCTGCCGAGTCTACTGGGAAGTAGCCCAGATGCGACTCCCCCGGACTGCGGATGCCTTGGCTGAGATGGGAAAAGCAGTTCCAAAAAGCCAGCTGCATCCGGGCGATCTGGTATTTTTTCGAGAGCCTAAATCACGCAAGATTACCCATGTAGGAATCGTTACAGAAATATCCGCTGGAGAAGTTCGCTTCATCCATGCCTCTACTCGGGGAGGGGTGCGAGAGGATAGCCTGGACGACCCGCATTGGCGAAATAGGTACGTAAGGGCTCGCCGTCTACTGAGCTCTCCCCCCTCAAAAGAAGACCAGAAACGAAGCGATCGATCGGGAAGGTAAGCTGCATAAAGTCAGGCGGGAGCCACTTTAGTCGAAGTCGAGGATTCATGGGAGTCAAAGTCCCCGATACCTGTACCTGATAGTAAACGGCTAAGAGGCGTGCATCTGTGTGATAGTAAGAGCGTTGATAAAAATGGGTGGTGTAAAAGTGTTTTGCCTCTTGTATTTCGACCCGCAGCTCTTCCCATAGCTCCCGCTGGAGTGCTTCTAACAATCCCTCTGACGCTTCCACCCCTCCTCCAGGAAACTTATGTATCCACCCACCTTGAAAGTACTCTTCTACAGTTAGCCAAGTATTACAAGGGCCTGGACAGAGTGCATATACGCGCACTATCCAGCGGCTCATGAGCTCCGCTGATAAAAAGTGGGGGCTTTGTACTCAAAAATGGGGGCAAGGATGGCTTTCTCCGCTGGACTCCAAACCTGCTTTTGATAATAGTCTAATAGGGCTTGCCGATACCGAATCTGTTGCATCCAGTACTCTACTCCTTCCCTCGCCACTGCAGCCAGACGAGTGTTGGGGCTGGTTAGTGCCTCAAAAAGATGTGGCAGCAGAGAAGGGGGAAGCTGATTCAGTGCTTTTAGACTCCGAAGGGCATTTTGCCGAGTCCGAAACTCAAATGAGGGACTGGCATAGTCCACCAACTTCTCTAAAGCAGCTTTGTCACCGTACAGAGCAGCTATCTCTAAATGCTTGATGCGAACATTATGTCCAACTCGGCCGAGGGTAGCAGCCGTCTGGCGCAGATAGTCAGGTACCCTGCGAGGAAAAGCCTCGCTCAGCCTTTCTAAAGCCAAAGCCTGTATCACATAAGAAGAGTCTCGCAAAAGAGATTCTAACTCTGCCCTTAGGGTGGTAGGCAAGGGGTTGAGGTGGGCAATAACCGCAAAGCGCACCTGAGGATGGGGATCGCGAAGCGCTTCTCTCAGGAAACTGAGGCTATTGGGATCATTTGCCAACTGAGAGACTACTTCTGCCCGAAGGGCCCCAAATTGTTCCCGGCGATATGCAGCGAGAAGCGCTTCTCGTTTGACCCCTACGGGAACCTTCCGAAGAGCCACTAATGCATCATAACGGTCTAAAAGAGCGGGCGCTTTCTCCAACTGAGCGAATAGCTCCTCCACTTTCTTTTCAAAAGTGAGCTGCTTAAGGATCCATCCTCCTGGATCAAATAAGACAAATGAAATGTTTTTCTTCCCTATGTTGGGTATTTCTATAACTTCTTTTTGCTCATCTACCCAAGCCCGTAAGGTATCTCTGGTTCCGTCTACATAATGGACGGCGACGGAAATGGGCATCTTGAAGAGACCGATAGAAGAATCTTGTATCTGCTCCACGATAAGCTGGGTATAGTTTTTCCCTGCTTTCTCAATAGAGTGGTACTGGACTTTGTAATGGGGTTCTCCTCCTCGATAGAGCCACTGCTGGAAGAACCAGTCTGGGCTGAGGCCCGCTGCATCCTGAAATGCTTGATAGAGATCGTTTGTTTCCACAGTTCCGTAAGGATGGGTCTTGAGATAGTGGGTGATGACCTTACGATAAGTTTCGTTGCCGAAAGTGTAGCGCATCATATCGAGCACTGCGGAACCTTTCTGATAGATGCGGCTGTATCCGGGGTTGGGATGGACGATGGGAAGGAGGTCTTTTTGGCTGGCAGAGAGGGCAAGCGTATGTTCCGTGCGACGTCCCCAGGCGTATGCATCTTCTCCTTGCAGCTGGCCTACGATGAAGCGCGCATAATGGGTAGCGAAGCTTTCCTGCAGCCAGAGATGGGCAAAGGACCGGGCCGTGACATAGTCTCCGAACCACTGGTGGGTAAGTTCATGGGCATTAACTTCTACGTAGCTTCGGTCTAAGTAGGCTCTTTCATCTACGTGGAAAAAGTCACCAAAGACAGTCGCAGTTGTATTCTCCATCGCACCATAGATGTAGTCAGCTACAGGAACTTGAGCGTATTTCTCCCAGGGAAAGGGGACTTCCAGTTCAGCCTCCAGCTTTTCCACCATCTCGACTGAATAGCGGTAGGTAGGCTCTAAACAGCAATCTCGGCTGTCTGGATAATAGTAAAGGAGGAGCGGTAGACCTCGACTGGTTGTTCTGCGCTCTATACCGTACTCGCCGATAGCCAGCATAAGTAGGTATAGGCTGTGAGGTTTCTGCATGCGATAATGCCAGGTTAGCGTACCATCTGGATTTCGAAGGGTATCTAATAGCGTGCCGTTAGAAAGGACCTGGTATCGGCTATCGAATGTAATAAGGGTTTCGGTTATAAGCTTATCATTCGGATCATCATAGGCTGGAATCCAATACCGATGGTCTGTAGCTTGGCCTTGTGTCCATATTTGCTTGCGGGCTCGACCCGTTCGATCCTTCCATCCGATGAAGTAAAGCCCTTTCCGAGGTGTGGCCATGTAGCGGATCGAGAGAGAATCTTTCTTCCCAACGGGTAAAGGAGCGGGAAAGCGTATAATAAGCTGTTCTCCCGTATTCCGAAAAGGGATAGGCTGGTCATGAAATCGAACCTCCTCCACCTCTAACCGTACCGCATCTAATACCAAGCTATCGACTCCTTCCCTCAGAGGCTCGAAAGTATGGACCACCCATCCATACACGGTGCCTTTCTCCGGTGCAAAGCGTACCTGGAGACGGAGATGTAGCATGTCCACAAGCCGTTCTCGAGGGGTATATCCTTGTCCAAAAACCCACACAAGGGAGAGGGCTGAAAGCCAACGCATGGCGCAAAGGTAGAAGATGCGCAAGGAAAAAACGACCACTGATTGTATTCAATCTAAGTTGAATAAGGGAAGGCGATAGCCAGACTACCAGAGAAAAAGGCACTGTAGAAAGCGTATATTTGAGGAAATGCGTTGGGTCGAAGTAGAGGAAGCTTGGAAAGGCTTTTTGGATTGTCTCATTCGCTATGAAGAACATCTCCAGGGAGAACAGCAGGAAGCTGCGCAGGAGGGAGACCTTTCTCGCCTTTTAGCTCTGCGAAAGGAACAAAAACGGCTACATCGCATTCGTTTCGCCGCAAGCAAGATCACGTCTCTCTTGATGAAAAGCTAAGATATCTGTTCTCTTTTACCTTTGTTGTATGATACAGGTCCTGTGTATGGGGATATGGAATCAGGTGGGTATATGGGGAGGGTGGGGAGGGCATACCAGTTACAATGATTTGGTGGCGGCCTCTGAGCGGTGGAATCGTTTTTACGGGTTTGGGGGGGTAGGGGTCCGATTCCTGACCGAGAAGCGTGTTCAGCCTGGGATTTACTGGGAAGGGGGCCGTTTTATCAGTCAAGATCGACGCATACGAAAATCCAGCCAAACAAAATGGACCGCCATCTCAGTGGGGCTCCGAGTTCGCCCTTTACGGCGGGCTGTATCACCGCTGGCGGAAGTTTCCTTTTTCCAGCTTAATGCTACGTCTCGTACCTTAGAAGGGCGAGTCATTCCCGGCAGTTCTGCTTCTATTGCGGCTATAGGAGTGGGGTGGGGAGGGGGGGTTAGTTGGCGCTTTCGTCCATGGGGAGAATTGAGCTTCTTGTATCTACGGCGGCGCCCTCAGACCGCTCAGTTAGAAGGAATACAAGGTCCCGCTCGAGACCGAATCGAAGGCATAATGGGACAGCTGAGTCTCATCTGGCTTTCTGAAACCTCGAACTCCTCTCGCTTTCGATGAGCCAGGAACCCAGTGGTATATTCGATATGCTGGGGCCTATTATGATCGGCCCCAGTAGCTCTCATACGGCCGGAGTCGTCCGCATCGGTCGTGTTGCTCACTTTCTGTTGGGAGGACCTCCGGAAGAGGCCCGTATCTTATTCTACAACTCCTTTGCGATGACATACAAAGGCCATGGAAGCGATAAAGCCGTTATCGCAGGACTGATGGGTTTCGCAGTGGACGATGAGCGCATCCGGGATGCGATATCCATCGCAGAAAGCACAGGTCTTCATTATGCATTTGAACCCGTAATCAGTTCTGCTAAAAATCATCCCAATACATTGGTTATTTACGTAAAAAGAGGGGATCAAGAGCTTACTATAGAAGGTATCTCAAGAGGAGGAGGACTTATCCTTATCAGTAGCATAGATGAGCTGCATACCAACTTTACGGGACAGCTTCCGACTCTCATTGTACGGGCGCAAGACGTACGAGGAGCCGTCGCTTTCTTAGCAGCTATACTCACCTATGATGGCGTCAACATAGCGACCCTCACCGTAAGTCGGAGAGCTAAAGACGATATGGCTCTCCAAGTTTATGAATTGGATGAACCGCTACGAGAAGCCAGCCTTGCCTATATACGCCACCTTCCTTGGGTACGGGCTGTCCACCTCTTACCTCCTGTATAGGGTGGCATGTACACAGAAAATCTGTACCTTTGCTGCTCACGGCGGGCATAGCTCAGTTGGTTAGAGCGTCTGACTGTGGCTCAGAAGGTCGTCGGTTCGAATCCGACTGTCCGCCCCATGGCCACTCCCGTCAACCGGGTCGAGGCGGCGGAGTTGCTTACTATCGATTTAGAGAAGCTTCTCTCAGTACCCCCTGTTCGTCCTCTGGACCTGGCGCAGTTTCTTGAGGAGGGGCTCATACTCCGTGAGCAGCCATTCCGTAAGGCTCTAAAGTCCCACACCTGGGAAGCCTATGCTGGAGCTCTGGTACCCATCTATCTGAGTACAGACGCGATTATCCCGCCATGGGCTTTTTTACTGGTAGGCATGTATCTCTCCCCGCATGCCACCTATTATGCTGTGGTTTCTCCTGAGGAGATACGGGATCTCTATCGGCTCCACTTGTTAGAGCACGTGGATTGGGATTCTTACCGAGACAAAAAGATACTCCTAAAAGGCTGCACATCCATCTCTCCTATGGTCATGACCGAATTTTTTCGTCGGGTGATGCCTGTCGCCCACTTGGTTTTTTATGGAGAAGCCTGCTCCAGCGTCCCTGTCTATAAAAGAAAATAACAATGAAAGCTAAACTATTTTTTTTCCTCGGTGCCCTTGTGCTGCTTGTTCCTCTTTTCTTTTCTTCTTGCCAGACTATCCCTGCGGGTCATTTGGGGGTTTTATTTCGGCCTTTTGGAGGAGGAGTGGATACCCGTCGCACTTATGAAGAAGGTTTTCACCTGATAGCCCCCTGGAATACACTTGTAGAGTACGACGTTCGGCTGCAAGAGAAAGAGGAAAGCATGGATGTACTGGCCCGCAATGGGCTAAGCATACATATTGATATTTCCGTTCGATATGCCCCCGTTCCAGGAGAGCTCCCCGTTTTGCATCGAGAGATAGGAGCTGATTTTGTGGAAAAGATCGTACTCCCTCAGATACGGGCCTCTACTCGAAAAGTTATCGGTAAGTACTTTCCTGAAGAGCTTTACTCAACGAAGCGGGAGCAAATACAAGAAGAAATTTATCACGAGACCGACTCTTTACTTCGTACAAAACATATTCACCTGGATGCCGTACTCATCCGCTCCGTAAAGCTCCCTCAAAGTATCGCTGAGGCGATTGAAAGGAAACTAAGGCAGGAGCAAGAAGCGATGGAGTATGAGTTTCGCATTCAAAAAGAGCAGAAAGAAGCGGAGAGAAAGCGCATCGAAGCACTGGGTATCAAACAGTTTCAGGACATCGTGAGCTCAGGTCTCAATCCGTACCTTTTGAGATGGAAAGGAATTGAGGCGACCCAAGCTTTAGCGGCTTCTCAAAATACCAAGATAGTAGTTATTGGGAGCGCCAAGGAGGGACTGCCAATTATCTTAGGAGAGTAGCTCTCTCCTCCACCTCCATAACCTTTGAAGCTCGGATAGAGCTATTAGACGCTCTCTTTTTCGCTGCATAGTTGTAACTTCGTAACATGAAATCGGTACAAACCGCAGGGAAGGCTTTGTTGCTTGCTTCTCTTCTTTGGGGGTGTAAGAAAGAGAAAAAAGATGGGGCATCAGACATAGGTCACGGCAGGGTCACCACAGTTGAGATTTACCTTGTACAGGGCCAGGATACCGTGAAAGGACGATATAAGGATCCAGATGGCCCTGGAGGCCGTTTGCCGACTGTAGATACCCTTCGTCCCGCTGCGGGGTCGGTCTATTCATACGTCGTACGTGTGCTAAATGAAAGCGGGAATCCGGTAGAAGACCTCACGGCCGTGATATTTGAGCAGCAGAAAAACACGCATCGCCTTTTCCTTCTTCCTGTACCGGATTCATTAGCTCTTATAGAACCTACCGATGCTGATGATTTAGGACGGCCAGTAGGGGGCCGAGGTAGATGGATGCAGGGTCCCGTGGCGTTCTCTTCGGGGACTGTACGCATCCTTCTTCGACATTATCTCAATCCCACGGATAAAAACTTTGGGTTAGAGCGAGGTAGCTCAGACATAGACGTATTTTTACCTGTGCGCTCTCTATGAAATCCTCTTTACGAGATACATTACACGGAAAAGGACTGCGGTGCACAGAGCCTCGTCGATGTATCCTTCAAGCTTTGGCAGAAGGGCCCAAGACGCATGCTGAGCTCCTAAGACTCACAGAACTGGACCGTGTTACTGTGTATCGCAATCTTATCGCTCTCCAGCGGAGCGGCCTTATTTATCGGGTATATCTTCCTGGGCAAGACCCGCTCTATGTCCTCTGCGATGGAGATGGGCCTACGCACGCACACTTTTTTTGTCAAAAGTGTCACAAAGCGACTTGCCTTCCTGCTCATGCTGTGCAGATTGCTGAGCCATGGACAGGCCAAGTAGAAAAGGTGCTTCTTTTAGGGAGATGCTCTCAGTGTGCTTAGAGCCTCGCTCACGATAAAGACACTACCCGTTATCAAGAGTGACTCGCAGCGGTCAAGTGCAGCCTCAAGAGCTGCACTTACAGTCGAAAAAGCTTCGCCCTTGTACCCCAGGTCGAGAGCTATGTCTCGTAGTTTTTCAGCGGGAAGGGCTCGACGGAGGTTTGCTTGGGTGAAGAACACAGGGCCCTCCCATCCTCCTAAGGCTTTCAGAGAGCTGAGAATGTCCTTCTCTTGAGAGAATCCCAATAGGAGTCCTTGAAGGGACAGAGGAGCGGCTCGGAGCAGTTCTCTCAAAGCGGCGAAAGCTGGTGGATTGTGAGCTACATCGAGTAGGATCCACTTTTCTTTCACTCGGAGCCACTCTGCTCTACCTCGCAGGCCCGTATGGAGCTGGACCTGCGCTATGCCGGTCTGTATGGCTCTATCAGAGATAGTCCATCCCTTCTCTCGGAGTACTTCTACGGCAGTGCGTACAGTGGAAAGGTTAGAAGCTTGATAATCTCCCGTAAGAGGAGAGAGCCAAATCTGATTTTCTCGGGAGGAAAGAAACTCCCGTCTCAGAGCTCCTGGCAGAAAATGCCATCCTTGGACGGCGATAGGATAGTGTGATTGGGCATCATAGAGAGGGGCTTGCCGGGCGAGGGCTACTTCTGAGAAAACGTGTACCGCTTCCTCAGGCTGCGAAGGGGCGATGATGACAGGACGCTGTTCCTTGATGATACCCGCTTTTTGATAAGCGATATCTGTCAGCGTAGGGCCTAAAATCTCGACGTGGTCCCATCCAATCGGAGTGATAAGGGCGAGCTCAGGAATAACGATATTGGTGGCATCCCACTTTCCCCCTAAACCTACCTCTACCACGGCGACATCCACCTGGGCCTCCCGAAAAAAAGCAAAGCTCATCCCCACGGTAGCTTCGAAAAAAGATAGGTCGAGCTCCTCGATTTTCTTTTCCCAGTACGAAAGGAAATCATCCACCCACTGGGAAGGGGGCTCCTTCCCATTCACTCGCATGCGTTCAGTAAAGAAATGGAGATGGGGAGACATGTGTAAACCCACCTTGTATCCTGCTGCCTGTAAGATAGAGGCCAAAAAAGCTGAGGTTGACCCTTTTCCATTTGTTCCAGCGACGTGTATAATAGGATAAGCTCGATGCGGATGGCCCAAGAGAGCATCCCACCTCTCCATGTACGTCAAGGTGGGATGGAGAGCTTTCCTGCCGATCCTTTCATAGGCCTGCAAACGTGTGTAGAGCCAATCCTGCCATGCAGCAATATCTCGACTTTGCTCCATCGCAACGAAGTTAGAGCTAAGAAAGAGGCTATCTCACAGGAGTGACAGTGGCTGGACGAAAGGTTTTTCTGGTTACTTTTGCGTGGATGGACCTTTACCACATTAGCCCCCAGCGGGCCACACTGTGGGAAAAACACAAAGCCCGATTAGAAGAAGCCAAGGAAGCCTGGCATCGCCGGACGTATTGGTACGCCTATCCCGAAGATGTGAAGGCCTATTCAGAAGAGGAGGCTTCCCGAGGAGAAGCGGAATTCAAAGCGCAGCTCAATCGTCCCTTTGACCGCCTTCTTCAAAAAGGAAGGCGCTGGGTGGTATCCGATGAAATTTCCCCCTACACGAGGGAACCCTTGGGTATATCTTATCCCCAGTCGGACGTAGGTGAATGGATCGGAGCCGCTCAAGAAGCTCTATCCATCTGGCGATGGGTACCTTGGTCCGAACGACTCGGTCTCCTGATGGAGTCGATAGAGCGCTTTTCTCGAAAGTTTTTCGAAGTAGGGCATGCTACCTTGCATACGACAGGCCAGGCATGGATGATGGCTTTCCAAGCTTCGGGTCCCCATGCAGCAGATCGAGCAGTAGAAGCACTCGCTGTCGCTTATGAAGAGCTTAGTCATATCCCGCCCCACGTTCGATGGGAGCGAGAGATGGGTAGAGCTAAAGCCGTAGTAGAGAAGTACTTTATCCCTCAACCAGAGGGTATTTCTTTGCATATTGGCGTTTCGACCTTCCCCGTTTGGAATGTTCTGCCAGGTCTGTACGCGAGCCTGGCCGTAGGTAGTCCCGTAATCGTCAAACCACATCCTCGGGCCATCTATCCTATCGCGATAGTGGTAGCTGTCCTGCAAGAGATTTTCCAGGAATATGGCTTGCCTGTATCGATCGTTCAGCTCGCAGTGGACACCTTAGAGAAACCCGTGACCCGATCATTAGCAGAACATCCGCTCATTCGGATTATTGATTATACAGGAGGTACGGAATTTGGTCAGTATCTTGAAGCTCTACCTAATAAAGTCACGTTTCTTGAGAAAGCAGGAGTAAACTGCGTTCTTTTAGAAAGTGTAGACGATATAGAATCCGTTGCAAAGAATCTCGCTTTTTCTGCCAGCCTCTACAGTGGACAGATGTGTACCGCACCCCAGAATGTATATATCCCTCGATCGGGCGTACGCACTCCTCAAGGGGTTCTTTCTTATGAAGAGGTAGCTCAAGCCTTGCAAAAGGCTATAGAAGAGCTGGCTTCCCATCCCAAGGCAGCTCCCGCTATTTTAGGTGCTCTTCAGAATGACGGGGTCGCAGAACGGGTACATCGATTGTCTACTTTTGTTCAGGTACGTCGCGCCGCTACCGTCTATGCGCACCCTCAGTTTGCCCAAGCCCGTACACTCACCCCCATCGTAGCAGAAGTTCAAACAGCGTATGAACATGTCACGAGGGAAGAGCATTTCGGTCCTCGTCTTTTATTGATACCCGTAGAAAGTGCACACGTAGCCCTTGAGATTCTGTACCAAATCGCTCGGGAGAGGGGTATGCTTTCCTGTGCAGTTTATACCACAGATGCTGGCTTCAAAGAATCAGCTGCTCGGCTGCTTGTAGAAGCTGCAGTACCTCTAAGCTTCAACTTTAGAGGCCAAGTTTTCATCAACCAGAGCGTGGCCTTTTCCGATTTCCATGGCACAGGAGGAAATCCTGCAAGCAATGCCTCTTTCACGGACAGTAGCTTTATCGCCAAGCGCTTTCATTGGATAGGCGTGCGTGACTGCTTAGCGGGATAGGAAAAGGGAGTCTCTTTGAAGAAGGCTTTATTTGTAAGCAGTTTTACTCGCCTCGGATTGTGCCCTCAGCTACGAAGGCTGTGTATCTCTCCCAGAGATGTTTATCTCACTATCCTTTTTATCCAGTAGAGAACTCAGATACTCTTTGTCAGAGAGGGAGAACGGTTCCCTATTTCACAGAAGATAGCGAAGCGGTAGTTTCACTCATCGAGTTCTTAAATTTGAGAGATGCGAAGTGAAAGAGGAATAAGCTTGTTCAGAAAGTGGGGGGGACTCATCGGGTGGATAGGAATAGGATGGGCTCAGCTGGGATATGTCGAAGAGGGAGAGGCCTCTTACTATGCACCGAGTTTTCATGGGAGGCGCACAGCTTCGGGGGAGAGATATGACAGGCAAGCCTTGACAGGGGCGCATCGAACGCTTCCTTTCGGTACGTACGTTCGAGTTACAGATAAAGTTTCGGGGCGATCGGTAGTCGTGCGGATAAATGATAGGGGACCCTTGAAAACAGGACGAATCATAGACCTTTCAGAAAAGGCGGCTGCAGAGTTGGGCATTCTCGCCCGTGGGATCGCTGCCGTCCGACTGGAGGTGACGCAACTGTTTGAAGAACCCCCGAAGTCCCCGACCGCTTCCTTGATTTTTTTCACTCCGGATGGAAAAGCCATCCAACCTAAGCCGTATGCTGTACAGATTGGGGCTTTTTCTGAACTTCCAAATGCTTATATGCTCGCTCGGAATGCGCAGAAGGAAGTCCAAGAGCCCGTGTTTCTCTGGCAAAGTGCAATACGCAGCAAGAAACTGTATCGGGTGGTAGTAGGAGGGTTCTCCTCGAGTAAGGAAGCGGAAAGTCTGCGCGACCGCTTGAAGCGAGAGGGATGGCAGGCTTTTGTCGTACATTTGCCGACATGAATGAATCTCGAGGGAGCGGCGCTTTCTGGGCCTTTTTGGCAGGAGTAGCGGTAGGGGCAGTAGTTGGTATCCTTATAGCCCCTGATAGCGGGGTGAATACCCGTCGGCGACTTCGTCAGAAACTGGGAGAGTACTGGGACGCCCTTCGAAGCCGAGTCTCTGGAGGGGACTCCTCCTCCAGTTACGAGCAAGCCCGACAAAAGGCCTTCATGGAAAGTGGACTGCGTCCAGATGAGTATAAGAAGGCAGAGCAGCTCCTGCTCGAAATAGAAGGATTACTGGGAGAAGTTCGTAGCACCACTACCTGACAAGAAGTCGCTATTTTTGCCCTGCTTATGCGGAACGCACTCGCAGTAAGTCTAACCTGGATTTGGATAGCCTGTACTCCCGTTAGCAAAGAGCAAAAAGGACAGACTGCTCCCTCAGCAGATACTACTCTTGCTTCAGGTGCTTCTGAAGTCGCTCAGGCTCCCGCAGAGCCTATGGCTAAGATTCAATTTGATAAGCTGGAGCACGATTTTGGTAAGATTCGAGAAGGGGAAAAGGTTTCCTACCGATTCAAGGTCACAAATCCTGGCACTGTACCTCTTCGCATTACTGATGTGAAACCTTCCTGTGGATGCACAGCTCCCGCATGGACCAAAGAGCCTATTCCGCCGGGAGGAGAGGGGTTTGTGGAAGTCGTCTTTGACTCACAGGGAAGGTCCGGGGAGCAAATGAAGACAGTCACTGTTTTTGCTAACACAGATCCTCCTTCGCACCTACTCCGATTCCGAGGCGAAGTCATACCAGCCAAGCAATAAAACCTATGAAAGCCCTCATTTGGTTAGATGGAGGGGCGGCCTCCGCTCCATCGACTACTCCTATGCTGATCCAACTCGTATTTCTTGTCGGCATATTTGTAGTATTTTATTTTTTCCTAATCCTACCTCAACGTAGACAGCAAAAAAAGGAGCAAGAGTTTCGAAACTCTCTAAAAAAGGGAGATAAAGTGGTGACCAGCTCCGGGATTCATGGAGAAATAGTAGCCATAGAAGGGGACACTCTGCTCTTAGAAGTAGATAAAAATGTAAAACTCCGAATAGAAAAAGCTGCGATTCGTGCCCATGCCCAGCCAACAGCTGGGACATGAGATGGCTTCTACCGATTATCTCCTTTTTGGCTGCTGTTACTCTATGGTTGCTTATTAAGCTGGACCAGCGATACAAGGTTACTCATTCAGTAGTAGTTCGCACAGGGGAGATGGCCTCTCCGTCTATTAACCTGGAAGCAGAGGGTATAGGCTACTCCCTGCTTTTCTGGCGGCCACCGGATACAGTTTCTTTGGCGCGATTATGCCTAGCGCCTCTGACAGCTCCTTCTGGGGTCACAGTGCGATGGGATATGTCTGGAGTTCAACACGCTGGCTTGTGTAAGCTGCTGCGACTGCGGACCTATCGGCCTACCCTTCGATGGATTCTCCCTGAGGGGACTGACTTTGTCGAATCTCCGCGATGGCTGACAGACAGCGTATGGGCTCCTGGTGAAGAGAAATTTCCTCCCTTTGAATACGAGTTAGTAGCTCAAGTAGGTCGTCATGTCTATCCCATTCCCCTTCCGTCTGGGTGGGATGTTTATCCCGAGACTCTCAAGGTCGAAGCTGAAGTTTCCCGCTATGTTTTTGCCAGTGTGGCATTGAGGCCCCGTATCGAAGGAGCGAAAGGATACAAAGTCCGCCTTAATCCCGAAAAAGTAGAGGTGAGCTTTTGGGTACCCGAATCTCACATGAAACGATGGTCACCTGCTGATTTCGAAGTTGTAGTGTATATGCACAAGCTTCTACCAGGTGACACCACTGTGTACCCAGAGCTGATAAAACGCCCCCCATTTGTAAGACAGGTTCGTGTGATCCCCTCTTCTTTGAATTTCATTCAAATTTATTAGGAGAGGATGTTTCGCATCGTGGGCATCACAGGGGGGATCGGAGTAGGCAAGAGCTTTATTTTGCGTCAGATTGAACAAGCGGGATATCCTACGTATTCTGCGGATGTGCGAGCTAAGCAGCTCATGGAAAAGGACGATTTTCTTAGAGAAGCCATCAAAGCCGAATTCGGTCCAGCGGCTTATACGGATGGGGGAGAACTCAATCGAGCCTATCTCGCTGCTGCCATCTTCTCCGAACCGAAAAAACGAGAGCGTCTTAATGCTTTGGTACACCCTCGTACTTTCGCCGACTTTGCGAGTTGGCTCCAAGAACGAGAGAGGGAAGGGCATCCTGCTGTATTCAAAGAAGCGGCATTGACATTGGAAGCAGGTGCACAAGCCGGTGTAACCGACCTTGTCATGGTGTATGCTCCGTTGAAAGTGCGCATGCGTCGAATATGTGAGCGGGACCATTCAGATGAAGGGGCCGCTCTGAGTCGTATTCGAAGCCAATGGCCTGAGTGGCAAAAAATCGCCTATGCAGACTTTGTTATAGTTAACGACGGTATCCTCCCCATACTCCCCCAACTTGAAGCGCTTTTTTCTCGTTTGCACCTCCCATTTCCCCGCTAACTTTGTTCAGTGCTGCGCGCGTATCGGTTCTCACCCTATCACCAAGCTCGATGGGAGGAGCCAGAGAAGAAACCCTCGGCAGAAGAGCTCTCTTCTTATCTGTGGATAGATGTCTGCGGAACGGAGCGAGATAAGCTCCAACTATTGGAAAATTACTTTGGTATTCGATTCCCCTCTAAGCAGGAGCGAGAAGAAATAGAGGCCAGTTCTCGATACCACGAAGAAGAAGGACAAACGCGTATTATCGTCCGGCTGGTCGAGGTTAGGCCTACTGAAGAGGGAATTTCATTCCATGAACAAGATTTGAGCCTAATCTGGATAGCAGACAGACTCTTTACCTACCGAGGAGAGGATAGCCGAGCCATACAGGAACTGGTTCGTCGGCTAAAATCGAATCCAGATCAGGCTGACTCTTCGCTCAAGTTGCTATTGTCAGTCCTTGGACAAGTAGTGGACACGGACGCAGATAACATAGAACTCATTTCTCAGCAGATCTATAGAATGGCTACTTCCCTCCACGAAATGGGCTTCGAAGAGCGACAAAGACTTATCTTACAAACTCAGTCCCTTCAAGAACTTATCATCCGTCTTCGAGAAGGTCTCTTCGACATCCAGCGGGTACTCTCTCTCATGATACGCTCTGAGAAACTAACTGATACCCCACGAGAAACGGTTCGTATCTTACTAAAGGACATATCATCTCTTATTGACCATACTAATTTTAGCTTCCAAAGGTTGGAATCTATACAGAACACCATTCTAAGCCTGATAAACTTGGAGCAAAACAAGATTATAAAGATATTTACAGTTATCACTGTGGCTTTTATGCCCCCCACTCTTATAGCGAGTGTTTATGGAATGAATTTTCGTTTTATGCCCGAGTTAGAGTGGCAGTGGGGCTACGCTTTTGCTTGGCTTGTGATTATCGGTTCTTCGGTCATAACTTTATGGTACTTCCGCTGGCGGAGGTGGTTATGAGATGGATAATAGGTGTATTTCTTTTTGTGGGGGTAGGACTGAGTCAGCGCTATTGTCCTGTAGATAGAGCGTTTTTGCGGCTGTCGAGCTCCCTTGTACCAGAAAGGAGAGGGGGGGGCTACGTAGATACGATATGGATTCCTGTTGTTTTTCATGTGGTAGGGCGTGACTCTTCTGGGTGGCTCCCGCCTGACCGGATTGGTGCACAGCTTCGCGCCCTGAATCGAGATTTTGGTTTGGCTGGGATACAGTTTTATATACCTCGCTATGGCCCTGGGGGGCAGCCAACTTGTGGTGTGACATGGACGATTTCTCCCTTGGGCTGGCATGACTGGACTGCAGAAGAGGATACTCTCAAGCGGCTTGTTTCCTGGCCTGTCGATAGCTTTATCAACATCTGGGTAGTAGAGTACATGCCTTTCAATACGATCGGGTATGCTCGATCCTTAGGGGATACGGCTGGCATGGCCGGTATAGTACTGGTTCGAGATGTCGTGGGTGATCGAGTGGGAGTTCGTCCGCCTTTTCATTATGGGCGTACTGCAGTCCACGAAATGGGGCATGTTCTGAGTCTGTACCATCCTTTCGAAGGGGGGTGTGTAGGTATGACACCCCAGACATGTGCCACAGAAGGGGATGAGATATGTGACACTCCTCCCCAGCGGCAGCCTCATTATGGGTGTCCACCTGCTACTACCAACACCTGCCAGGAGACCCCTGATGATCTTCCCGATCCAGTGGATAACTTCATGGGGTACGTGGACGACAGCTGTATGCATCGCTTTACATCTTTACAGATAGGTCGGATGAGAGATTTTTTGCAGCAGCAAGGGGGTATTTTGATCAGCGAGGCCAATCGATGGGCTCGTGGGTGGTATGAGCATTTATCCCCCGATTGTGCTGCAGTAGCTTTCCTTGAGAGTTCCCCTTCGTCGCAATTCTCACTTAGGAGAGATGGCTCTTATATAAAGATACAAGGCGGAAATGTGAAGAGTGTCTCACTTTACGATGGGTTTGGGAGGCTCATACGCCGAGGGAATGAGCCCGTTATCGGTGTAGAGGCTTTGCCCGCAGGTCTATATCTTCTCCAGGTAGAGGGAGAAAGAAGCTCAGTCGTTTTTCGTTTTTTAGAACCATGAAAGTCATTTTTCTCATGCGGCATGGCAAATCAGACTGGGAGCCTGCAGGCGTATCGGACTTTAATCGCCCCCTGAGTGAGAGAGGCATTCGGGACGTACTTACTCAAGGACAAGCCCTTCTGAAGGAAGGGTATCGTCCTGCTAAAATTTTTACGAGTCCTGCAATCAGAGCGTGGCAAACAGCCCATCTCTTAGCGCAGATGACTTCCCTTCCCCATGAAGCGGTACAGCCAGAAATGGGCTTCTATCGGGAAGAAAGCGATGCCGTATATGCTTCACTCACTGCTCTGCCAGAAGGACTGGAAACGATCGCCTTAGTAGGTCATAATCCTCTTTGGAGCTTCTTGGCAAGTCAGTGGAGTGGAGAGAGTATAGAGATGGCTACCAGTGAGATCATCGCTTTCGGTTTCGATGGGGAATGGGGGGGGTTCCCTCATAAGCTGTCTCTTATACACATCTCCG
>JANZYW010000089.1 GCA_026413325.1 Bacteroidia bacterium | reverse complement strand
ATCCTACGGCGGTTTTCATTTGGAGCTTCTTGCCGGATGGGCAGCCAGGGACTGTCCTGGGTCCTTCTGCCGTAGGGGTCACTTTCCCGACTCCAGGGCCTAAGACCGCTCAGCTTATTGTCATCGTGGATGGCTGCGCCGACACGGCGCAGGTAACCTTTACGGTGGATAGTACCCTTCGGGTCGATCTGGGGCCGGACCGGGTTCTGTGTCCCTCTGATTTGCCGATTACGTTAGATGCGGGACCTGGAGGCCAGACGTATGAGTGGACTCTCAACGGCCAGCCTGTCGGTGGGAATACTCAGACCCTTTCCGTCACACAAGGGGGTATCTATGCGGTGCGGGTGACTACAGCCACGGGCTGCGTAGGACAAGATGCGGTAAATATCCAAGTCTCCAGTCAGATACCCGTAGATTTAGGACCCGACATCACGCTGTGTGCCAGTGGAGGTACGTCAGTGACTCTCTATAGCGGCTATCCTGGTGCTACGCATACGTGGACCCGAGATGGACAGGTTATTCCAGGTGCCACCACCGATAGCCTTGTTGTGACACAGCCGGGCGTGTACGGAGTCACTGTACAGCCTGCGGGTTCTTCTTGTATCGGACAGGATTTCGTGGTAGTGCGATTCGATACCACTCTCACTGTAAACCTCGGGCCGGATGTGTTTTACTGTTCTTCTGACCCGATCCAGCCCCTCACAGCTCCTACGGTGGGAGGGGCTACGTACGTCTGGTACCGAAACAATCTCACCATACCGGGAGCGAATGGTCCCAGTGTGACCCCCACTACTTCAGGTACGTATGTCGTAGTGGTACTGGCAGGTTCCTGTATCGGTACGGATACGGTCCAGGTCACTATTTCCCCCACGGTGCAGGTCCGATTACCGGATACGGTACGTTTCTGTCCTGCCAATCCCCTTGTCGAGCTGGAAGCCCCTTACTATCCGGGTGCGACTTACCTCTGGACGCTGAATGGTACTCAGATAGCTCAAGGAGTGGGATTGTATCGTTTAGTAGATACTCGGCCAGGCGTATGGCGAGTTTCTATCACGACTGCCAGTGGGTGTTCGGGCTCTGCGATAACAGTGGCTCAGCCAATCGCAGCCCCTCGTCCTGATTTCGAAACAGAGCCTGCCCTTCCCGCCCGTCTCGCAGCTTCCAACCCCGTCGTTCGCTTCATCAATACCTCCCAAAACGTTACTCCCAACACCTTCTTCCGATGGGACTTCGGCGATAGCACTTCTTCTACTGAGCGAGAACCTACCCATCGCTTCCCCACTGCAGGTACGTATTATGTAACCTTGTACATGTACAATGGGAACTGCGTAGATTCTATACGGAAAGGACCTATTATCATCGCGCCTGTGGATGGCTCATTCATTCCCTCTGCTTTCTCTCCCAATGGAGACGGGGTCAATGAGGAGTTTTATTTCCCTGCCTTGGGATATCGAGATTATGAGTTCTTCATCTACAATCGCTGGGGGCAGCTCGTCTTCCAAAAGAAGCTGGGGGAGACCCGCTACTGGGATGGCTACGAGTATGTGGGGGGTATGCGCAAGCCCGCTCCAGAAGGAGTTTATGTCTGGGTCTTCAAAGGAACGAAAGATTCAGGTCAGCAAGAAACCTTCACAGGTACTTTGACGCTCACTCGTTAGCCCCTCATCAGATTCGGTTGGGGACTGAGGAATATTAGGATTCCCAGTCCCCTTTTTATTTTTAGAGGCGTCTCGTTGTTTGGATTTTTTGACTTATGCCGAAGAGGAGCTGGGGGAGCGCATCTCCCTGCGGGAGAGTCCAGCTGGAGTTCCAGGCTGCATCTATCGCGGTATATCTCCTCTTGCCAAGGAGCAGTTGGGTACCCACCCCGAGTCCGTGCCTTGCATTCTTTTCTCCAGGAGCAGCGGGTAAATAGGTAAAACCCTCTACCCAGGCTGCCCAACGGGGAGTGAGCATGTGGGTATAGAAAGCAGTGAAAAAAACTTGACCTCCCGCAGGAAAGTAACCAACGACTCCATTCAAAGTCAGAATTCCCCGGCCAAATACAGGTTTATCTACCAATAGCCAAAGCTGGCCCCCTCCCCCCGTAGGTGAAATCGGCAGAAAGAACCAGCCAGAAGAGGCTACCTGGAGAAACGCTCGGTGGTAAATGGGCACTTTCACTGAAAAAGATAAGGAGGAAAACTTCCCGTCAGGCGTACGAAACACACTAGTCCCAAAGATTTCCAAACGGGGGTCGAGCCCTTTTCGCACCTGCAATACGCTTTCATAGACTTTGCTTTTACCGCTTAGAAGCAAAGGGTGATGACCTAACTCAATCTGAAGAGCATTTTTTTCTATTAGGCTTGTGTTGATACCCTGCGTGGGTCGGTGCGTTACGATAGGTGGGAGAATCTGGGCCCAGAGGGCAGCACAAAATAAAAAGCTCCATGGCATGATCTCAAATGTAGATTGAGATTTTTTTATTACCTTTATTAGCATAAAAATTGTATATGGGCTTGCATGCGTTGCTGGGCTTCTCGCCCAGAATGTAGGAATAGGAACCGCTGTACCCGTGGCACGGCTCCACGTGGTAGGCTCCGCAGGGGTTGGACGGAGTGTGATGATAGACAACCGAGAGATTAAGTTTCGAGGAGATGGAGTAGATCACCTGTCCATCTTCGGTCCTACTACGGGTAGGGCGAGATTGTCTATCTCTCGTTCCTCCTCGAGCTCGAATCCTGGTGTAGAAGATGCAGAGTTGGTATCCGTCACCAGTGCGGGAAATGTCGGCCTCGGGCAGACCAATCCTACAGGCCATCTTACGATTCGAAATGGCTGGAATGACTGGCTCCTCTTAGAAGATGCTATCAATGGCAATCGATACCATTTTCATAATCCTGGCGGTGGGGACCGGCTGGAGATAGGGGTGTACGATGCTGGAGCAGCCATGATGCGGTGGGGCGTCTTCGCTATCACCCCCGCAGGGAATGTGGGTATAGGCACCGTGGCTCCCGCCCAGCGGTTTCACGTAAACGGGACCGTGCGAGTGAGCACTCTTAGCCATGCGGATGCCTTTAATCGAATGGTAGTGGCTAATAGTGCGGGGGATCTTAGCTTAGGAGATGCTCCATACGGGTACAATGTACAGAGCACTACTTTAGCTGCGACTCAGACCCATACAAGTCCAGGGACCTGGCAGAACCTCCTCTCCATTACCTTCACTCCTCGGCACAATAGGGTATTCGTTTTTGCTTCTTTTTGCGCTCGCCTCACGGATAATAGTGGACTTGCCCAGATGGGACAGGGAGCGATCCAAGGACGTATACAGGTTGGTGCTACGACTGTAGCGGTCGCGAACCAGCTTGTAACTGATTACGATGATATAAATGGAGTGGTCACAGGGGGCACCGTAGCCTTTGCTGGAATACCCGTCAATGTCACAGCGGGTACCCCCGTAACTATCACCCTCCAGTGGAGCGTGATCCGTCTATGGTCTAACTCTCCGTGGCAGTTCCGGATCGCCCCTGGCACCTCTGGTGATCATGCAGTGCTTACTATCTTGGATTAGCCATGAAGCCATTCTTTGTGTTGTTAGGCTTTGGGGCGGGTATCCTTTGGGCTCAAGCTTTTACCCCTCCCCAGCGACAGATAACTAAGGAAGAGGCCTATACGGTTAGGCCTGTAGTGCAGCCTCAAAAAAATACTGCTTGTTTGGAAGGAAAAGACTCTCTGGGGACGGGAGATCCCGCTGTGATGCGTCCTGTCCGAGGAGATGAAAAAAGGGCTCCTTCCTCTTCCCCTCTAATCGACCCTTCAGTGGGTAGGCGGGTTACCCCGGAGAATAGAGAGTCCCTTTGAATGACTTCCCCAGACCAATAGGGGGTGATAACTCTGATTTTCCCCAGATGAGCTCCAGGTGAGTTTTGAGTTCAGCTTTTTCGTATTTTTGTAATATGTACTTTTTTAGGCTTTGGCTTGCACTTCAAGTTAGAGAGCGTCTTTCCGTCGTGGGAATGGGACTTTCTCTTGCGATGGTTGGCGGTTTACACGGTCAGACCTCTACGCTGATTCAGGCGAACCAACCTGCTATCCATCGAGAAGTTACCCCTTCACCCATCGAGCATCGAGAGGTTTTATCCCCTTCTTCTTCAGGAGATGCTCCGCAGCCAGCTCTTTCTCGATCCGCAGCTGCTTCTATAAGCCAAGAAAAGGAGAGCCCCTCCTCCCCAAAAACGGAAAAAGCTGCCGGCCCTGCTCTCCAGCGGTCCTCTCGGCGTACGCTGACACCTGACAATTGAAACTATTTTGCATATGAAGACACGAAATGTATGTATAGGCTTGCTTCTCATGGGAGGCCTATGGGCTCAGGGTGTGGGTATTGGTACAGCTACACCGGATGCCTCCGCCCGGCTGGAGGTAGCTGCTTCAGATAGAGGGGTATTGATTCCCCGGGTCAGTCTTACTTCCCCTACCGATGGGGTGACAATCCCCGCTCCGGCTACCAGCCTCCTCGTCTACAATACCAATGCTTCCATGCCGCAGGGGGTAGGCTACTACTACAATGCCGGCACTCCTGCAGCTCCCCGCTGGATCTCTATCAATAATGAGGTCGTATGGTATCACCGCTCTGCTACGGGGAGCTTTCTGAGCAGTTCCAACGTTCATACACTCATTCCAGGTTTATCTCAAACTATAACTGTACCCACGGGGTACGTAGCGGATGTCGAGTTGTGGGCACAGGCAGGGATCGGTATCAATGGAGGGAAGTGCTTATGACAGCTGGGCAGTCGCTAATGTCATTATATACCGAAATGGAACTTTTATACCTGTGGGTGGCTGGAATCGATGCAAGCTTCATAATGGTCCTGGTGGTATTACGGATATGGATGTGGTTTCTGTCGTTGCCCGAGAAACACTCACTCCCGGTACCTACACGTATGAACTCAGGGGAAGCAGACAGGATGGTAACTTCGCTATTTTTATCGGAGGAAACTG
Organism: Bacteroidia bacterium; assembly: GCA_026413325.1. GTDB lineage: Bacteria > Bacteroidota > Bacteroidia > SpSt-205 > SpSt-205 > SpSt-205. The sequence continues at coordinate 1,387 of JANZYW010000089.1, read as the reverse complement.
TACCACGGATGTAAACTGCGGCGAGCTTAAGATAGCAGTGCGCTATCGCCCTCAATAAGCCTAATGCATAGGTCCGACGCAAGGTAGTCAGCCCTGGTCGGTGATAACAAACGTGCGAGTGATTTTGAGAGAAGAAGCAATGATTCGCCTCGAGGGGTTGAAGTAGCCGTAGCGGATATGGGGAAAAATTTTCTTTATATCCCGCATAAGAGGAAGGATACCGATAGGTTTTTCAAAGCTTTCTTGAGTAAATCCCATCCGTTGTATGTACCAATCTGGGTCGATATTGAAGTTGCGCCATTGGATCATGTGCAAGCCCGTGTCTTGAATGAGGGAGCGCAGAGCCGCGTATTCAGCTGGCTGGTCTGTGAACCCTGGAAGGGTAAAATAGTTGATAGAAGCCCATTTTCCTAAGCGTACGATCCGTTGGAGTGATTCTCGGACTCCTTCAAAGGTGTAGTTGCGGGGGCGGTAATAAGTTTCATACCAGCTTTTTTGGGCGCTGTTTAGGCTGATGCGGAAGCTGTCTATGCCGGCTCTTGCGAGCTTCTCTATGATCTCAGGCCAAGCTCCATTGGTGTTCATATTTATCACTCCCCGGTCGGTTTCACGTCGGATGAGGCGGACAGCCTCTTCTATGACTTTCCAAGCGAGGAGAGGTTCCCCTTCACATCCCTGCCCGAAGCTGACAATGGGTTTGGGAGCATGCTTCAGGTGGTATATGGCTAGTTCTGCGATCTCTTCTGGGGTGGGGAGGAAGGAGATTCGCTCCTGGGAGCTGGGGATGGGGGATTCATGTGATTCCTGGAGAGAAATGCAACCGATGCAAGCAGCGTTACAGGCGGGGGAGGTGGGGATAGGGCACTCCCAGCGGCCCAGTGCGAGGTTTCGGGCTGCGGGGCAGCAGTACCTTTCTACACAGTTTTCCATGAGGTGTGTGATGAGTCGATTATGCGGAAATCGGTGGCGCAGGTTTTCGGCTCCCTGCAGGATGGAAGGGGAGTGAAAACGGGAAGCATCTTGACGGGGGTCGGGGTCTATGCGTACAGCAGGTACCCAAAAACGCCCTTCTTCCCAGCCCACAGCTGTATAGGCGTAGAGGGGTAGGGTGGGTGCGTTAGGTTCTGGAAGGTAAGCAGCGAGCGCCAGTTGGGTATGGGCGGGTGCAATGAAGGCGGCTACGGCCCACCCTTCTGGGTAGACTTCCAGACGCCCACGGGGAGAGATACCAATAGGACGCCGTCCCACAAGATGGAAGAGGGTACTTCCGGTAGGGAGCGGGATCCATCTGGGGTAGCTCTGCCAGGGAAGAGACCAGAACGCACTTCTACCAGCTGGCTTCCAGTGCTTTTCATCATAGATTCTCCCTTTGTCATCTGCCCATACC
>JANZYW010000088.1 GCA_026413325.1 Bacteroidia bacterium | reverse complement strand
AGATGTGTATAAGAGACAGATATATAACTGGTCTACATCTGGCCGCTCCTCCCGGTCTACTTTGATACAAACAAAGTGCTCATTCATGATACGAGCGACCTCCTTATCCTCAAAACATTCTCGCGCCATGACATGACACCAATGACACGAGCTATACCCTATGCTGACGAGAATAGGTTTATTTTCATTCCAGGCCTTTTGAAAAGCTTCTTCTCCCCATGGATACCAATGCACGGGCTGATGTGCATGGGCTTTTAGGTATTCACTCTTTTCGTAGACGAGATGGTTCATATATTCTGCTTTTCTTTTATAGATTGAATAAGTTTCTCTTTTTCTGCTGAAGAATCGATCTGCATTCTAATGAATATCTCGGCTGTGACTTGAACGTCTCTCTTACAGTATTCGAGTACAGTTTGGAAAAGGCTTGAATCCCCCGTGTCTACCCAAGAATAAAATGCCTTTCGGATATCTGTATGCTTGATCGACTTTTGAAAGGGTATACCCAAGGCGTAGGCCAGAAGCTCCAGGGAGATGAAGCTATTTTCACTCGAAGTAAAATTCCACAAGCGCATGGTATCAATGAGGAGAGGGTCTTTTAGCTGCCAAGGTTGGGCGTCTTGGGCTTCTCGCCAGAAAGCTGGCAGGGGGATGGCGAGAGAGAGTAACCGTCGGCCCAGGAATGGAATGTCAAAATTTCGGATATTATGACCGCAGATAGCGAATGAAGGCTCTGCCGTGAAAGTGGGAAGAAGGTTTTGATGGGCGTGCGAGCGAAACTTTTCCCATACGCTTCGGAAAGTTTCGAGGAGCTTCTTTTCATCTGTATCACAGAGAACCTCTTCTCTCCATTCCCACTGTCCTCCAACTTTGCGAAAGTAGCCTAATCCTATGCATACAACACGACTGTAGAGTGCGTGTATGCCGCTTTTTTCTAAGAAATAAGCATCTTTCTCTTGCTCAGCTTCAGCAGGGGAACGACGACGTTCGTATCGCTCTTCCCAGTATACGCGCAGCGGTTCGGGTATTTCCTCGATAGAACGGTAGTGGGGGGCTGTCTCGATGTCCATGAACAGAATGCGCTCTATAGGGGGAAACTTCGCCATAGAGAAGTCTTATTTAAGAAGATAACCAGAAAAACGCTGCAGAAAATCTTCCTTCTCGGACGTCTCGGCTAATATGAGTTGCAGTTTTAGCTTGCTGGGGTCTCTGTTGTAGTCCTTTTGTTTGTCTGCTACTTGACGAATCTGTCTATTGAGCCCAGCGTCGCTCGTGAGCATTCGTACGGTGTGGCCAGAATATAAGATAAATAACCAGTTGCCTTCAGTAGGTTCTAAGTAAATGGTCAAGATATCGGGAGAACGAGCTTTTTCGGCGGGATTGTAAGGGCCGAAGCTATACTCTATTTTAGCGGGGCAGTATTTAGCGATACCTATCCCTCCGATGCCGGCTACTCCGACATCGGCCGTGACGAAGAGGGCTCCTGTCGAGTCGCTTCTACGAAAAGGTACTCGGGCCAGTAAAAGCGTCACGGGCAGCTTCTTTGCAAAGGGGATGTTTTTCGCCATGGCAGCTCTTTGTGCAGCCTGTAAGATTTCTCGGGTATTTGTCTCCGGTTGGGAGGTATCGGGATCTACGAGTTCTGCGATAGCTTCGATGAAGCGGGGTTCTGTGAACTCCATGTCCTGAAGAGAGAGGGCCCAGAGATTGAATCGTGTTCCTAATGCCTCTGCTAAGCTGGAGGGAACATTCGGCAGGTGGAAGGCGAAAATGAGGTCAGTGGAGAGCTTTTGAAAGCGCTGCTCTTCCCTCCACATCCCAGATACAGCCAGCTGGGCTCCGTCAGGTGGAAAAGCAGCTGGAAAATTAAGTCGGCCGTATGCGGCGGTAATCCGAGCTGCATCGTTGTATTCTACCCAGTTACCTCGGTAACTTTCCCCACCCAGCTTCTTCATAGGACCTATCCGGAAAGATTTAGAAGTCCGGTCCACAGATAATCCTCCCTCTGCCAGAAGGACGTCCCAGTCTTCTTTGTTCTTTTTAGGCTGAAGAAAGTTGGTATAAAAGGTGCGATAAATGGGTATAAAGTGGAGGCCTGCAGTTAGCTCTTGGCCTTTACGATTTTTGGGATCCTTGATGGGGATGAAAACTGTATCTGGATTGACTATGCCTTCGAAAGCAAACCAGGACTCTCGCAGAAACTCATTCTCAGACTGGATGCGCACTTCTCCTTTGAAGTATAAAAACTTTCTATCCGCTCGGAGTTCTACCTCATCCCGGAAAAGAATTCGGTCGGTGAGGAGAAACTCGTCTTCTGAGTGGATTTTGGCATAAGCAGTAGTAACTCCATCTCGGACAAAGATGCTATCCATACGGATGAACTGTGGCTTTCCCTCGATGTCAGTGTATTTGTAGCTGCCTCGGGCAGTATAGTCCGAACCTGAGCGGATGATTACTCGGGCCTCTCGGATGGTATGGTGGTTCAGACGAATGGGAGCCTTGATTACGGCATTTTCCAGTGGAGCCAGGTTGCCATCTGCCATAAACTCGACCCTTCCTCCATCAGGAAAGACCGTGGCATCAGCCACGAGTATAGAATCGACTCGATTTGCCTCCATTCGTCCACTTTTGAGATTATACAGGAGTACTTGGGTGTTAAAGTAGATGTCTCGCCCCGATTTACTGTGTTTCACCACAAAGTTTTTGCTGGCTTCACTCACGTGAGGATTGAGAAAAATCTCGCCTGTTTCGCGGCTGTATGTCCCTTTGCCCAACGAAGTCGAGATACTCTGCTTAGGAAAGTGGATATTTGGCTCTCCGACTCGCATGGAGACGAAGTCTCCCTGATGAGCTTTTATGCTATAGTCTAGTTCGATTCCTTCCGCAAAAAAGAGGGTATCCTTCTTCGTTTTGGGGTCTATCACGGAAAACTGGCATTCTACCGCTTTGAAGCTCTCAGAGGAAAACGAAAAGGCACGGCTGGCAACACGCACCTCACCGGTTTCTATCGATCCATTTGCCCGCAGACCTTCTGGGGTGTATACCAGTTCTCCCCGGAATGAAGCTTCTCCTCCGTAGAGCATAGCTGGCTTACTCCCTGTTTCCAGGACCATTTTATTTTCGTAGGGGTACCATTTGAAGCGGAGACCTTCGGCTTCTACTTTTGGATAGCGAGCGAGTGCATATTGGCTCTGGGGGAGGATGAGACGGGCTTTTTCCGCCATGCAAGAATCAAAATGAAAGACAAAAGTGTCAGCTTGCACCTGGCAGGTGAGATAGTGCAGCTCTCCTTTTCCATGGAGGGCGAAGTTGTCCATCGTCGCCTGGCCATAGAACTTCCCTTTGCCTTTATAGGTAGGAACCCCCTGAGCGAATGTCTCCTGGACTCCGTAGCTCCCATCCGGAACGATCTTGAGGGTATCTCGGAAGGGAGGAAAAATACTGTCTGTATAAAATACCCCGTGAAATTCCAAACCTAAAAGGCTAAATATTTCCAAGCTGTCGAGCATAAAGGGATCTAACTCGAAGTAGAGCCTATCCCGAGTGTACTGTCTGTCTTGGATGGTAGGTGCTTCCCAGTATTTATACGATTCGGAGTAGCAGTCCAGGATGCTGTAATAGGGGAGTACTTTTTTCCCACTTTTGTTAGTGGGCTGGTCGATGTACACACACCCACTTACGTTCTCGATGCGCAAGGTGGCGAGCGATCGGGCGAGTTTCGGAAAGCGTCCTTGTTGAAAAAGCGGGTCGCGATCGGGCTTGAACTTGAGGGAGTCTACGTTGAAGAAAAGTATCTTGAAGTTTTCATAATCAAACTGCATGCGCGGCTCAGGCCAAACGTAGAGGTCTGTTTTTCCCGCAGCCAGTCGCCCTGCCAATCGCATCGAGCGATTCTCCCCTAAGTAGATAGTCCGTTTGTAGGGGGCGATCTCGACGATATGAGAGTCGGCAAAGACCACGGCTTCTACCCCCCGTAAAGTAATTTCCTTATTTTGTAGGTCTAAACGGGCATTCTCTCCATCAGCTGTATTGGAAAAGAGACGCAGTGCATCATAGTCTTTTTCTCCATAAGCTGCTTGTGCCCATCGGATGAGCTTAGGCAAGGGCTCCACCACACCAGTTTCGGGGTCATATTTCAGAAATCCGTAGGTCTCTACATCTTTCAGTCGGAGTTGGAAGGGTTTTTGATAGGTTTTGAGGTCGACCCCCTGGTTCTTGAGAATATCTGTATCCAAAATGTAGGTTCGGACAGCCCGACGGCGTCTTGCCTTTTGCTGCTGCTGACGCTCTTTGAGTAGCCGATAGATGGCTCCGATAGGATTTATGGGTAGAATGTCCTTATAGCTTTCATATTCTCGTTGATTGAAAAAGTCTATGGATTGAACTACGCCGTATTTCCCTTTTGGGTCGATGATAGCAGTAAACCGCATGAGGGTATCCCGCACTGGGTTCCACTGGATAGCATCGAAGAGCATTTCGACTTTATGATAGGTGCTGTAGAAACCTTGTCGGGTTCGGGGGTTTTTCCGGTTTCGGTTGAGGAGGATTTCTTGTGTGGTGACATCGTAGATGAGGTCGGTGACGGGGTAGTAAATCGTGTCCCCGAAAGGGAGGTACAGCTCGACCGCCACTTCGTTGGCTGTGAGCTTTTTCGGGTCAAAAGCGAGCTTCTCTAAGTATACCCGCATCACCTCCTTTCCCTTGGCATATACACTCAATTCAGCAAGGGTATCGCCTACCGCAGAGCCAAGCTTAGTTAACCCCTGAAGAGCAAATCCGCCTCTGTAGGTCGTATTGGGAATAAATTCCTTGATCTCAATGCTTCCTTCTGTCATTTCAAAGGAAGGGGAGCGGGCCTTCGCTGGATCAGGGCTCAAGGTAAAATCATCAGCAAATTTTCCCTGGACGGGATGGGGGAGAAAAGAGGCATAATAAAGCTTCGCTCGGGGGCTGAAGAGCCGACGGATGTTCATATCTATGAAGAAACTATCCATTTCACAGTACAGCTCCGTAAATCCTATGCCTAAGCGGCTCCAGTCCGCCTTACCTCTCGTCCCGATAAAATGCCGATTGGTGAGGTTGAGGATACCATCTGCTTCTCGGATTACAATATCTACTCCTCCGGTTGCGCATATGAGGTTCGTTTTTCTAAAGAAAAAAGCAGGTACCCTCTTTTCCTCAAAAGAACTACTGTCTATGTAGGTATAGAATCCCAATCTCGCCTCGCTCTTATCTATCCGCCAGGTAAAGATCGAAGTCTGATTGACGATACCCTGAGGAACAAACTTTGAGACAATTTCCCAGAATCGGGGAAGGTAAGAGGGATTCTCTGCTGCCAATGTCTCTGATAAAGAGATGAATTGGGGGATGGGAGCTCTGACGCGGGTTTCCGGATTTTTCAGTAAAAAGGCAGCTTCTATGAAAGTAAGTAGTTCTGGGTACGGTTTGAAGCCTTTTTTATAGAGTCGACTGGCTAAATCAGCTATGGCTTTTTTCTCAGGTGTAGAGAGCTCCCCTGTTTCCCAAGCAGAGTAAAACGCTTGGGCTCGCTGAGAGATGTCAGGTCGTTTGAATCGCTCTAATGCTTCCTTCAAAGCTACACCAAATTCCTCTGGAGTGGGGGGTAGGTGGGTGAGTTGACTCCATAAAAAAGTTGTACCCATTAGAAATATGGCCCACCTTTTCACGCCCCAAATCTACTACATCCTGTGAGAAGAGGCATTTATAAACCGTTTACGAATGCGTTCTATCTTTGTCCCGATAAGCTATGAAAAAGTTATTTGTAGGCTTGATGGTAGCCCTTTTGTGGGGTCAGAATTCTCCTTCGTGGGGGAGAGCTCAAGTGGATTCCGCCCGTAGTATCATCCCTGCGTACATTGTCAGTCCCGTAGCTCAGCCGACTACTCGGCTTCCTTACTTTGCGGTGCTTCGCATCACGGGCTTGGAGCCTAATACCTGGTATCGATATGTGCCGCGAATGGACAATGCAACGACTCCCCCTACCACGAATAATGTAAACCTTGGAGCGGGGAACCCTATTTTTTACAATCCCCAGTCTCAGACGTATCGGCTTGTAACGAACGTAGGCTTCTCGACGGCGGGGGGGTATGATACGCTCCTCACCGATTCAGATGGGGAGGCTCTCCTGGTATTTGGGATTCAGCCGACGGGAAATGCCCGTTTCCGCACAGATGGAGGAAACAAACTCTATGTAAAGGTTTTCCTACGCACCCATCAGAGTAGTACGCCAGTTGATAGTGCCTACGTGATCGGTAGCCATTCTCCGGTCCAACCCCTTGCGCTTCGAACTACCTGCCCTTCTCCCGATACCTGCGGTTCTTTCCTTTATGACTCGACCCTTACTTTTCCGGGAGGGTTAGTGTTCCTTTATCAAGGATATGGTCCTCACGAATGGGGTGAAAGGCCTCTCACAGGAGCGGTTGTGGAAAATGTGGGTATAAGCTGGGGAAACTCTCAGCTCCCCGCCTACGTGAATGAGGTTAGCGGTCGTGCCTTGCGATACGGCTGTCTCTTAT
>JANZYW010000087.1 GCA_026413325.1 Bacteroidia bacterium | reverse complement strand
TCTCTGCCGATCGGGATATTTGGGGCTTTTCTCATGCTGTGGCTCATGGGGTTAGCAAATGACATATTTGCCCAGATAGCGCTTATTATGGTGGTGGGGCTCTTGGGCAAGAATGCGGTCCTGATCGTAGAATATGCTGTGCAGCGGCAGCGTGAGGGCCTCTCTATCTCAGAAGCGGCAGTGGAGGGGGCCAAAATGCGTCTAAGACCGATTCTAATGACCTCCTTTGCCTTTGTAGCAGGGGTGATCCCACTCATGTTAGCACACGGAGCAGGTGCGGTGGGGAGTCGTACGGTCGGGAGCGCAGCGTTTGGGGCTGTATTATTAGGGACGGTCCTGGGGGTTTTTGTCATTCCGGGCCTGTATTTCATTTTCGCTAAGCTGGGTGAGGGGAAACAGCTTTTACAAGACCAAGAAAAACGGTCTTTGACGGAAGAGTTTGTACAAGAGTCTTTTATGAAAGCCTCGCTTTGGAAGCGTCTTACCCATGTGCGCACTCTGTGGCGGCTCAGACGCAGACGCCGTTCCAAACTTCAGGTCCTATGAGGATATCGACGTGCCTGATTCAGCTGGTTCTTTTACTGGTGATAGGTGGCTGCATAGGACCGCGGGTCAGCCAGCCGCAAACCTCTCTACGACTACCAGGTCAGTACGCTCAACTAAGGGCTACTGATACGGTCTGCCTTGCTGCGATCCCCTGGCAGGTGTACTTTCGTGACTCTCTTTTGATAGCGCTCGTAGACTCAGCCCTTCAGAATAACCAAGAGCTGCGCGTTCTGCTGGCGGAGATAGAGATCAGCCGTAATGAAGTCAAAGCTCGGACGGGGGAGTATCTCCCCTTTGTTCATATAACCGCTCAGGCCGACGTAGACAAAGTAGGAGAATACACCCGCTCTGGAGCCGTAGAAAGAGGGTTGGAAATAGAGCCAGGGCGCCGCTTTCCCTCCCCCTTCTCTACTTATCAGATCGGCCTCGCCTCCATCTGGGAAATAGACATCTGGAAGCGCCTTCGCAACGCCCGCAAAGCCGCCTTCCTGCGCTACCTCGCGAGCATAGAAGCCCGACGCTTTGCTGTCACTACACTCATTGCTGAGGTAGCGGAAAGCTACTACGAACTGCAAGCCTTAGACAACCTCCTTGCTATTCTCAATGAATACATCCAAATCCAGTCCAACGCTCTCCAGCTGATTCGTCTGAGCAAACAGGCGGGACGAGCCACCCAGCTCGCCGTCAACCGATTTGAGGCCCGTTTGCTCAATACCCAGAATCGCCGCTACGCCATCCAGCAGCGCCGCACCGAGGTAGAAAACCATTTGCATTTCTTATTAGGGCGCTTTCCTGAGGTGGCCCCCATCCGCTCAGAAACCTTTCTCCAAATCGTCATCGACACTTCCGCTTTGGCGGGCCTTCCTGCGCAGCTTCTTCAGAATCGTCCTGACATTCGTCAAGCGGAGCTGGAGCTAAGGGCAGCTCATGTAGAGACTCAGGTGGCTCGCGCAGCTTTCTATCCCAGTCTTTCTTTGGCGGGAGCTGCGGGGTGGCAAGCTTTTCATCCCTCAGTTCTCTTCTTACCCCAATCTATTCTCTATCAGGTGGCGGCGGAGGCTGTCACGCCTTTCATCAACAGGAATGCTCTCAAAGCGGCTTATGCCTCCGCTACGGCCCGCCAGCGCCAAGCCCTCCTTCGCTACGAACAGACTCTTATTCGTGCTTATACGGAGGTTCTCAATGAGCTGGCCCGTTTGCGTAACTTCTCCGAAAGTTTCCGCACCAAAGAGCGAGAGGTTCAGATTCTCACAGAGTCCGTTACCATCGCTAACAACCTTTACCGCTCCGCAGAGGCAGATTATCTAGAGGTACTACTGACCCAGATAGAAGCCTTAGACGCCCGCATGGAGCTGATAGAGGCAAAAATGGAACTTCTGCGGGCGCAAGTGCGATTGTATCGCGTCTTAGGTGGCGGCTGGCGGTAAGCGATCGCCTATCTCAGAGGTACCTCGGGGGCAGGAGTAAAATATCTCAATATCTCTATTATCTTAACGTTTCTGTGCGACATCCTCACGGGTAACCCCCTCCTTTTGCTCAACCCGTATTCTTCTCTCAAAAGAAGCGTGGAGAGATATGGACCCTCCTACCAGTTGCCAAAGTACTTTCCCATCATAGAGCCTTTGCAAGGCGATTTCGATATTTCCTTTTATCATCAGCGGGAAGGGACACCGTCTGAATGAAGTTTTACATAGCCTTCGCTTATGGTGTGAGTTCGACAGCAAAGCCAGTACGCTTTCCTTGTGGGTCCGACTATCAGGGTCTTTCATAGAGAAAGGGAAGGTAGGTTAGTTTTTTTAGGGATTATTCTTCTACTTTACCTCATGCCGATATGGCGATGGGTAGCAATGCCGATCAGGAGTGAAGCATACGAAAAGGTCAGAAGCATGCTTCTTAGTCAAGCTCCCCATACGCGAGCATTTCCTGGGTGTCTATCGCTTGTCTTATATGAGGGGGAGGGGCCCACTTTTTATTCGCTGAGTAGCTGGGAGACCACAGAGGCGTTAGAGGCCTATCGAAGGAGTCCTCTCTTTCGACGATTTTGGGAAGAACTCAAGCCGTACTTTCGAGACTCCGCACAGGCGGTGAGCTTGAAAGCCCTCCTGGGAGTATGAAGTTTTTCCTAAGTTTCGCTTTGTGGGGATTCGTCTTATTCGTCATCCTGTTTTAGCCAACTACTACCTCACCTACCGCTGCAATGCCGCCTGTAGCTTCTGTGACATCTGGGAGAAACCCTCTCCTTATGTGACACCAGAAAGTGTAGAGCGCAATCTAAGAGACCTGCGTCGTCTGGGTGTGCGGATCATCGATTTCACCGGAGGGGAGCCGCTCCTCCATCGCCATCTCCCCCGATTTTTGGAAATGGCGCAACGTATGGGCTTCCTCACCACCGTCACTACTAATGGACTGCTCTATCCCAAGCGGGCATATGAGCTGCGAGGGAAGGTGGATATGCTCCATTTTTCATTAGATGCAGCCAGCGCTCAAAAGCACGATGCCTTGAGAGGAGGGGTTCCTTGCTTTGCTTTCGTGCAAGAAAGTCTAAAAATAGCTTCTCGCCTCGGCGAGAAACCAGATATTCTTTTCACTGTGACGCCAGAAAACTGGAATGAGATCGAAGAAGTATACAGAAAGTTCGTGGCTCCCTATAAGTTGATACTCATTCTAAACCCGATTTTTGCGTATAATGCAGTAGGTACTTCTCTCTTGCCGGCAGAGGCTCTTCATGCATTGGAGCGATGGGGACGCCGACCAGATGTCTATCTCAATACAGCCTTTCTTCGGCTGCGAGCAACAGGGGGTAACCAGACGATACGGCCTGTCTGCCGGGCCAGTACAGCGACCGTGGTTATCTCTCCTGAAGATCGTCTTTTACTACCGTGTTACCATGCCCATGAGGCGGGCTATAGCTTCCCCATAGAGGGTCGACTGTATGACCTGTACCGTAGCCAGTATGTGCGCCACTTGCAAAAGTTAGAAGGGAGATGGCGCTTTTGTGAGGGGTGTGTGATAAACTGTTACATGGAGCCGAGTTTCGCCGTGGAAATATCTCCCTATTTCTGGAGCTCTTTACCCAGCACTTTGTGCTATGCGTGGAGAAAATGGGGCTTACTGGGTTCCTTGCGTCTCTTAGGGCGTCCTCTGAAGGGGTGGGGACGAGAGCAAGCACAGCGGCTCAGGCGGTGGTTCTCTTTTCCTCCCAAAAAGAAAGGAGCCGGTTTTCGACCGGCTCCCGCTGAGGTGCCCTTGTCTATGTCTTAGTTGGCTAAGCGGGTGATAGCTTCGCTTATATCGTAGACGGGGGTTTTCCCTGCTGAGAGGAGGATACTGCTTGCCACAGCCGATCGGTAGCCTCCGGCGCAGTGTACAGCGATAGGCTTGCCCGTAGGGATACTGTGTACCTGTTCTCGCAGGTCGGCTAAGCGGATATGGAGCGCATGGGGGACCAATGGGTTGGCTCCGACCTCGTCGGGGTCTCGTACGTCTATCACGGTATATGTTTTGCCATCGTTTCTAAGGACTTCAATATCGGGGAAAAGTTCAGGACCTGTTTCCTCGCTGTACTGTACCCCTACGAATACGCCCTTCAACATCGCCTCATAGCCGATGGCAAGTACTTGTTCGATAGCAGACTCATAAGCGGCTTCTGAACTGACGATGAGATAGAAGGGCTCATTCGGTGCGATGAGGGTTCCCAACCAGGTGTTGAAACTCTTTCCCAGAGGGATGTTGATGGCTCCTTTGAGGTGGCCTTTTCGGAAAAGATGGGCCGCTCGGGCATCTACGAGGGTAGCCTTACGGTCTATGGATTTTGCAGAGTCTGCGGTCAGAGGGCCCAGCTTTTGTATTCGGTTAAGGGCTTCTTCGTAGCTGGTAGGACCTCGGCGATTGATTTCTACACTACTATGGAAGTACTTTGGGATGTGGGGTTGGCCCGTCACTAAAGCCTCTACGAAGGTCTGCTCATCTGCTTGATGGGCAAGGATGACTGCCCAGTTGTCCATTCGTTCAACCCCGATAGTGCTAGCGTTGAATTGTTTCAGCGCCTTCCCACACAGAGTACCTGCTCCGTGGGCGGGATAGACCAGAGTAGAGTCTTTGAGGAGGGAAAACATCCGGCGGAGGCTATGGTACATATCGCGAGCTTGGTCCTCTCGCTGTTTCTGGATGTTTCCCGCTTTAGCTCGTAGGTCTGCCCTTCCCACATCACCGATAAAAAGCCAGTCCCCCGTAAAGGCGGCATATTCCCGGCCTTCTTCGTCGTATAAAACGTAAGTGAGGCTATCGGGGGAGTGGCCAGGGGTGAGGTAGGCCTTGAGCTTGACTTTTCCTATGGAAATTTCATCCCCGTCTTTGAGTCCTATGTAGGGCACCTGTAGGCCGATGAGTTCACTCGCGTAGACCTTTGCGCCGGTCTTCTGCGCGATAGCCCAATAGCTACTGACGAAGTCTGCGTGAGGATGAGTCAAGCATGAGGCTACGATTCGCGAGCTCGTGGCTTCCGCCAGCTCCAGATAGGTTCTTTCATTTCGACCGGGGTCTATCACGGCCATTTCCCCTTCGCTGATAATCGCGTAGCCGTATTGGGCGAGGGGTTCGTCTAAAAACTGTTTGACGATCATAGATAGCGGGAGTTTAGAAGGGGTTAGCCGCGTTCATATTCGAATCCGGCTTGGATCAGTTCTCCTATCCCTCCTGCGTTGTAGGCGTCGAAGCCTTTTTGGCGCATAAGTCCAGTGGCTGCTTGGCTGCGGCCGCCCGAAGCACAGAAAAGGATATAGGTTTTTCCTTTGTCCAGCTTCTCGATGTGGCGATCAAAGCCGTTGTAGAAGTCGACATTTTGGGACCCCTTAATGCGGAGTTGGCGGTGCTCCGCTGGTGTGCGAACATCCAGCAACACAACCTTGTCGCGTTGCGATTGCTGCTTTTCTCTTGCTTCACTTGCTGTGATACGCATAGGCTATTCACTTTTAGGTTGAGAGGATTCGATAGGAAAACCAGCCTGGGCAACAGCTCCGAATCCGCCCATATTGTAGGCGGTGAAGCCGTGCTTACGCATGATCTCGGTGGCAGAGCCACTGCGGCGACCCGAGGCACAATGGAGGTAGTAGATCTTGCTTTTGGGGAGTTTCTGGATGGATTGCTCAAACTGCCCATAGAAGTCCAGGTTCTGGGCACCTTTGATGTGGCCGCTTGCATACTCCTGGGGAGTGCGTACGTCTAAAATAACTACCTTTTCCGGCTCAGCCTTCCATCTTTTATAAGCTTCGGAAGGAGAGATATGGAGAGGTTCGACTTGGGAACTGGAGGTAGCAGTTCCTGAAGGCCCAGATCGCACTTGGGCACAAGCGGTCAGTGCGAAAAAGGGCAGTACTATTGCAACTTTGTTGCGCATACTGTACGATTCAACAAAATACATCTACAAAAGAGTTCCCGGTTGAGAGAAAACGCTTCCCACAGACAGCTGTATCTGGGGGTGGCAGGTCTGTTTCTTCCGGGAGGAACGAGCCGGAAGCTTGTGGGGGGAGAGAGGTATCTTGCAGGAAGAAAGGGATTTCTTTAGAAGTAGAAATGGAAAAAGCGGTGGCAGCCCATGAAGGGTCGCCACCGCTCCAGATGAGGAGTCAAGGGACTAACGCACCACGGGAACAGCGATGCTTTGCCCTCGGTATTCGATGAGGTAGGTACCTGGGGCTTGGATAGGGAAGCCGACGGCAGTCAGGAAAGGAGAGGGCTCGATAGGGAGGGTGCGCAGCAGACGCCCCTCCATGGTATAGAGGTTCACATACCCCCCTTTGCCCTCATCAAACAGCTGGATGTGAATGCTTTCTTGCGTCTTATCGTACCACGCATCAAACCAGCGTCCTTCCGCTGGGCTCCACTCCACCCGCTGAGACGTGATATAGGTCTCCGTGCGGCCATCGCTGTAGCCATAGCGCAGGCGATAGAGGTTTTCGCCGAGGAAGGTCTGACGGTCTGTATAAGTGGTAATCTCTGTGGGGAGCTGAGCCAGCGTCTGCCAAGTAAGCCCCCCATCGCCTGAG
>JANZYW010000086.1 GCA_026413325.1 Bacteroidia bacterium | reverse complement strand
ACCCGTGTGTGCCCCTAAAAGCAGCTGTCGATTACTGAGACTCTTGCTGTAGGGAAGCTTGACAAAGCCTTTCAAAGGCTTCCGAGGGGGATTAAGCCACAGAGTGGCCATAGATACCCCCTTTGCCTACTTCATGACGATACCACTGTACTGCTTTGCGGAGCTCCTCCACCGAGACGACAGTTCTTTCTACTTCCCCCGGACCTCGGAGAAGAGGAAGTGTAAGCTGCCCTCCCCAAATCTTTTTATCCTGCAACAGGACTTTCTCCCACTGATGCCAGGTAAAAGGAGGAAGAGGAGCCATAAGTCCTTCGCTGTGGAGCTTCTGCTGGATGCGCTCGAAATGCAGAGGAGAAAGTAGCCCCCTTCTCATGCTCACATATGCTTCTTGTAAGAGGCCTATTGCCACCGCTTCACCATGCAGAAGAGGGGCTGAAGTGGAGAGGGAAAGTGCTTCCCACACATGTCCCAATGTATGACCCAGATTCAAGAAAAGACGTATGCCCTTTTCCTCGCGTGGATCCTGGGCAACCCATTTGAGTTTTACTTCTGCGGCTTTTTCCACCCAACATAGGTCAGGAACCTCGCGGAAAGACTGTGCCTGTACTTCTTCCCATAAAGCCCCCCCCACTAAGAGTGCATGTTTGTATACTTCTACCCATCCAGAGCGAAGTTCCCTTTCAGGTAAGCTTCGGAGAAAACCTACATAAACCCACAGGGCCTGCGGCTCCCAAAAGGTTCCTATGAGATTTTTAGCCCCCTTGAAGTTTATCCCCGTTTTCCCTCCTATCGCTGCGTCTATTTGTGCAATGAGCGTAGTAGGGACACTAATGTACGAAATGCCTCTTTTCCAGGTACTACAACAAAAGCTTCCTACATCCAACAGACTCCCTCCTCCTACCAGCAAAACAACCTGGCCTTTATCTACCCGATATTGCCATAGCTTCTTCCAGATGCGTCGGGTCGTGGGCAGGCTCTTGGCAGATTCGCCTCCTACAAGAGTGACGAGCGGACATCCCCCCCGCATCGAGTCTATCAGCGGCTTCCAGAGGGCATATACCTTCCCATCTACGAAAGCAACGGCAATCTCTGAAGAAATAGAAGAGACCGCTGCGAGAAGTGCGGCTTCTTCAGAAAAATAAGAAATGTCAGGAGCTATGCTGAGCCTTGTAGTTGCGAATCGCTTCCGTCAGGCGAGGTACGACTTCGAAGGCATCTCCCACTATGCCATAATCAGCCACCTTGAAGAAAGGGGCCTCAGGGTCATTATTGATAACCACGATATTCTTAGAAGAAGCAACGCCCGCTAAATGTTGTATGGCCCCAGAGATGCCGACAGCGATGTACAGATTGGGAGATATCTGGATACCTGTCTGACCTACGTGCTCATGGTGAGGACGCCAACCCACATCCGCCACTGGTTTAGAACAGGCGGTAGCAGCACCCAACACTTGGGCGAGTTCTTCTATGATTTTCCAGTTTTCGGGTCCCTTTAGCCCTCTCCCCGCGGATACAACCACCTCTGCTTCTGTCAGGGGTATCTTGTCTGTGGTGACCTTTTCCACTCCGACAGGCTTAGCCCGCAGATCTCTGGCATCAGGGGTGAAAGCGAAATCTTCTTCGACCCATTTACGCGGAGATTTGGTGGGGATGAAAGAGTTGGCTTTAGTCGTGACAATGAGGGGGAGGTGCTCCGTATATACCCACTCGATACCTTTATTCGAGTAAGCGATGCGGCGAGCCCGAAATCCTTTCCCCTCCTTTTCGGGTATCTGGGTTATCCCTGAAAAGAGAGCAGCATCCGTCCAGATAGCGAGGAGAGGGGCGACGGCTTTGCCGTCATACGACTGGGGTAGGATCACGTATGAGATATTTTTTTCTCGGACGAGTGCAGAGAGGGCACGAGCATAAGCATTTACGACAAACGACCGAAGCTCAGGCGAGAGTATCCGGATAAGCTTCTCTGCCCCATACTCTCCTGCGATTGCGGACACTTCGGAGGAGGTTTCTGCCCCGAGCACTACCCCCCATAAAGGGAGTCCCAGGGCATCTGCCCATTGTCTCCCCGCCGTGAGAGCCTCCAGCGAGGGCTTTCTTACTCGTCCCTCAGTAGTCTCTACCCAGACAAGCACTGCGCTCATATGAGTCCTTTGTTTGCGAGTTCCTGAACCAGATCCTGGAGCCTGTCGGGCTCCACTTTCTTGAAAGACCCCTTGGCAGGGGGCAACTCATGTTTCCAGGTACGTACTCTGGGAGATGCGCCCGTTGGAGCCAGTACGTGTAGGGGTTTGGACTTCGCCTGCATGATGCCCCGCACGTTGGGAATCCGCCATTCAGCCAGCCCTTTCTGCGCGCTAAGTACGAGCGGCAGAGGGCACTCGATGATTTCTTTACCCCCCGTAATCTCTCGGGTGAGTCTCGCTGCCCCGTTCTCCAACTCTATGCTTGTTGCATAAGAAATGAAGGGAAGGTCGAGGAGAGCCGCCACCATCCCAGGGACTTGAGACCCATTGTAATCGATGGACTCTTTGCCGAAAAAGAGGAGATCAAAGGCTTTATCTTTCGCATAGTCCGCAATGAGACTGGCCACAGAAAACGCATCCACTGGCTCTGCGTCGATGCGAACAGCTTCATCTAATCCGAGAGCCAGTGCCTTCCGAAGGTTCGCATCCACGCTATCCGTGGAGGAACTGCCATTTTTCCCCACACATAGTACCGTCACATGTACCTCTGAAGGATTTTTCTCTTTCAGCTCCGCAGCCCGGGCCAGAATAAAATCGTCATAGGGGTTGACGATGAAAGTCACACCGTTCCTATCAAGGGCCGACCCATCCGGCGTAAACTGAATCCGTGTAGTCGTATCGGGAACATGACTGATGCTGCACAAGATTTTCATCCCAGGCAAAAAAACAAAAAAGCCTTGGCCCGCTTCCTATCCCTCCTTAGACTCCTCTAACAAACCAGGTACTCGAGACAAGCTGAGAAATTCATGGCAGGCTTGAATAAGCTCTGGGGCAGAAAACTGATCCGGCCCCATCACACGAACTACCTTTCCTTTGTGTACCAGGCGGCTTACCAACACAGCAAAGTCTCCGTCCCCCGAAACAATCACCACTTCATCCAAAGAAGACGATACTTCCAAGACTTCCATAGCCACTTCTATATCCATATTCGCTTTCACATCGCCAGAGGGCAAGCGCTTAATCGGCTTAGCGATAACCCGATACCCCATTAAAGCCAAGGCCATCAAAAAACGTTTCTGCTCTTCTCGTTCAGGGTCATACGAAGAAAATGCCGTGAAAGTGGAGACGCACTCTTTGTCCTGGAGAAAAAAATCTTTCAATGCTTGGTAGTTTACTCGAGCATGAGGATAGGTAGCTCGAATAGCACTAAAGATATTTTGAACATCTACGAAGATACCTCGCCTCTTCTGCCAAACTGTACCCTGCATGGCACAAAGGTAGTCGGCTCAGAGGGGTGCAGAAGACTTTCGCGAAACAAACATCCAAAGCGAAACCTTTGCATTGAATCTGTAAATTCTGACAGGAACAAAATCCTCGCACAACCTATCTGGGAGAAGCCCGTTGGGGAAATCAAAACAGTAATCATGATCCAGCCACCAGAGCGTATCTGCCGCTTGGATTTCACACGGGGGCAGATCCGCCCAGTAGTTTGCTCCTAAGATGCGATGAGATACGTAAAGCCTCCGAGAAACGATCGGAAAAGGATCGCTCGCGGCCTCAAGCTCACGCTGGAGAGATACCTCCTTCAAGGGATAAGCCAAACTTAACACCTGCCAAGAAGGGGAAACGATGAGGGGCTGTCGCAAAGGTTTCCGTTCTATCCATGCTCCGACCTCTCGGAAAACCGGCGGATAGGATACTGCATCGCTTCTCCAACTCACTATCCAGGCAAGCCCCACCAGCCCCCCCGCTACCCATCGAGCATACCGGGGAAAAGCTCCCACACTGAGACCCATTACCCAATAGTATCCGATCGCAGCAGGCAGCGCATACCGAGCATGCCACAGCCTGAGCAGCCAGCTCACCCCCCATAGCAAAAGAAAAATCCCCAAGAAGGAACCATATGCATAGCGGATCTCCCAGGACAGTTTGCCCTCTTTCCAAAATCGGTACACGGTCACTATAGTCATAACGCCTATAGCCAGCACTGTGGGAACAGGTGCATTTGAAAATTGCCAGAGCATGTTGTACAGTCCTTCCCAAGAAGTCAAGGACCCATACCCTACCTCTGACGGATGAAAAAGGCGATCCCCGACTATCAGCGCTTGAAACCCCAGTCCGACCCCCAGCAGCTGCAAACTCCGCCATAGCTGTCCTCTATGTTGCGATCCTCGGAATGCGAGAAAACCTATCTGAAGTAGCGCCACCCACAGGCCCATGTAATGGGTATACAAGAGAAGCCAGAGAGAAAGAATCCATAAAAAGAAACTTCGACCCGTCCGTATCCATTTCAGAAACAGAAAATGCGATAGAGCTACTAACGCCGCCAGGAGAGAATACGCTCGGGCTTCATGAGCCAAAGACTGCCCTAAGTTAGAAAAGGCCCAACAGAAAGCAGAAACAGCGCCTGCTATCCGCCCCCCCGTGAAACGACCCAGTAAATATAGGATTGCACCAGCTCCTGCACTCCATACCACGGAAAGGCCCCGTAAAGCAGCCTCTGAATCTCCTCCTACCTTTCTCCAGAGATGAAGCAAAAGCTCCCACAACGGAGGGTTATTTCCTTGAGCTAAGTAGGCGATTATCTTGGCCGGAGAAAAGTGGGATACCACCCAGCTGAAAATCTCATCTGCCGAAAGGGAGTGTTCAGAGAGGGCCACCCACCGAAGCGCAAAAGTCCCCATATACACGAAAGCAGCCTCTCCCAGAAGTCCTATTACTCGCATGTGGCAAGATAGGTTCATTATAAGTTTTTTTCTTAGCCCTCATGATGAGAGAAGATGCGATCGCTCTTCGAAAACGCCTGAAGTGGTGGCCATCCGGGCTGGGGTTCTTTGGGTGGATCCTCATCAGCCTCACAGGAACGGTGAAAAAGCTCTATCTCTTCACGAGTCCAGCCTTTCCCTCCGCGCTATCCTATCGCGTAGACATCAATAGAGCGGATAGTCTGCATCTACTCTCCGTGCCGGGCCTCACTCCATGGAAAGTGCATCGTCTCTTGCGCATTCGAGGGGAAATGGGAGGATTTCGGGAGCTGGACGAAATAGAAGTCCTCCTTGGAAAAGAAGCCTGGGAGAAATGCGGCTCTTTCCTAATAGCACCTTCAGGCTCAATCTATCCCTCCCAAAAGGTCGATCTCAATCAGGCAGACAGCACCACATTGGTACGAGGCCACCTGTGTCGTCCTCTTTCTGCCCGTAGTCTACTCCGATACCGAAAGAAACTTGGAGGATTCTCCTCCTGGGAGCAAATAGACTCCCTAAAACATCTGAATGCCATCGAAAAATATCGTCTGCATCGCTATGGAGAGCTGGGAAGCCGCACAAGTAAGCACGCACCTTCCAAAAAGACCTATCAAACCCTCCTCGATCTCAACAGAGCTTCTATAGACGAGCTGGAAGCCCTCCCTGGCATCGGGAGGAAAACCGCCGAACGCATCGTCCGATACCGAGAGAAGCTCCTGTATTTCACCCACATCAGCCAGCTATGGGAAATCTGGGGCATCCATCCCGACAATCTTCAAAAAGCCCAGCCCTACCTCTATGTGGGTCCCCCTTCAAAAGAGCCCCTCTCCCTGCGACACGCTTCGATAGAAGAGTTGGCCGCCCACCCCTATATCTCATGGAAACTGGCGCGCCAGCTGGTCCGAGAACGAATGCGGTGGGGAGAACTCCCTATTCCTCCGGAAATATGGGAAGCCTGGCTCCCCGATAGCCTGCGGATTCGACTCATTCCTTACTTGAAAGGGGACTAACTTTGCCTCCATGCTCCTCGAGCAGGAATTGCGACAAACTATCCGTGAGATCCCCGATTTTCCTCAGAAAGGCGTCTTATTCAAAGACATATCCCCTCTTTTCCTTCGCCCCAGACTCGTGGAGCGATGCGTAGAGGAGCTGTCCCGCCACTTCCGCGTACGAGATGTAACGAAAGTGGTAGGCATCGAGAGTCGAGGGTTTCTGCTCGGTCCTATGATCGCTCAGCAGTTGGGAGCAGGATTTGCTATCGTACGAAAGAAGGGGAAGCTCCCTGAAGTCGCTGCCAGCATATCCTATGAGCTGGAATACGGCTCCGCCACTATCGAAATGGCCAAAGATGCTGTTCTGCCCGGAGACCGAGTGCTCATCCATGATGACCTTTTAGCTACGGGGGGAACCGCTGCGGCAACCGCTCAACTCGTACAAAATATCGGTGCAGAAGTGATCGGATTTGCTTTCCTCATCGTCCTCGAAGAACTGGGCGGAAGAAAAGCGCTGGAGCCCTTCGGCGCGCCGGTATTCCATCTTCTCTCTTATCCTCGATGAGAAGGGGCTTATGATTCCCTTAGCTATCCTCATCGTAGGAGCTGAAACCGTGTTACCCTTGCGGTGGAGTGTCTTACGCCCTGGAAGGCCTATCGAGAAGGCCCGCTTCTCGGGCGATGCAGACCGGACTACATGGCACTTTGCTGCCTACCTCCCCTCCGGAGAAGTAGCCGGAGTGGCTTCCTATTTTCTGGATACCTACCCCCCCCTCGGCCCGTCCCAGCCAATGTACCGATTGCGAGGGATGGCCACTCACCCCGCCTACCAGAGAAAAATGGGGATTGGAAGAAAGCTCCTCACCGAAAGCCTCCATTTCCTGCAGCAAAGGCAAGTCGCTCTGGTCTGGTGTTATGCCCGTTTGGAAGCGGTGCCTTTTTATGCCAAACTGGGTTTTGTCCACTGGGAACCCGCCGGGATCATAGAAATACCGGATGTCGGCCCCCACGAGGTATGGTACTACCCCCTCGCAAAAGG
>JANZYW010000085.1 GCA_026413325.1 Bacteroidia bacterium | reverse complement strand
ATAAAGAAGTAGCCGATCGCCTGGGGATGACAACATAAGAAGTATATTCTCGGTTGGAACAAGCCCATCATCGACTCCGAGAGGTGCGCCGCCAAAGAGTAGCTCCCCCTCGAGATGAAGCAGCTATCATCGCCTGGAACAGCTACGTCATCTTAGGGCTAATAGAAGCCTATAAAGCCCTCGGAGAAGAAGAATACCTATACGCCGCCCGTACCGCAGCCCACGCTCTCCTCCCCCACCATACCGAGCTACAGCGTATCCATAAAGAAGACCGCTGGTATGGAGAAGCCTTCGCAGAGGACTATGCTGCCTTCACGCTCGCCCTCATCCATCTCTACACTGTGACCGGAAACGACCTATACCTCCTAAAAGCGCAAGAATTTATGGAGAAAAGCATCGAGCTCTTCTATGATCCGAAAGAACAGGTTTTCTGCTTCACTGCGAAGAACCTCAGGGTCTACCCCGTTAGACGAAAGGATATCTTCGATACTAGCACCCCTTCCTCCAACTCCCTCTTTGCAGAGGCCTTGTGGCGATTGAGCCGATACTTCCTCAGGACCGATTACGAAGAGAAGGTACAGCTCATTCTCTCTCGCCTGCGCCGTCAAATGGCAGAAAATCCTACTTTAGCCAGTCATTTCTTACAAGTAGCCCTTTTGGAGGAAAAATCTCCCTTAGCCGTCATCGTTCGGGGGGCAGATATACGTCTTTTATGGCAGCGGTATGAGCCTGCTATCGGCTGGGTAGGCTATCTAATCCAGGATGAAACGACCATCCCCGCCTTAAATAGCTATACCGGTCAACATAGCAAAGGTTCATACTACTTGTGTACCTATGGCGCTTGCCGCCCTCCAGTGCCCACTCTTGAGCTTTTATGGGACTCTATCGAAGCAGAAAAGGCTCGTTTAGCTCATGCTTCTTCGGGAAAAAGTATGCATGAATAGCCCATCCCTCTCCCCTCGATGAAGCCACCCCTCTTCCTGTAACACTCTCGAAAATCTATGCAAGACGGACTTGATTCCGAGCAGCCTGAGCTGCCTCGACCATATGGGTAAGTGCAGGGGTAACTTCTTCCCATCGACGGGTTTTGAGCCCACAGTCTGGATTTACCCATAGCAGTTCATCTGGTAGCACTCGCCGAGCTGCCTCGATCACCTGCGCTATCGCCTCTCGGCTGGGCACAGCAGGAGAGTGAATATCATATACTCCCAGGCCAATCTGCCTATCCCACTGAGGGAAACGCCTAAACTCTTCTACCAGCGTACCCTTGCTTCGGGAAGCTTCTATGGAGACTACATCAAAGTCCATTTCCCAGATGTGCTGTAAGATCGATTCAAACTCTGAATAGCACATGTGCGAGTGAATCTGTGTAGTGGGAAGGGCTCGAGAAGCCAGGCGAAAGGCGCGAACAGCCCAACGAAAGTACGTCGGCCAATCTTTTTTCTTAAGGGGAGCCCCTTCCCGAAACGCAGGCTCATCTATCTGGATGACCTTGATCCCCGCAGCCTCTAAATCTCGAACCTCATCTAATACAGCCAGGGCTATCTCATACGCCACCTCTTCCTTCGACTTGCCCGGAGGCGCATAACTCCAGTTCAAAATCGTTACAGGGCCTGTCAACATACCCTTGACCGGCTTCTTAGTGAGAGATTGTGCATAGGCTATCTCCTCCACCGTCATCGGAGCTGGACGCCATACGTCTCCATAAATAATCGGCGCACGGTATACCCGAGAACCGTAGGAAAGAACCCACCCTTGCTGCGTTATAGCAAAACCTTCCAGTCGCTCAGCAAAATATTCTACCATATCGCTCCGTTCAAACTCCCCATGCACAAGAACATCTAATCCCAAGTCTTCTTG
This sequence comes from Bacteroidia bacterium, assembly GCA_026413325.1. Classification (GTDB taxonomy): domain Bacteria; phylum Bacteroidota; class Bacteroidia; order SpSt-205; family SpSt-205; genus SpSt-205. Next base: position 5,236 of record JANZYW010000085.1, on the reverse strand, counting down.
ATAGCGAATGACTTCCGCTATTTTCTCTCGGATCCGAGCGCTATAGTCAGTAGAGGAAACTTTCCCTTCCTTATACGCTTTGCGCAACGCTCGGATATCCTCTGTCTGAGGAAAAGAACCTATGGTAGTGGTAGGAAGAGGAGGTAACTGTAGCGACTCTTGCTGCATACGAAACCGATCAGTATAAGGGACTTCCCGAACGAAATCAGACTCTGTGAGATTTGCCACCCGCTCCCGAGTAGGAGGATGGACGCCCAGTGGCTCGCCCTGCCAAAGAGCAGCCGAGTACTCCACCTCTGTTTGGGCAGAAGCTTCTCCCGCTACATACTGGGAAAGAACCCGCAGCTCACCCAGTTTCTCCTTGGCAAAACTGAGACGATCCCATATCGGTGGAGCGATATGAGTCTCAGGGGCTTTGCTAAGCGGGAGAAAAGAAAGAGGAGCACTTGGACTCAGCCATATCTCCTTTACTCGCTTAGCTAATGACTCTACTTCCGCTGCTTTTTTCTTCAGATCGGCTCGCCAGACATTGCGCCCATCAATCACTCCAGCTATTAGCACCTTGTCATCGGGAAAGCCATACTGAGTCAACTGCTGAAGGTTGGTAGTATTCGATACAAAGTCTAGCCCAACTCCTTTTACAGGTAGCTCTACTAAACGCGGATAAAAATCGACTGCTTCATAATAAGTCAACACATACAGAGGAAAAGCCGCTAACGCATGATACAGGTAGCCAATCAAAGGAACGGGAGGCTCGTCGAGAACAAAAGCAGGTTCATGAACTAAAATACCCTGTGCCCCCACCTGCACAAGGGCCTCTAAAAGCTGTTTGTATGCAGGTAGGAGCCGCTCCGCATAGTTTTCGATCTGATCAGAAGAGAGAGAGAGCCCCTCTTCTTTAGAAAGCGCTAAAAAGGTATAGGGACCTATGAGAGAAGGCAACGCATTTGCATGTCCGAGCTGTCGAGCCAACTCATACTGCTCCACAAAGAACTGAGGGTTGGGAGCGAGCTGTACTCCTTCTTCCCATTCAGGTACAAGGTAGTGATAGTTTGTATTAAACCATTTGGTCATCTCAAGGGCAGAAGCACCCCGAGCCATTTGGAAGTAAGAAGTCCATCCCTTATAAGGATGGAAACGGGAAGGAATAAGTCCCAGAGCCACACACAGATCCAGCATAGGGTCATACCAGGAAAGCTCCCCACTCGGATACAGATTAACATACGCTTGATACGTAAGCAGACGCTCCCGTTCCAGCTCCTGCATGCCCTTCTGAAGGTCATTTTCCGTAATTTTTTGGGACCAAAATCGCTCTAATAAAGTTTTATACTGCCGCTTTTCTCCCAATCGCGGCAACCCATATCCTATGGTACGCATGTGAGCCAAAGGTACAGAAAGTTTAGAAAGGTTCTAATTAGCCTTGGACGAATAGGGCTTCTTTACTTTTTCTCCCGAATTTTGAGGTCATATGCCGAGCTTCCTTCGAGGAATAGGGCTGATAGCACTGCTCAGCTGCCAACGTCCTCCAAACTGGTTAGATGAAGCCCCCCTCATCGGAATGCGAGTGAAAGATGATGCAGGACGCATTCTCTATCTAAAACGCCCCCCAACTCGAGTCGCCTTATGTACCCCCGAAGCCATCGGCCTCTGGTCTAAAGCGGGGCTTTTCTCCTATGTAGTCGCTGCCTGCGCAGGGATGGGAGAAGAATCTCGCTTGTTTTACCTCCCCTGCATGGATTCCTTAGCCCTGCCGGATGCCCTCTTTAGGTCAAAAGCCGAATGGATCTGGACTTCTCATCCTTCCTTCCTACAGAGAGAGCATCCCTTCGCTCACACCTCGTATGTTTTCTCCCCCCGTAGCACAAAGGACTGGCTAACTCATCTCGGCATGTTGGGAAAAGTATACGACATCCCTTCTATTTCCCTTCTGGCAGATAGCCTGCTCCACAGCATAGAGCTGCTTTCAGTTTCTGCACGGAAGGGACGGCGCTTCCGAGTCTTGGTCTTATGCCCAGCCGACCCCGTGGCCTTTCTTACTCATCATCACCCTCTCGCCTCTCTCATCGACGAAGCGGGAGGGAGCATCCCCTACACGGGTTCTCTGCCCATCCAAACCTTCCCCGCTGAAACCCTCCTCCATTCCCCACCAGATATCCTTCTGGTACCTGAGGGAGCCTCCGAACTGCTGAACGATCTCCTCACGCAATACCCCGACGCATATACTTTCCCCGCAGTTCAATACAAGAGAATTTTTTCCATCGAGAAATGGATGATAGAAGCTCCCTTCACTGATCCCGTGAGAGGTTTTTACACGCTTCTCCAGATTATACACCCTGAGATTGGAAACTCATCCCTCTCGCAACCAGCGAGAAATAATGTAGAAAACCGCACTCAAAAAAATACTGATTAGGAGACTCGTAGCCAGAGGAATATACAGCCGGAAAGAGGGACGCTCTATCACAATATCTCCAGGCAGCGGAGAACCTGCCCATTTGAATTTCCCAAGTACCCACAATAAGCCCCCTATCACAACAAGCACCGCCCCTATCACCATTAGCAAGCGCCCCAGAAACTCCATATCACTGACTCCCGGCTAAAATAAATCGATGCCAGCTCTCCTTTCCTTGCTGTACTACCTTCAAAAAATAGACCCCGTCTGGTATCTCAGGGGTCAAACGAACCTGACCATGAGAAGGAATCTCCCCTTCTTGAACCAAAAGACCTATCAGATTATAAATCGCATACCGGCCCCCCGGTACCGATATATACAAAATCCCTTGGGTAGGATTAGGAGAAACGAGCACTCGATCTCCACCGAAAGACAGAGAAGACACCCGTGGCACATCCTTATACTGGATCGTGTTAGGAACGAATGTTAGATTCCCGCCCACAGTGTTCCACACGCCCTGCACCCGCAAGAGAGGGATGCCCTGTCCTTGACCCAACCACTCCAGCTCTGTATAGGTGGTGTCCCTTCTCTGAAAAGGGGCTCCATTGAAATAGAGCGTATCCCACTGATGTACATCTCGTCGCAGACGAAGGCAAGCATGACGGCCATACGGTGTCTCCACATACCCATAGCCATCCACATGATGAAGACGATAACCCCGCTGAGCAAGCGTGATATTTCCAAAAGGAGCCTGAAAGGTGAAACGAAGCCAAAAGGTAGTACTATCCCTATTTTCATAAGAGAGAGGAAGCACATAAAGCTCATCCGGATCTTGGTAACACTGTGTAATGGGCACTCCATTCACCATCGCTCCAACACCCTGGGTCGACATCTGTGAAGAACTCTTTCTGAAGAATGCATATAAATCTCGAATAGTAATGCCTCCCCCACCCTGTATGGAATCGGCTATCTTCAGGAGAAGTGCCTGAAAACTGGCATTCCCACAAGAGAAACTGTATTGTAATACCTGCCATGGCGCTTTCCAATCTACGGTAAGCTGGGTATCAGATGAGAGCTGACCGAATCTCCATTCATAATCAGCCCCAGTGAGAGTGAAATCGATCCCTGGTCGGGGAAGGCTCTGACTTACGGTATATTGAGTAGATGCTTGAGGAAGGTCTGAAGATTGGAGCTGTATCTGAGCCCATAGAAAGCAGCCCCCTAAAAGAAAGGGGATAGCATGACGCATTCTGCAAAAATAAAGCTTTTAGTCGCTCTTTAGGGTATCTCTTTTATCGCCGCTCCCGAAAAAAGCGGCGCAGAAGCGTCAGGGACTCCTCCTGCAGGGGGCCCTGGCGCCACTGGGTTCGAGGATGGAGGAGAGAAGGAACGTAGCGAGAGAACCCCCGCTCCGGGTCGGGAGCCGCATACACAACCTCTCCGATTTGCGCCCAAGCCAAAGCGCCCGCGCACATAGGACAAGGTTCCAGAGTCACAAATAAAACAGCTTCTGGTAGGTACTTCGCTCCTAATCGATGGGTTGCAGCTGTCAAACAAAGGATTTCTGCATGAGCAGTGGGGTCCTTCAGCCGCTCGGTACGATTATGGTCTCGGGCAACCACCTCTCCCCGCATCACTAATACAGCCCCTACTGGTACTTCTCCCTCCCTGTACGCCTCCTGAGCCTCCGCAAGGGCCAACCGCATATAATAGCTATCCTCTCTCATCGTCGAAATATCCACATTCCTCCCGTCGTAAGCAAAGCTGCCACAAAAAGCTGCCAAGAGAGGGGCTCCTGCCCCATACTTGCGGCTAAAGCCGTCGTACCCAGTGGTTGAAGACTAATATACAAAGCCGCCTGAGTAGGAGAAAGATAGCCTAATCCAGCATTCAGGAGAAGGTAGGCTGTCACGGACATCCCCAAAATGAGGTAGAGCAAGCTGAGCCAAGCATAGCCCCCCAGAACAGACCAATCCTGCCGAAATATTCCCCAAAAAAGAGTAGGCGTGTGTAAGATACCCCCCAGTACCATTACGATAGCGGTAACTTGCATCGCTCCCAAACGGGTCAAGATCGGCGGAGAAAAGTTTAGATACCACCCCCAAAAGCCTACAGCCATGAGGATTAAGAGCCACCCCCACCCATGCGCACTGTGTAGAAGATTATGCCAAAGTGCCAATAGAACCCCTCCATATGCAGAAAAAAGGCCTAAAAGCTTATTCCAGGACACCCTCTCCTTGCGAAAAACCCATACTCCTAACCAGAAAACCACAGATGGGGTAAGTGCGTAAATCAGAGCAGTAGTCGCAGCAGTTGTGTACCGAAGGCCCCAGTTAAAAAGGAGCTGATTGCAAAATACGCCTAAGAAAGAAAGAAGCCATAGACGCTTCTTCCACACCGCAGACAAACTACCCCAGTCGTGCGACACCCACCCCCATCTGCGGAAAAAGGACCACAAGCCTATGTAGACAAGGGCACTACCCCACGCTCGAAGCCCTGTGAGGAGAAAAGGATCGAAACGCTGGGCAGCTTCTCTCCCTACCACATACCCGATACAAATAACCATCGTCTGCCCCAAAAGAGCGATGTGACCCGGCCAGCTTTTGGACCGAGAAACCTCCTTCACGTGTCCAATCGGTCGCATAGAAGCGCAAAATCACAGTTCTTACAAATCCTGCGGTCAGCTGTCAGGGGAAACTCAGAACTCCCTTTCGATAGCTTAGAAGGGAGCCAGCACCCTATCTCTCGCCAAACTCGCCAAAGGACTTCTTTCTCCCCCAACAATACATCCGCAGGGAAAACAACATATCCCCTCTTCTCGCGATCCGGAACACCCTTCACCTCCCC
>JANZYW010000084.1 GCA_026413325.1 Bacteroidia bacterium | reverse complement strand
TCCCTCCGTCCTGCCTCCCTGCATAATGTGGACCTTCGTTATGAGCTTACTCCGTCTCTTGATCAGCTAATCGCTGTAGGGGCCTTCTACAAGCATATTGAAAACCCTATTGAGACCTACATCTTGCGAGGAGCAGATCAGCCTACCGTCCGTTTCGGGAATGCCCCCTACGCTCAACTGGTAGGCCTCGAGGTGGAGTCTCGCGTTCGTCTTACCCGGACCCTTGCCCTTATTGCGAATGCAGCTTACATCTGGAGCCAGGTAGATATGGGAGCGGCTGTTTTCGGTACGACAGGAAGCACAACTGCCAGTCAAGCCCGTTTCCGTCCTTTGCAGGGGCAGGCTCCTTATCTTTTCAATGCGCTCTTTTTGTACACTTCTTTAGATGGCAAGTGGGAAGTCGCTACTTCTGGCCAGCTTATCGGTCCTCGCCTCTGGTGGGTGGGGGACAACTTCAATCCCAGCGTCTTTGAAATGCCCCGCCCTGTCTGGGATGCCCACCTTCGGCGCCAGCTGGGGAGGGGATTCTATATTCAGCTCCAAGCACGGGATATTTTGAATACCCCATTTGTGTACCGTCAAGATTCTGACCTCAACGGGAGCATCTCTCGCAAAGAGGATGTCATATTCCGCTTTGTGCGAGGCTCTGAATGGAGCCTTACTTTAGGCTGGCAGCTGTAAAACGAAAAGGGCTGCTTGTGAGCAGCCCCTGAGCAAAGAGAGAAGAAAGGGAAAGAAAGAGATTATCTTCCGCAGAATCCGCCTCGGCGGCAGCCGGCCCGTTTTCCGAAGTAGGCTTGGGCCATTCGGACTCGGTAGTTTTTACCAGGGCCGCCTGGACCGAGAGAGGTGATGATTTCGGCGGATGAAGTGGTCATGACTGCGGGCGCTTCGGCTTTCGCCAGCGCTACCCCGAGGAGGGGGACCAGCAAGAAGGCTATCTTTTTCATACAATATCTATACGAGAAGGCATACAGCAGAGGTTGCAAACTGGTAATAGACCTGTTTTTCGGAAGTCGAAAGGGTATTCTTCTATCTGTTCTGTATCCGCAGAGGTGCCATTCTTATTGTGTACTTGGGGTGCAGGGTGGGGATATTCCCTGATAAAAACCCTCCAAAATATCTGCGTTTGATAATCCAGCAGTCCGTTTTTCCTGAAAAGGAATCTGTTTCTATCCTTCTGGGAAGAACAGCTCTGAGTATAGTCCTCATGCTTATATTTGGCTGTTGCTACAGGAAGCGTATCTCGTCCCCTCCCGTGAGATGGAGCCTTCTCTTTCCCCCCCGCTCAAGTGGGCGGGAGGCAAACGATGGCTGGTTCCTCATCTGCGACCATTCTGGCGAGCCTATGCCAGGAGACGGTGGGTAGAGCCTTTTTGTGGGGGCTTATCCTTGGCGTTGGCGCTGCGCCCCGAAGAGGCGCTTCTTTCAGATATAAATCCACATCTTATCAACTTTTATATCAGAATCCAACAAGGCCTGTCCATCGAAATCAATCTCATCAATAGCAGAGAGGTATACTATGCTCATCGGGACAGATTCAATACCCTCATTCGGCAGGGGGCCGCTTTTACAGAGGAGGGAGCTCAGCTGTTTTATTATCTCAATCGTACCGGCTATAACGGGCTCTGTCGATTCAATCGGCGGGGGGAGTTTAACGTGCCCTTTGGCCGTTATAAGCATATTGCCTACCAACGAGATTTTTATGCCTACCGTACCCTCATGGAGGGGTGGACTTTCCAGCGACGAGATTTTTCTGAAGTGGTTCTACTGCCCACAGACTTTATCTATGCGGATCCCCCGTATGACGTCCCTTTTCGTCAGTATAGTGCGGAGGGTTTTTCTTGGAGAGACCAGGTCCGCCTCGCAGAGTGGTTAGCCGCACATCCTGGCCCGGTGATTGCCTCTAACCAAGCCACAGACAGGGTAGTTCACCTCTATACGAGTTTAGGATTCCGTATCGTTCGCCTGAGAGGTCCCCGCCGGATAAGCTGCACAGGCGATAGGACTCCAGCTCAGGAGATTCTGGCTTTCCGAAATATCGAGTTGTGACTCCCTCACGTGATACTTCCACGGGGAAGGTTTTAGAAAAACTTCTGGAGCCGGTTCTGGAGTTGGGAGGATATACCTATCAGAAACAGGTGGTAATGGGTTATAAACCAGATGGGAAGCCCTACAAAGCAGATATAGTAGTAGAGCAGGAGGCAGAGCGCGTGGTAGTGTCTCTGAAGTGGCAGCAGGTGAGTGGAACCGCAGAGCAAAAGATACCCTTCGAGGTAATCTCTTTGCTCTACCTTATCCAGCAGGGAGTCTGCGAAAGGGCTTATTTGGTTTTGGGGGGAGAAGGCTGGACCCCCCAGCTCAAATCTTTCTATCTGACTGGAGGACTGAGAAGGTTTATCAAGGATACAGAAAAGGTGCACATCCTCAGATTGGAGGATTTTATCGCTAAGGTAAATAGCCGTCGATTGTAATGGCAGCGGATAAAAAGTCGTTTTCCTTAATCAAAAAGGGCTGCTTGTGAGCAGCCCCTGAGCAAAGAGAGAAGAAAGGGAAAGAAAGGGATTATCTTCCGCAGAATCCGCCTCGGCGGCAGCCGGCCCGTTTTCCGAAGTAGGCTTGGGCCATTCGGACTCGGTAGTTTTTACCAGGGCCGCCTGGACCGAGAGAGGTGATGATTTCGGCGGATGAAGTGGTCATGACTGCAGGCGCTTCGGCTTTCGCCAGCGCTACCCCGAGGAAGGGGACCAGCAAGAAGGCTATCTTTTTCATACATTACATATACGCCTATCGCCATAAATGAGGTTGCATCTGTAATAAGGGAATAAAAAAGTGGCTCTCCCTCAGGGAGAGAGCCACTCCTTAGGGGAAAAGATTTCCTCAGGGTGTCATGCCCCGCAGGACGTATACTTCTTTATCAGTAGTGATGCGTAGGATGTAAAAAGTGTGTGGTGGAACAGGTATTCCTTCTTTTGCGGTTCCTCGATACAGAAGGCGGCCTCCACTGTCGTACACCTCGACCTGGGTGGGGGTGCTTGTCCAGATGTAGAGCTTCTCATTGTCATAGGAAAGGAAGGGGAGGGCAGAAGTACTGCTGACAGTAAGAGGTACAGCGCAGTCCTGGAAGCAGCCGGAGGCAGTATGCGTTACCCGGAAGTTCACCGCATATCCCCCTTGAGCGGCATAAGTATGGGAAAGGGTGGTTGGAAGGCTCCCTGCAGAAGAGGTTCTTTGGCCTGATCCGTCGTCGGGATCCCATACGATGGAGAAAGGCCCGTTGGGTAGCCCTGTCCCCCCTAACGTGAAAGTTACAGGTGAGCCAGGTGTAGCAGGATTGGGGCTGGCGGAGCAGGTCAGGCCTGCAAAGCTGATAACCTGGACAGGCTCATCATTGCTGGTGGCAGCAGGATTCGTACTCACGACTCGCACTCGATAGGTGCCGCTGCTCAGAGCGGCAGGTATGAGGCACGCAATGGGGCTCCCGGTGCCTGTCCCGATTACGGTAGGATTGGAGAAAGAGCCAGAAGCGTCAGAGAGCTGCACTTGAAATGTATTAGTAGGGTCGAAAGTCCCCGTCGTAGAGAACGAGACGGAGAGACCGCTTCCCGCACAGACGAGAGCGACAGGGGGGGTCATCGTGATAGTGACAGCTGGAGGGGGAGAGCCAGAGGCTTCCCAGACCCGCACTTCGTCTATGCCAAAAGGCGGTTCAGACCCGCCTCCTCCCGAGTTGTTGACGAAGCGAAAACCTACATAGACAGTCCCTGGACGGGTAATAGGCAAGGTGATCGTGTCGGCATACCAGCTGGCCTGGTTATGGAACTGGGTTCCCCCCCGTCGCGAGGCGAGCTGATTCCAAGTGCTTCCGTCTGTGCTGTAGTAGACTTGTCCATATGCATTGGCTCCTCCTTGACAGAGCCAGAAAAAGCTCAGTCGGATAGGCTGGGTGCCCGCGGGTATAGAGATGGGTCCACTCTTGGCAAAAGCACTCTGCACTGGATAACAGGGAAAGAGCGTAGTAGGTTCTATATATACAATAGGTGTCTGGGAAGTAGCTGCGGGGCAGTTGGCACCATTCCAACTGGGGTTGAAGGAGATGTACAAGAAAGGGGATTGAGGAGCACCTGTGATGCCTGTCGGTTGGGCAGGGGTGGCTGGACCCGAGACATTTTGGCAAAACTGAGGATCGTTGATCTGGCAAAAGGCGGGGTTGGCAGAAGTGGAAGTGTGTGCAGCGGTATAGGGGGCGTCAACCACCCAGCGGTTGTAAGGGTTGGTGCTGCCTCCTTGGTCACTGCTGTTGAGCGTCCAGCCAGTGGGAGGATTTCCGCTGTTGAATGTCTCGCTGTAGTGGACCGTCTGAGCCCACAGGAAAGCAACTGATAGAAGTAGGAAGGTGCGCATAAAGCAAAGGTAAAGCTTCGCAATGGAGAAATGCAAACTTCTTATGTAGAAAGTAAAAGGGCCTCGCTTCTACAAGCGAGGCCCAAAGAACGAAAGAGGCTCCTATTTAGTAAGATAGGGTGCGGAAGGTGTAGATCCCGGAGGAGGTTACGACTTGGATTAGGCACGGACCGACGGCTGGGAGGGTGAAGGCTTCCTCCGTCGAAGCGGTCAGGAGGAGACGACCTGTATTATCAAAAATCCGAACTTGACCTGCCTCAGAGCTGATGATACGATAAAAATCACCCATGCGCTGGAGAGAAGGAGAACCGCCCGTGAGAGAGGTAGAGGCTGCGACTCGTATTCCGCCACTGCAGCTGCGTCGACAGCCGAAGGTGCTGCCTCCTGTTACCAAGCCAAGGTCTACCTGGATAGTATAGCTATAATATCCGACTGTAGTGTAGGTGTGTGTAAAGGTGATGGGACTACCCGTGTAGGAGAAGGAAAGATTTTGGGTTCCACTGCCATCTCCAGGATTGAAGAATACATTTACCGTACCCGAAAAGCTCCCTGTGATGGAAGGGTTTATAGAAAAGGTGGCTGGATTCCCTGGTTGTGCTGGGTCGGGTTGTACTGTGCATTGGAGGTCTAGATCGAAATGGATGTACTGCACAGTGTAGGGCTGGCTACTGACGGCAGGGCTCGTACTGGATACAACGATGGTGTAGGTGCCTGGCTGGAGAGAAGAGGAGAAGAAAGCCGTACCTGGGGAAGAAAGAACTGTGTCGCTGGCCACCACCGTACTACCACTGAGTACCTGCACGACAAATACGTTACCCGCATTGAAGTTTCCTTGCGGAGAGAAACTTACTGGAACGGAAACATCTTGGGGCCCGCATACGACCGTCGGAGTAGTCGGATTGATTACAATCGTGGGTTGGGCAAGCCCTCTCGCTACAAATAATCCAACCAGGGCGACCATCAGCAGAGGAGAGAAGGTACTTCGGTGCAAGCTCTGATTTGCTGCTGTCCCGGAGCTTGCAACAGGACGAAGAGAAAAAGAAAACATGTTGTCGAAATATTTGGCAAACGATGTGCCATTTTTATTAACTTCCTCTGAAGGAGGGGATTGTGTCTTATCTCTTCAGTTGAGAAGGGGAAACAAAGTTTGAGAGTGTAAGTTTTCTTCGGGCTTTTGTAATGGCAGGCTTACTCCAGCGAAAAAGAAGATATACTAATTTCTCTATACCTTTGTCTCGTTGGTGAGGTGCCCGAGCGGCCGAAGGGGACAGTTTGCTAAACTGTTGTACGGATGAAAGTCCGTACCGCGGGTTCGAATCCCGCCCTCACCGCAGGGAGATTTAGCTTCGAGGCGTAGCGCAGCCCGGTAGCGCACCTGCTTTGGGAGCAGGGGGTCAGCGGTTCAAATCCGCTCGCCTCGACAGGTGCCAGCTTACCGAGATATCTACTTTTCTCCGGCTTCCATCTCTCGGCCCCGTAGCTCAACTGGATAGAGCACGGGATTTCTAATCCCGCGGTTGCAGGTTCGAGCCCTGCCGGGGTCACACTTCCTGTTCGTGGGTTCTTTTTCTGCTCAGAGAAAAAAGCAAAAATACCATGCAAAAAGGCAGCTGAAGGTCTACATATCTTCTTTCTATCACCTCTAAAACAAAATAAGCGAAGAGGGGGAGTAGGGCAAACGCGGCAGCTAAACGAACCTCTGCTCCTCCCTTCCCCATCGCCCAGAGACAGCCCATCGAGAGAAGGAGGAGTATCCAGAAATATCCTTCATAGTACAGTCGACGGATTTTTCCCGTTTTTCCCGCAGCGGAAGGGATATAGCGCAAATCCTGGAGTCTTTTCCAGTGAGAGAGGAACCACACCCTCTCTGGCCTGTGCTTCAACACAGAAGTTCGACATCGCTCTAACTGATGGGCTATGTGTTTCTCTCTCTCACAGTCTTCAGCGGTAGGAATGGGGTCTGTAAGGGTCCAAGTACTTTGAGAGAACCGATACGTGGGAGCATGAAGGAGCTGACACAGTTCTCGCCCGATTGCGTATAGGCTTTCCGGTGGGCAGGTGGAGATGGGGATGAACTCTTCAAAAGCGCTTCTCCAAACGGAGAGAGGGGGGAGCGTGTCACTTTTACACAGTAAGAGCCCGTATGGATGATGGGGGTCATTCCATTGTAGGGCAGTATTTCGGCCGATAGTTTTGAGAAAACGACGGACTACCCAGGTAACATCGTGATACATGCCGGGATCTTCTATCGTCTGGGTTCCCGTAAGTGGGCGGAAGTCGCCGTAGAGAAAGTAGTTTCGCCCTATCCAAGCCCCCTCCGCGAGAGCAAAGGGAAGATACAAGAGAAAAGCCCCCTTGAGCCAGCTGGTTTTTTTCTGTCTTTCTCTCCACAAAACCCAGAGACCTGCAGGCAGGAGCCACACTCCTAAGACAGGCCGCTGAAAGAATGCTACGGTTAGGGCTACTCCTGCGATGAAATAACCCCCCCTATACAAGGCCAAAAGGCCTATGAGTCCCGCCGCCGCTGCGAAGCTATCGGGAATAAGCACTCGGGTGTAGTAAGTGAATGGGGAGAAGAGAAGAAACAAGGTTCCTCCGATGAGTCCCCATTGAGGAAGCCCCTGTTTTTCCCCTTCCCTTATCCAGAGGCCTATAGCCGCACTCCACATCACCAGCTGAAGAAGAACTAATCCCCAAAAGGAAGCGGTCCGATTTCTTGTTAGCCCGTATACC
>JANZYW010000083.1 GCA_026413325.1 Bacteroidia bacterium | reverse complement strand
CTCTCCAGAGAAGTATGATCAGCTGCGCAAGCTTCACCCCAACCTTCGCTGGACGTCTGACCTCCACGATATCTGGCACGATCCGGAAATACGAGCTGTCTGTATCGCCACCCCTGCGACGACTCATCCTACCCTGACAGAGACAGCGCTACAGGCCAGCAAGGATGTCTTTTGTGAAAAGCCCCTGGCTTTTTCCACCGCTCAACTCACCCACCTCGGACAAATAGCAGAAGAAAAGGGGCTTATCCTCATGGGAGGCCATATTCTACACTACCACCCTGGAATAAGAAAGGTAGAAGAGGTACTCCATGCAGGGACCTTAGGTAAACTGCTTTCCATCCAGACAGAAAGGACTTCCTTGGGGCGATTCCCGCTCTCAGAGGATGCATTATGGGGCTTGGCTATCCATGATTTAGCTTTAGTCTTACACCTGGTGTCACAACCTGCAGAAGAAAGCCATGCCTATGCACAAGCGGCCATCCAAACTGGAGTAGCCGATACAGTCCATGTTCATCTTACTTTCACCGGAGGGGTACAGGCCCACCTTTTCGCAAGTTGGGTGCATCCGGAACGAAGAAGACGTCTTATCCTTATCGGAACTGAGGGAATGCTTGTCTTTTCAGAGGAAACCCCTACGCCTACCCTTACCTTGTATAGTCACCGGGTAAGGTGGGAAAAGGGTATCTTGCCTACCCTCTCCTGTGGAGAAGGAACCCTTATTTCTTTCCCTCCTACCGAACCCCTGGCAGCGGAGCTGGACCATTTTTTAGAGTGCATACAGACCCGAAAGCCCCCTCGCACTTCCGCTCATGCCCTTCTACCTGTCACCGCTTTGACAGAAAAGCTCCACCGCAGCCTATTTCCTGAAGTAGAAGCACCTAAGCCTTATTATATCCACCCTACGGCTCTCATTGACGAAGACGTCTACATCGGAGAGGGCACAAAAATTTGGCATTTTAGTCATATCCTACGCGGCAGTAGGATAGGAAAAAACTGCGTTTTAGGCCAGAATGTAGTGGTAGGTCCTTTCGTCCGAGTGGGAAACAACTGCAAAATCCAAAATAACGTCTCTCTCTACTACGGAGTAGAGTTAGAAGATGGGGTTCTGTGCGGCCCCTCCTGCGTGTTCACTAACGATAAATATCCCCGAGCTTTCATCGAGCGTCGAAATGAGTTTTTACAAACTCGCGTAAAGCAAGGAGCGACCCTGGGAGCCAACGCAACGATCATGTGTGGAACCACTATCGGACGATTTGCGATGATAGGTGCGGGGGCTGTCGTTACCCAAGACGTACCCGACCACGCCCTCGTACTGGGTAATCCCGCTCGGGTGGTCGGATGGGTATGTGAATGTGGAGAAACCTTAGAAGAGCTCACGGGAGACGAAATCTATCTCTGTACCCGCTGTGATATCCAGTATAAAAGGACACTAAAAGGACTGGAGAAAAGTAGATAAAAATCCCTATGGTCGGCTTTCCCCTCGTAGTCCCCCTGTTCGGACCGAAGAGATAAAAACAAGAAAACCTTAGCAATAGCACGAAGAATACGCTAAGCTAAACTCCTTAGAACTTCTGGAGCATTTTCTCTGATTCTTAGCTGGTAAGCTTTCGACCGAGAAGGAAAAAGCACCGAGATAAAGGCGACTGTTTTTGCGAAACTTTCGCGTAGATTTGCGCAAATATGGAAGGTGTTTCTACGCCCGTTGTCCTATCTCCTGAGGTAAAGCCTTCGGCGGTTTGGCTCGGATGGACAGCTGAGAGCGATGACTCTCGTAGAGAGGTACTCAGTATCATGCTCAATAATGCAGGTTATGAGATAGAAATGCCTCCTACCCCAGATCTAACGCTCCTCTCAGAAGTAGCTCGGCGCTATGACGCAGCCTTTCTCATCTTAGGTCCTGACCCCGGGCCTACCCTCCCAGACGGTAACTCTCTCCTAAAATACCAGTACGAAACGCTCTTGCGTCAGGTGTCCTCTGGATTTAGACTCATTGTGTGGGCTCCATTAGATGAAACCACCCTGTACAGCTTAGAATCGCAAGAACTACTGACCTATGTAGAAAATACCCTAACAGAGCGAGTGATGCTCACTCGGACCCCAAGCCTCCCCCTTCTCATCCAAGAGATTCGAGCTTTCCTCTCAGAGGCAGTAGAAGCTCGGCAAGCTGTAAAGCAATATGAAATAGGCTTCATACACAATGTACGAGACGCCGAAAGCTGCTTTTCTCTGGTAGAAAGCCTCTCGCAAAAGAAAAAGATACAGACCTTGGCTTTTAGGCCAGAAAAAGCCGACGAAGACACCGAAGAAGCCCTCCGCCTCTACAGACAAAGTCAGCTACTTGTTATATTCTTCGATCGATCGGGAGATTGGGCCCTCTCCGTCGCTCAGCAGCTATGGAAGCTCGGTGGAGGGCTCAGTCAGCCTACGCCTATCCTTTTGATAGGTTCGCCTGACCTGCCTCGAAATCGCCATCTGACCCTTACTGTACCCAACATTCGATTGCGGCTCTCTCCTATCCCCGAGATGGAGGGGATCATCGAGGAGTCCCTTACAGAAGCCCGTAAGTCTCCTATATGGCCGGACAGTCCACGTTTTTGCCCTTACATCGGCCTTCGCCCTTTTGAGGAGTCTGAAACTGTATTCTTTCACGGGCGGGAGCGACATATCTCCAAAATTTTAGAGCTCCTCGAAGAGAGAAAATTCATCATGGTAACTGGGGCTTCTGGAGATGGGAAGTCTTCTCTCGTTTTTGCTGGAGTGCTGCCAGCTCTGCGGGCCAATCTCATGCCTGCCCCTTACCCCAGCTGGGCCATCGCTGCCTTTCGCCCCGAAAAACAGCCCCTTACAAATTTAGCCACCGCACTCGCAAGTGCGCTGGGCTATAGCAACATTGCAGAGGTAGAAAGCCGCCTATCTTACGGCTTCTCCGCTCTCGTCGACCTCTATAAAACCTCTCCAGCATACGTCGATCCCTCCAGCCCGCAGTTCCAGTCCCTTTCCGATGCAGAAAAAATGGCCCGTCTTCGAGAGGGGCAAAATCTTCTCATCCTCGTTGACCAATTCGAAGAGTTCTTTACAAATGAAGAGAACTACTCCGCTGGTGTGGCTTCTCCCCTGTCTCAAATCACCGTCAATGTCCTCTCTGAAACCATCCGTATCGCCCAGCGAGAAAACCTTCCTATCTGGGTGGTATTTACCATGCGATCGGACTTTATCGGACAATGTGTCGCCTTTCATGGTTTTGCAGAACTGATCGGAGAGAGCACGTACTTTGTCCCTCGTCTCACCCGAGAAGAATTCCAAGCTGTCATCGAGAAACCTGTCGAACTCAATGGTGAGCACATCACTCCTCGACTCACACAGCGCCTTCTCAATGATTTAGGAGATGGTATCGACCAGCTCCCTGTACTTCAGCATGCCTTACACCGGATCTGGCATGCGGCTCAACATGGCAAAGAACCACTTGATCTTATTCACTATGCCATTGTAGGTGGACTTTCCCCCAATCGTCTCTCCGAACAAGATAGACCCCTTTTCGAACGGTATTTAGCTTCTCTTCCTGAAACAGAACGTAGGCTGTATGCCAACGCTCGCCTGCGAAATGTCCTCAACTTCCATGCAGAATGGCTCTATGAAAAGTTAGACGTTCTGTACCGAGAACGATACCAGGAAACTTTTTCCCTCGACCTGCTGCAGCGAGTCGTGGAAGTGCTCTTCGTCTCTCTCACTCGGATAGACGAGGGGCGCGCGGTGCGTGCTCGTCTTTCTCTGCAGCAGATTACCGATATCCTGGGTATCGAAGGGATAAGCACTGACATCGTCGCTCGCGTCGCTGCTATTTACCGGGATATTCAGGTAAGTTTCCTTCAGCCTGGCCTTCCCGAAGCAGGAGATCCCTCTCTCAGCCCTACAGATACCCTCACCGTCTCTCATGAAGCCCTCATCCGAAACTGGGACCGGCTCATCCGCTGGGCTGAGAAAGAAGCCAACAGCCTCCGCATCTTTCGCGAGCTCAAGTTTCAGGTACAACGGTGGTTAGAGGGACAGCAGTCTCCTCGCCTCCTCCTAAGTGGGGGGGCTTATCAGTATTTCTCGGAATGGTATTATGTAGCCAAACCCAACGCACCCTGGATACGCCGCTATATCGCTCCCGAAGAGCTCGTTCCGGATGTAGACCCCCTTACCCAAGCCCTGGCCCTCAGAGATGCAATAGAACTCTACCTAGCCCGAAGCAAAGCTCGCATCGAAAGAAACCGAAGGCTTCTCCTCTTAGCGCTGGGAGTCATCACAATCCTTTTCCTCCTTAGCTTAGTTGCGCTCTACTATGCTCAGATACAAAGGAATCTCGCCGAACGCAACGCAACAGAGGCCCAACGACAGGCCCGGATCGCCCAGGAACAACGGGCCCTCGCAGAAAAAAATGCCTTAGAAGCCCGTCAACAGCAGCTCATAGCTGAGAGAGAACGGCTTATTGCCCTCCAACAAAAGCTCCTCGCTGAGAATGCACTCCGCATCGCCCAAGCTGAACGATCCAACGCAGAACGCCAACGCAAGATCGCTGAGACACAACGCCGCATAGCAGAGCTGGAACGCGAGAGAGCCCTCGTCCAACAGAGAATCGCTGAGAATCAATCTCGTATCGCAGAAGGAGCCCGCCTCAACGCCGAGTACAATCAAGCTCAGGCTGAGTACCAAACTCTCCTCGCCCTTCAACAGCGCAACAGAGCACTCGTATTGCAGTCTCTCTTTCTGGCAGCTCTGTCCGAAGAGCAGACTCGAAAAGGAAAACCAGAAGTGGCGGCTCGACTGGCTATGGAAGCCCTCCCTCGCCATATCGGGGCTCCAGATGAAAGACCCTACGTGGAAGAAGCCGAAGCCGCTCTCTACTATGCCCTCCACGCACACTTATATCCCAAACCTCCCAAGCAGCTCATCGGCCACAAAAACCGCGTCATCTATGCCATTTTTAGCCCCGATGGCAAGCAGCTTGCCACTGCCAGCTGGGATAAAACGATTCGAGTCTGGGATGTCAACAGTGGTAGCTCCAAAGAAGTCCTCAAAGGCCACACCCATATCGTAGAAAAAGTTTATTTCTCTCAAGACTTGAAGTATCTGGTCTCCCTGGCAGAGGACTTCTCAGCCCGCATCTGGGACCTGCGAACGGGCACCAGCGTAGCTCGACTGTGGGGCCATAAAGACAATCTAACACACATCGCCCTCTCTGAGGATGCCTCTGTAATCCTCACTACCTCTTTGGACAAAACGGCTCGACTCTGGAGCGGTCCCGCAGGGGAACTCATCCAAACCCTCTCTTTCGATGCAGAAGTACTCCACGGGACGCTCACCCGCGATGGGAAAAAAGCTGCCATCAGTACACGAGTTGGTACTCTCTATCTCTGGAATACCTCCAATGGACAACCCATCTCCACTCGCGCTCACACTGCTCCTATATCTCAAGTCATCTTATCCCCAAACGAGCAGCTCATTTTATGCATTAGTGAGGATGGTTCTGCCTCCCTCTGGTCTTGGGAGGGACAAAGTGTAGCTCTCCTAAAAGGACATACAGGAGCGATAAAAGCCGCTTCCTTCAGCCCAGATGGGAAAAAAGTCATTACAGCAGCCGCAGACTCTACCCTACGGGTCTGGGACGTCGCCAGTGGACGATGCCTCCATATAATGAAGGGACACAAGGGGATCCCTTATGCGGTTCAGTGGAGTCCCTCTGGCCTCCACATCTTATCCATCGGTACTGACCAAGCTGCGTATCTGTGGAGTGGAAGGACTTTCCTTCGTCTCACCGAATATCCTTTCCCTCTCCATATTCATTTCAAACCTGCCTTTAGTCCAGATGGCCAGCTGTTGGCAGTTCCTGGCCCTCGCGGAAGTGTGCATCTCTACCCCCTCCTCCCCGACGAACAAGCTCTCATAGATGAAGCTTACAGCAAAAACATTCGGGAGCTCACTCCTGCCGAGAAACAACACTTCTTCCTGGAGGATCCTCGCATCAACAAGGAAATCCCTCCTTCTCGAAAGCTACCTCGAGCTCGTATACACACGGTACAACCCGGTGAAACCCTCGCCCGCATCGCTGCTCGATACAAGGTCTCTGTAGACCAGCTCAGACAGCTCAACCGTCTCTCCTCGGACGAAATCAAAGCAGGAGACAGTCTTATCATTACCTACTACGAGGAATAAAACACGCCTTCTTCTGGGGAGAAATCAGAGATACTTAGGAAAGCGTTTTTCAGTAAATCGGGGAGACTTTGTTTCACTAAGATTTTCTGCTGTGAGGTGCGATTTTGAAATACCTGCTGTTGTGAAGGGGGGCAGCATTTCCACTGCATCGTACCACACAGCCGACACCGAACGAAGCTAAGAAGCTCCTATACTGCATTCTTTTTTCCTGAGATTTTAGAGAGCTGCACACCCCCTTGCCCTCCTTGTATCCCTCGAGAGGAACCGAGAGCAGCGAGCTCCTATTTAGTAGTTTCTCTTTTGGCGGGGAAGTTGCGCATTGAGGCGCTGACAAAGGGACCTGCGAGTGCGTCCCCATTCCTCATACTCTCGCTGCCCCAGCCCCTGCCCCACAGCACGACGATACCATTCCTCGGCTTTCTCTACTTCGCACAATGCATCATATAGCACAGCGAGATTGTACGCTGCCCGCTTGGCAGGGCTAGCCTTTCCTCCATTGACATCTTTCTCCCATAGAGCGATAGCCTCTTCCCATCTGCGACCCATTATCGCAGCCTTAGCTTGCTCTAACTGAGGCGAACCCTTCACATAAAAACGAACCGATCTATCCTCATAAGGTACTGCAGGGAAGCAGGGACAGATTCGATGGATATACATTTCTACGGCGTCGGCATGCGCATCGACGATACCTCCATAACGATAGGCTGTTCCACTGGTGAAGGTGACCTCATCGATTACCTGACCCGTCTTTGCATCATACAAACGAAATCCGGCAAGTACTTCCGGTTGCTGAGGCGACCCTCCTGGTAAAAGTGTCTCCAAACTCAATATCGCTTGCGCCTCTGGTACACGACGAGAAATCTGTTTGAGGCTATCTATAGGCAATGGAGGGGGAAGAGAACCTTCGGCACTCCCCATCCATTTTAGCTCCTGTCCTGCCATTAGCGGTTCCACCCAGCCACACTCTCTGAGTCGGTCATGAAGCC
>JANZYW010000082.1 GCA_026413325.1 Bacteroidia bacterium | reverse complement strand
CAGTATGGAAGCTGTACCTATCCATGTAGCGAGGCAGACCTATTCTATGATTGCCCCTCTCATTATACTTGTCCTGAATAAGTCTAACCTTTCGGATTCACATAAATTTGAAGTAAAGAAGGGTACATCTATGTTTACATATCCATGGAGAGCCTCGCTTCCCACAGGGAATGCTCCATAGATGCTTCAAGTAGAAAGCTTCAAAATAAGTCTTTCAGAAATAGTAACCCGCTTCTAATACAAAGGAGTTTGCATCTCGTTCCTCCTCATTATTTGCAATTTTATAGCTCAATACGAAAACCCAACTTCCTTTATGATAGACAAAGCCAGGCGTCAAATACGCAAACTCGTGATCATCTCCCGAAAACCATTCCACTACGACATCGAGCTCGTCTATAATAGGAAGTTCGACCGAGGCGATCAGAGGTATAGGATGAGTTCCGAAGAAATCCTCTTCTTCGGTACCTCCAAAGAGTGCATTAGGAGTGAAAGTAGCCCCTATTGTGATACGAGCCTGAATCTCTGGTAAGCGAAAACTTCCCATAAGATAACTCCATAAACCCGCTCCTTTACCTGTGCCGGATAAAATCAACATTTGCCCCACTGTGTATTTTGGCTCCCATACTTCCCCGCCTCGGAGCAAGATAGCCTGTGTATGCTTGTAACCCATGGCGATAGCACTATGAGTTTGAACGGGGAAACCCCAATCGTATAAAGTCACTCCAAGCTCGAACTTCGAAGAAAGACCATAAACCAAGAAATGACTCGTTACCCAGTAAGGATCGGGACGCCAGAACCGAAGCTGCGTCTCATGAAGGACAAAAAGTCTCCCCGCAGGCGTTAACTCCACAGAGGGAAGGTTGATGAGTGTCTGCTGAGCTTGAAGGGGAAAAATCCCGATGCCTAATATCACCGACAGCCAGAAGCTCGTTCGGACCATACAAGGAAAGGAGAGACTACAAACCCTGCAAAAGTAGCAGTGCGATGTGAACACATCGCTTCCAGCCTCCGTAAAATCTATACGATATCACCCCAGAGTGTTCCTGAGAATTACCTCGATACAGAGCATAGCCTTAGATTTTGTATCCATAATCTACATTATTACTATTTATCTTATTTGGATGATAGAGACTACTGGCTGACAGTATACTAAGATGGGGAAAATCGATGGCAAAAAGAGAGACGGCGTCTACCTCGATATTGTCTGGGCGCTTTTCAGATACTGACTCTATATGAAGCTGGAGTGGATTATTTCCAGCACGTTCCGTGATATAGCTAAAGTCAATTCACCATTATCATACCTTGAATGCAGGTTTTCATCGTTCAGGTATTGACAAGAGATAAGGTACGGTCAGGTACGAGCTAGGGAGATTTCCCTTCTTGTGCCTCGAGAGGAGGCATTTCCCCAACTCAAGGATTCGACCGGAAGAAAACTTCACCTGCTATATCAGCAAAAGGGTGTGCAGGCACGATCCCCTCAGTGTCCTGGAAGGGTACGCTCTATTATTACTACCGAGCTCGCCTCACCCGCCCCTGAGGGCGATAAATAACTCCTAAAAACTAATACGATGCCCATGTATCGTGAGATTTGGAAGAGTTTCTGCACCTATAAGGCAAGCGAGATATCACAGCGATATGTAAATACCAACTCTGCTAAGAAAGGGAGACGTTCATTGCTTGTTCTGTGGCGATATAGGGTATATCCACCTACTTCTTTCTGTAAAGTGGGTGTACCCCGATGCTCTTCTTCTACCAGATCCCATATGAGCGGGAGGGAGCAGCGGGTGTGGAGCCTCCCCTCTTCACTATTTTCTCTGTTCCTATGACTCAAAGAAGAGATAGAAGGTCTACTATGGATCTACTCGGAAAAGCACCCTTGCCGCTTTGCTCCCCCACCTTTTGTAGTGCTGCTGAAGGAGCTGGTCCAGCGCCCGTCGGACAGCCGCTACGGGATACTGCTGAGGTAACTTGAGTAAGAGATGCATATGATAGCGTCCTCGAATCTGAGGCACATCTCCATAGACGGGGCCGAGGATTTCACCCCATCTTAGTGGGAGCAGGTTCTCTTTCCATGCCACTGCCTGCATTTCCAGGGCTGTCGTCTCGGGATGGTATAGGTTCACATCAATAAGGCGGCGAAAAGGAGGGTATCCATACTGCGCTCTCTTAGAGAGAGCTGCCTCAGCGAAGCTAACGTAGGGTTCTGATAGTCTATGAAAAAGAGGGGTATCTGGTCTGAAAGTCTGGAGGATAACTCGGCTCTGTACGCCCCGCCGGCCCGATCGTCCCATCAGCTGTACCAAGAGTTGGTACGCTCGCTCCTCCGCCCGAAAGTCAGGACGCCCCAATAAACTATCTGCGTACAATACGCCTACCAATGTGACCCGCTCAAAATCAAGCCCCTTAGTCACCATTTGGGTACCGACCAGAATATCGGCTTCTCCTCTTTCAAAAGCGGCGATAAGCGCTTCATGCCGATGACCACCAGCGGTATCTCGGTCCAGGCGGAGGACGCGTGCTGTGGGGAAAAAATGGCCCAACTGCTCTTCGATCCGCTCTGTGCCGATGCCAGAAAAAGACAAACGCTCACTCCCGCAGACACTGCACCGAGCCGGTACCTTCTCCTTATGCCCACAATAGTGACATACCAAGGAAGAAGAACGCTTATGATAGGTAAGCGTAACGGCACACTGGCTACACTCCCAACGATGACCACAGGTCTGACACAGAAGCATAGGCGCATAGCCTCGCCTATTTCGAAACAGAATCGCTTGCTCGCCTCGACCTATCGTCTCTTCTAAAGCCTCTCGTAAGACAGACGAAAAAACCCCAGTGCTGAGCCTCTCCTGGAGCTCTACCCGCATATCTACGATATGAAGCTCGGGCGGCAAACCCGGGAAAGCTTTCTCAGGAAGAGAAACCAGCCCATATTTACCCCTTAGCGCATTTGCGTAGCTTTCCAGAGAAGGGGTAGCCGAACCCAAAATGATGGGTATACCCCTCAGATGCGCATAATACACTGCTGCGTCTCTTGCCTGATACAAGGGAGGCTGTACTTCCTGCCCGAAAGAGGGATCATGTTCTTCATCTACGATAAGGAGTCCCAGCCGATGAAAAGGAAGGAACAGGGCTGAGCGAGTCCCCACCAGCACATCGACGGCATCTTCTCGGACAGCTCGCCAGGTACGAAAGCGCTCCGCCTCTGTGAGACCACTGTGATAGAGCGCCATTGCTTCTCCGAAGGTGGCCCGCAAGCGATCGAGAGTCTGCTTGGTAAGAGCGATCTCCGGTAAAAGATACAATACCTGCTTCCCCTGTCGGAGAAAAGCTCGCATCAGCTCCATATAAACGAATGTTTTCCCACTGGCTGTCACCCCATGAAGTAAGATCGGACGTTGTGGCGCAGCGTCTAATGCAGCTTGCAGTTCCCGCAAGGCACGCTCCTGTGGAGGGGTAAGCACATAAGGACGAAGCGGTTGGGCATATAACCGCTCATAATAGGAACGGGTAGATATGCGACACAAAAGACCTTTTTTGAGAAGAGTCAAGAGTCGCCGTCCCTCCTTCCGACGAAGGTGGGCATAGGACATGGGTTCTCCTCGGAGAGTACGCTGTAGGAGATCGAGAAAGAGAGGTTGTAGCGCTGCTGGTAGCTGCTCCCACGCTTCCTGGAAAGCCGAAGCTTGCCGATAAGCAGGACTTACTTCTATAAAGGAATGAGCAGCTCGTACTCCCTGGCGAACTACTGCCTCGAGACGTACGTGACCGGCTCGCATCCACGCTCGAAGGTGATGAAGCAACCGTTGAGGAGGATATCCCAGCTCCCGGGCGGCTTCTCTCCAGGAAAAAGAACTCTTGGCCCGAAGACGAGTATAGATTCTCTTCGGAGGAAGGCTCTCTCTTTCCCCCTCTATCCAAGTCACAAGCCAATCTGCTATCCCTCCCACCCGCCCTGGTAGAGCCACATGAGCTACATCGCCAGGAGCAGCTATATAATAGTCCACAACCCAGCGAAAGAACAAGAGGCTCTTCTCATCATAAAGAGGCATACTGTCCACTTTTTGAATAATAGATTTGAGAGCAAATGGGGCGGGTGAAGTATGTATTTCCATCAATAAACCGATATGAGGTGTATCATACCTCCCGAGTGGGACGAGCAGCCGAATGCCTGGCATATAAGGCCCCCCTTCTATCGGCAATCGATAATCCAGCGCTTGGAGCCCTCGCCTCCGTACCCACACTTGGCCCCACATTACTTTTGTCGGTGTATGGCAAAACTATGGCTTTTCCTCGGGCTTTCCTGGGGCCAGTCCTTTCTCCCCCTCACTCGTATCGTATACCAAGCGGATGGGCGGGTGTACTGGGTACGGGAAGCCCTCCTGCCTTTCACACAGAAAACCTTCACAGTCAAGATTCCTGGGCCAGCCAAGCCTCTCACCCTTCTGCCCCAGCCAGACTACCGAGTAAAAAGGTGGACGATCTCGGCTGATACTCTGATCGTCCTCTCAGGAGAGCCCCCTCTCTCGGACTTGGTTGGCTTTCTGCGTCAGCACATCGGAGCCACCGCCTGGATATCCTATCTCGCCAGCAGTGAATGGGAAGAAAGCCAAGGCATAGTGGAACATGTCTCACCAGACGGCTCCGTTTTACTACGAAAAATGACACAAGAAAGAGTCTGGATCCCTGGAAAACTGATCCAGGCTGTCCGAACGGATGGCTCCTCCCTTCGGAGAGAGAGCCGTCCCGCATGGCGACTCACCCTTGAGATCGATACCGTACTGCCCACAGGTCGGGTAGCAGTGGCGGGATGGGACTCTCTCTCCCCCTGGAAAGCTCGGCACATCGTACAAATCATCGGACCTACCCGGCTCAGATTGTTAACCTCTATACAGCTACCTCCCTTTTCAGAAAACACTTTTCCTGTAGAAATCTACCTGACACAAGGCATCAACGACAGCGCAGCAAGCACTCTCTGGCATCTCCCCCTCCAAAAGGTAACCAGCAGTGGAGAGCTCTGGCTCCCTCTCCTCCATGCAGAGCTCCCATACACCGATATATATAGAGCCTCACTGCCCGACCTTGTAGAGAACTTAGACCCCCTCGTGATAGGACAGTGGAAAGGCTGGGCTGAACACTCCCTCCAAATTGTAAATACCGAAAAGATACCTTTACCTGCAGGGCAAGTCCAACTCTTAGACGAGCAGGGACTTCCACTTGCACAAAGTTCCTTCCCCCTCACGGCTCCCACTGCCACTGGATATATACCTCTCACACGTACCCCGGCCCTTCAGATCCGCCTCCAGGAAACAGAGGTCCGACGAGAAAAACCGAAAGACCCTCTCGCCGGACCCAAGGTCATCCTCAGCGGAACCCTTCGTATACATAATGGGGAGAATCGAGAGATCCGCCTTCTCATAGAGAAGCCTCTCACAGGGCAACCTCTCCAAGATAGGCTGGGATTCGCTCGAGCAACGCCCTTGCAAGAGCGGAGAGGAAATAATACCCGCTACCTGCTCCACTGGGAACTCCTCCTCCGACCAGGGGCTACAGAGATACTAGAGTACGGATATGAAATCGTCCTTCCTGGTTCTAAGTAACACCTCGACTTATCCTGCAGATACCCGACGCTTCTCCTCTGGCATCGTACCAAATACCCAGTCCCATAAAGGAGAAGAAACGCCAAAGGCCCGTTCAGGAGACTTAAAATGGTGTAGATGATGATGCCGCCACAACTTCTTCAGAAACTTCGTCGGAGGGTTCTTTATCCGATGCATCAAATAATGCGTCGTTGAATACAGGAGATAACCTATAATAAAACCCGCCAGAAAGGGAAAACCATATCGCCCCATGAGGAGATAAAAAAGGCTCCCAAAAGTCGCAGCTAAAATCAAGCTGGGAACAGGGGGCATAAAAAGATGGTGCGGATCAGAGGGGTATTCATGATGCACGCCGTGGACAAGATAATGAAAACGCTGTACCCAAGGTCGCTCATCTACCCAGTGAAACAGAAAGCGATGCAAGAGATACTCAGCTAACGTCCAGGTAAAAAGAGCCGCACCAAAAGTGAGTGCCACAGAGCCCACGCTCAGCTTCAGCCCTGCAACACTGTAGTAGAGAAGCCCAGAAACGATCGGAATATACATGCCCCATATTACATAGGGGGAGGACAAGGTAAGGAGTTCGAGGAGGGGATTCCGAAATAGGCGAGCACGACCTTGCACTTTCGGACGAATCGGTTCCATAAGGCAAAGATACCCCAAAATGACGCTTTATACGGATCAGATCGCTGAGCTGCGATGAGTATAGGAATCCCTTGTGGGCTATATAGCCCCACCACGGCACTCAACCGATGCGAGCCAAAGAAGAGAGAGCTTACTGATTGTAACTCTCGAAGAGGAGAAACCGCAACTGCGACTGAGCCGAGGAAATGTAGATACGACAAACGCACGCCTAAGCCGGCATCGATCTTTTTCACTCTTTTCCAATCTCTCAATGGCACCACCTATTGGAGCAACGGAAAAGAGCGCGTTTGACCCGGGCACCCAAGGGGACCAGGAATCGTTGCGGGGGTGGGATTCGAACCCACGACCTTCGGGTTATGAGCCCGACGAGCTACCACTGCTCTACCCCGCGATGGAGGGCAAAGTTATGAAAAAAATCTCGACAGGGAGAAAGCGAGCTTTTTCTCGCACCTCCCGAGAGAAAACTACTGACGAGTCAACGAGTAAGAGCAAGTTATCCCCTGGCCACCGACACTGTAGGTGATGGTCAGAGAAAGGGTGTTTCCGTTGAGCACTCCATTTCCGCTGATGGTCACGGTAGTGCCTCCGCTATTGATCTGTTGAGAGGGGATTTCGAAAGTGGTACTACTGGTTAGTCGTCCCCGTATCTGCCCGTCAATCAAAATGGCAATCGCTTCCACGGAGGATTTCGAGATAGTTGTAGAAACATTTTCAACACCGCCCCCACAGTTTTCCGTACCGCTCCATGCCCCTGCAAACTTGTCTCGAGCGTCCACCTCACATTTCGTGCCCTCCCAAGGGAGAGAACAGTTGCACTTGCCATCCACACAGGTGCCCCCATTTTGACACGTCACATCTTTACAGGGATCTTTCTTGCAGCCAAGAGTGCTCAGAAGGAGAGTGAGTAAAACCCCTCCCATAATAGTTTGAAGCCTTTTCATAGCACACAAATATACGTACTTTTCTTTATGCCCAGCATCAATAG
>JANZYW010000081.1 GCA_026413325.1 Bacteroidia bacterium | reverse complement strand
GTATAGGAGGAAGTGCGTGGGGCATGGACAAAGCCTCACAAAGAGATTGGCTTGCGGCTCACGGATTTGCTGTACCAGCCTATCGGGTGATTCGAAAGTCCCTCTTATGGGAAAGCCCTGAGGAGCTGGTAGAGGAGATAGCGCAGACCATCGGCTTCCCTTGTGTAGTCAAGCACCCCCTTCAAGGCTCTACTATCGGGGTTCGAGTGTGTGAATCCCCCGAGAGGTTCTTGGAGGTAGCCTTCCGTTGTGCCTTTCTTTGGCCAGTTCGGTGGCTTCCTTCTGAGCCTACAGGTGCCTTAGTGGACCTTGTCCACGGCATCGGACTGCCTCTATTGTATAGGGATGCTGCGGGAGTGGCTCGCCAGCTCCTAACAGACTGGGATGAGCTTGCTTATTTTCTTGCACACAGACCTCATCAGGGGTTTGTGGAAGCATGGGATAGCCCTGAAAATCTGTTAGTGGAGGCATTTATACCAGGGGAGGAGTTCTCTGTTATCGTCATAGAGACACCCACTGGAGAGAAGGTTGCCCTTCCTCCCACCCATATTCGGAAGGGAGAGCGGATCTACGATTATCGAGCGAAATATCTATCAGGTACGACCTCTAAGGTTACTCCTGCGCAATCTCTCCCTAACCGTGAGATCCAGCGAGCTGCGGAGCGGCTCGCTTCCTCCGCAAATCTCCAGGTATGTGCTCGATTAGATGGGATTGTCGATCAGGAGGGCCGGATTTATTTCAATGACCCTAACACCACCTCGGGCCTTCTCCCTGCCTCTTTACTTTTTCATCAAGCTGCGGAGGTAGGCTTCACTCCGAAGGATTTCTTGACGTATCTCATTGACACCTCACTTCGTCAGGTGCGTACAGGTCCTATGCGGGGCTTTTTGCGTCGTCATCGATTAGCTTTTCACCTCTCTTCCAGAGAGAAAGCTCCTTCTCGTGGTCGCATTGCGGTGATTTTTGGAGGTATCTCTACCGAGAGGCATATTTCATTGGAAAGCGGACGGAATGTAGTGGAGAAGCTTTCAAGTCAGTATGAAGTGCTACCGTTGTTTTTATGGGTTAGAGAGGGGCGCTTGGAGCTGTGGGAGCTGCCGCCCCGACTTCTTTTTAAGGACAATGCGGACGATGTGGCTGCCGCTCTTGGAAAGCATGCCATTCCTACGGTGACGCAGGAGACCCGAGCTCGTATAGCTTCCTTGAGGAGGGTATATCCTCTGATAGATGCATATGAGGCCCGTTTTCTGACGTGGGACGAGCTAAAAGATCGGGTGGACTTTGTATTTCTGGCTCTACACGGCCGTCCAGGCGAAGATGGGACCGTACAGAAACTGGTGGAAGAAATAGGACTCCCTTACAATGGAAGTCCTCCTTCTGTCTGTGCCCTGGCGATGGACAAGGAGGCTACACACCGGTATCTGGAACAGAAAGGATTCCGGGTTCCACCCCACTATCGGGTGCTTCGGCGAGCATGGGAAGCCCATCCTGCTGAGTGTATAAGGGAGATAGAAGAGAAACTGGGCTCCTATCCTTTGGTGGGGAAACCTGTAGATGAAGGATGTAGCAGTGGGGTTCGCCTTCTTCCAGACAGAGAGGCTCTATACAGGTATTTGTCGGGGATATTTCGGAAGGATCCTTTTCTTTCTCCAGAGATGAGAGAAGCTCTTGGCTTGATGCCGGATGAACCTTTTCCCGCAAAAGAAGAGGCTCTTATAGAACAATACCTTCGAGGTCCGGAGTGGTTGGAAGTCACAGTCGGAGTGATTACCCACACGGAGCGAGAGAGGATTCGGTACCAGGCTTTTCTGCCGAGTGAGACGGTGAAAGGGGGAGATTTTTTGCGATTAGAAGAAAAGTTTCTGGCAGGAGCGGGACAGAACGTGACACCCGCCCGTTTATATCCGCAAGATCCCGAAAGGAATGAGCGGGCTTTGCAGTGGATTCAGCGTTCTGTAGAGGCTATAGCGGAAGCAGTCGGGGTACATGGGTACGCCAGGATAGATGGATTTGTACGGCTTCTGGAGGAGGGCGACCCAGAATTCTGGACTTTAGAAATCAATGCCCTGCCGGGGCTTACTCCCGCCACCGTCTTTTTTCATCAGGCTGCTTTGGCAGGATATACCCCATTCAGTATTCTCGAACATATCATCGAGGAAGGGCGTCGCCGCCGGGAGCTGGCATGAAGCGAGAAAAGAGCTCCTTATCAGGGTCTTATCGGTTTATCATCGCGCGTTTTTGGGGACCCTTGGCACTCAATTGGCTCATGATGGCGCTGGAGGGTCCTTTGCTGGTGGGGCTGATAGGTCGAATGCCGATGGCCACAGAGAACTTAGCGGCTTTCAGTGTAGCGTTTGCCATCGCTATGATGATAGAGGCCCCAATCATGATGCTTCTGAGTGCGGGAGCAGCCTTGGCTCGGGATAGAGCGAGCTATGAACGTCTCTGGCACTTCGCCACTGCGCTCAACCTGCCTCTTTCTCTCTTGATGGGAATAGTCGGCTTGCCAGAAATTTTTCTACAGTTGAACACCTTTCTCTGGAAGCTCCCAGAACCGATGGCTCTTCGTGTAGCAAGGGCTCTTTGGATATTAATTCCCTGGCCAGCGGTAATAGGGTATCGTCGCCTGTGGCAAGGCGTTTTGATCCGACAGGGACAGTCACGACTCGTCGCCTGGGGTACTGTACTGCGGTTAGTGGGAATGGGAATAGGAGCATTAGTAGGAAGTCTCTTTTTATCAGAGTGGCCCGGTACTTGGATAGCAGCTTTAGCTCTGTCCTTTGGGGTCACTACTGAAATGCTCATCGTCCGACTCTGGGCAAGTCCCTACTTAGGGAGATTAGGACAAACCTCTGCCCCTCCCCTTTCATATAGGGAGATTGGAAAGTTCTACTTTCCTCTTCTTCTGACCTCTCTCCTCAATGTGGCCTTGGTGCCTCTTCTCACGACTCTTATGTCTCAAGGCCGCATGCCTCTTTTGTCATTAGCAGCTTATCCCGCTGTCAGCAACACTGTTTTTCTTTTTAGTTGTATTGGGGTCGCCTATCAAGAGGTGGTGGTCGTACTTCTGGGTACTCGTGTACGATCCCATCTGGTGAGTTTTGCACATCTGATTGCGCTTGGTACGACTCTGAGCTTAGGCCTATTGAGTTTCCCGGGGCTGAGGGAAGTCTGGTTGGGACGTATTTTTTCTGTACCTGGAGAAGTCCTTCATCTCGCATCTGTAGGCTTATTGCTCATCCTTCCCATGCCTGCGCTGGTGGTGTATCTCGCTATACTGAAGGGAATGTTTATATGGGCACACCAGACCCGTTTGAACCTCCTCGCGGCGATCGTGGAGTTAGGGAGCGTTCTTGCTGCTACTGCTATCTTTCTTTTTACCGCAGAGATGATAGCTCTGTATGGAGCTTTGGTGGCTTTGGTACTGGCTCGTCTTCTGACTTTATTAGTTTTTCTCCCAGTAGGCAGTCGTATTTTTATCCGAAAAACCTAACTTTGGTAGGTGTCTATTTTGTTTTTCGCAGGCCTGCTTTTCGGTGTGTGTGGGAGCATGCTCTGGTCCCAGACAGACACGCTCGTAGTAAAGAGCCAGAATATCGTTTGTCAGACGTGTCGGAGAACCTTGATAAGAGGTCTTTCTACGCAGAGAGGTATCCGATGGGTAGAAGTATATGTTCCTGCGAAAGAAATCGTGGTTGTTTATCGAACGGACAAGACGGCTCCAGAACAGATTCGCCAAGCCATCGCTCGGCTTGGATATGATGCGGATACTGTGCGGCGAGATACAAGGGCATTTGAGCGTTTACCCGCTTGTTGTAGGGCAGAAGAGCCCCACTAAGAGGCTGAAGAGACGGGTTCTGGAGGATAGCAGCCATGTCCTATGCGGTTTTTCTGAGGAGGCTAAGATTTTCTCTTCAACCAGAGATTTCTGAGGTAGGAAAGGAAAAGGTCTCTGTCTTGATGCCTTTATTTTTGTAGGGATGGAGCCTATCTTTCCTTATGATACGGGGTGGATCGAGGTGATTTGTGGGGGGATGTTTTCGGGTAAGACAGAAGAGCTTTTGCGTCGAGTGCGTCGGGCTCAGATCGCTGGGCAGCGCGTACGTCTTTTCAAGCCAGATATAGATGTTCGGTATCATCCGACTGCAGTCGTTTCTCATGACCAGAGCTTACTGGAAGCACAGCCAGTGCCCAACTCTGATGCGATATACCTTTTGAGTGCAGATGCGCAGGTTATCGGTATAGATGAGGCTCAATTTTTAGATATGGGTATTGTAGAAGTAGCTAATCGTTTGGCGGATTCTGGCAAGCGGGTGATCATCGCTGGGTTAGATATGGATTATCGGGGAAGGCCTTTTGGGCCAATGCCTTCTCTTATGGCAGTGGCTGAGTTTGTGACTAAGCTGCACGCCATATGCGTTCGGACAGGTGGTGTGGCCCACTATTCCTATCGGCGGCCAGTGAGAGGTGAAACGATCCTTCCTGGAGCGGGAGAGCTGTATGAGCCCGTATCTCGGCGGGCTTTTTGTGAGCTTCGAGCCTACTATGAGGAAGAGGAAGGCATCCAAAAGCCTACATCGGACCGATGAGGGGGAGGGAGCCCGTAGATTTTTTTGAACGGGTATGGCGAGTGGTTCGAGCGGTCCCGAAAGGGCGTGTTACGACGTATGGTGCCATCGCTCGTTATTTAGGTACAGCCCAGTCTGCTCGGCTGGTGGGGTATGCACTGAATGCCAGCCACACTGTGTACCCACCGGTTCCTGCTCACCGGGTAGTCAACAGAGAGGGGCGCCTTACGGGGAAGTTTCACTTCGCCACACCGACTGCGATGCAGGAGTTATTGGAGGCAGAGGGCATATCGGTATGCCAAGACCAGGTGCAAAACTTTACAGAGCTTTTTTGGGATCCTGCAGGCTCGCTTCCGTGGCCCGCTATCTTCTTTAGTCTGACTGATGGCGAGTAGCTGCCTCGATGAATGCTCCGAAGAGCGGATGGGGCGATTCTACTCGACTTTGAAACTCTGGATGGAACTGCACGCCGATGAAGAAGGGATGTCCCCTGATTTCGATGATTTCCGCCAAGTCTTTTTCTGGATAACGGCCCGTAATGAGGAGGCCTGCCTCTTCGAGAGCAGTTCGATACTGGTTATTGAGTTCGTATCGGTGTCGGTGCCGTTCATAGATGAGGGGTTTCTGATAAATGCGCCATGCCAGAGAACCCCTTCGAATCTCGCAAGGGTAGGCTCCCAGTCGCATGGTCCCTCCTTTTTCGACGATCTCTTTTTGCTCCGGCATAAGATCGATTACAGGATGGGGCGTGTGGGGTTCGATTTCGGTGGAATGGGCTTCTCGTAAGCCAAGCACGTGACGAGCGAACTCTATCACTGCCATCTGCATGCCGAGACATATGCCGAGAAAGGGGACATTCTGGGTTCGAGCGTAGTGTACGGCAAGGATTTTTCCAGCAATACCCCTTTCTCCAAATCCAGGAGCGACCAAGATCCCCTGAAGTCCTTTTAGACGTCTCTCCACATTTTCGGATGTGAGGTCTCCTGAGTAGATCCATTCTATATCCACTTGGGTAGAACGCCATCCTCCAGCGTGGATGAGGGCTTCATGGATGGATTTATAAGCATCGTGGAGCTCCACATATTTGCCGATGAGGCCGATTCGAACAGTTTGCTGAGGGTTTTGAAGTCGATCTACGAAAGTTTGCCACTGGCTGAGGTCGGGTTCACTGCGTAAGGGGAGGCGAAGTCGACGAAGGATGACTTCGTCGATTTTTTCTTTTCGCAGTTGGAAGGGGACTTGATAGATGGTAGGCACGTCTAAGGCTTGGATCACGGCGTTTCGGGGTACATTGGTATGAAGAGCGATTTTTGCTCGCATCTCTTTAGGGAGAGAACGTGCGGTTCGGCACACGAGGACGTCGGGTTGCACGCCTGCTTGCTGTAGCTCCTTAACCGAGTGCTGGGTGGGCTTCGTTTTGAGCTCTTGTGTAGCGTCCAGATACACGACTAAGGTCAGATGTACGAAAAGGACTCGGAGCGGTCCTAACTCATAGTGGAGTTGGCGAGCAGCCTCTATATAAGGAAGGGATTCGATGTCTCCCACTGTACCTCCTAACTCTGTTAGGATGATGTCATAGGGTTCCTTCTGAGCCAAGAGGGTGAAGCGCCGCTTGATTTCATCGGTCACGTGCGGGATTACCTGCACGGTTTTCCCCAGATACTCTCCTCGGCGTTCCCTCTCTATGATAGTTTGATAGATTTTCCCTGTAGTGACGTTATGGTCCCGGGTGGTCTGGATGGATAGGAAACGTTCGTAATGTCCCAGGTCCATATCTGTTTCGGCTCCGTCGGAGGTGACGAAGACCTCTCCGTGCTCATAAGGATTGAGGGTGCCTGGATCCACATTCAGATAGGGGTCGAATTTCTGCAGAGTGACACGATACCCTCTTGCTTGGAGGAGCTTTCCCAGGGAAGCGGCGAATATGCCTTTGCCCAGGGAGGAAACCACACCGCCCGTGATGAATATATAACGCATAGGTTAGAGCAGAGGGGCCCAAATGCGGCCTATATGTCGATTATACCGATAGGTAGGTGTGTAAGCGAGTTCATAGAGAGCTTCGGCTGTGTAGATGGTGTAAGGGCTGGGGTAGAAAATGCCGGTAGTGCCCTGTAAGGCGTATAGTTTCTTTTTGCGGAAGGCACTCAATCCTTGCACTTGCGGAAGGCGAGCCCAAGCGGCTACAGCTTCTCCGGTAGTTGAAAGGTTCTTTCCTTGTAGGGTTATGACTACGATATCGGGGTCAGCTTTCAGAAGGTCTTCCCAGGGAAGGGTTTTCGTCTGAGCAGAGAGAGGAGAAAGGCCCGCAAAGTCGGCTAAGATGTCCGCCCACTCTCCGATGAGCTGTGGGAGGCCGTTGGGTTGGAGGCAGGCGATCGTCTGGCGGTGTTGGATAGTTCGCGATCGAGTCAGAAGCCTTTCTTTTCGCTTTCGGACGTGGTCGAGCCATCGCAGGGCCTTTTTCTGGGCTGGCAAAGCTTCTCCGAGGCGGTGTATGAGCTGTTCGTACTCCTCCCAGCTGTGGGCAGACGCAGAAAAAACTCGGATAGGGTAGCCCATCGCTCCTTGAAAAAGCGCTATGAGTTCCTTTTCTGATAGGTCTGGAGGGAGGGGGGGGAATAGAGTGAGTACGCCTTGAGGCTGTCTCTTATACACATCT
>JANZYW010000080.1 GCA_026413325.1 Bacteroidia bacterium | reverse complement strand
ATCTTGGACGAAGCGAAGCTTCTTATAGGAAGGGGCTATGCTTGTGTCTCGGGCCCATGTGGGTAGGTCCGCCGAGGTTATGCTTCCTACTGCAGGGGTCTGAATGTTGAACCCTACAAATGGTAGGCGAATCCGACGTACACCTTCCTCGGTTATCCCTGACTCCTGGGGGTGCTGCTCAATCCAACGGCGGGTTTCTGTCTCCCGCTGCTGTATCCATTTCTGCACTTCGGGGGTTTCTAAGCGACCTGTAGCAGCTACGAAGAAATTTTCAGGCACTTCTATTTCCACCTCGTACTTTCCCCATTCGCTGTAAAACTCTCCCTGGTCCAAGTAGGGAAGGGGGTGCCAGCCTTTGTGATCGTATACAGCGGGCTTTGGGTACCACTGGGTGATAGCATATTGAAGACCTTGACGTCCCATCCTGGAGAAGGTCTTGGGTATCTTGACACGGAATGGGGTTTCTACTACCACTGCCTTTCCGGGTGGAAGTGGCCGAGGGAAGGGTACCCACACTACATCGGGTGTACGGCGCAAAAGCGACAGGCTGTGACCTGTCGCAGGTGCAGGTCCCTTAGCCGCTGGAAGCGGCTTCACCGTTTCTCCTTCGACCTGGAAGGACAAACTGTCCATAAAGCCTCGCTCTTCTTTTGCAGCAAAGTAGAAAGACGTTTTACCCATAATGCGCTGTTGGCGGTCAAATGCTGTGCCTCGACGGCTATAGGCGTTTGGCCAGAGGTGGAAGTACAAGCCAGAAAGGGTATCAGGACTGTTGTTCTGATAAGTAAGCCGCAGATACCCCCGGAGAAGATTTTCTATGGGAAATAGCTTCACTTGAATCCGATATTCAACTCTTTGTTGGAAATACGGTTTTTGCGCAAGGAGAAGCGCACCAAGTCCCACCAAGAGACACCTCGACATGGATGCAAATATCGCATTCCCGAGTCGAGAGCCGTATAGGACGGGTTACGTGGAGTCTTTGCTTTTGGATACTCTTCTCGATATCAAAGGAGAGCTTGTCCCCTCCTTTGTGTTTCTTTGCTATATGTCCATTCGCATTCGAACGGCTCCCCCCGCGGAGCGAAAGCTAAGCTGGTGGGACCGATTGTACTTTCCAGCGATCCTATCAGGGATGGCGTATACGCTGCGGCGGATGTTCAAGAAACGCTTTACGGTGCAATATCCCGAGGAGTCGATAGCGCTGGGACCCGAGTTTCGAGGACGCCCCGTTCTCGTAGCGGAGAACGGAAAGGAGCGGTGCGTGGCTTGTGGGCTTTGTGCTCGTGTCTGTCCGCCATTTGCCATCCATATGCAAGCTTCTGAAACAGAAGACCCCAAAGAGCGTTATCCTGTGATTTTTGAAATAAATATGCTGCGTTGCATCTACTGCGGTCTTTGTGAAGAGGTATGCCCAGAAGAGGCGATTGTGATGAGTCCTGAATATGATTTTGTTTTTCGGAGCCGAGAGGCAGCTATATATACCAAAGAGCGACTATTGGTAGAGAAGAAGGACCTGGAGCCTCGCCTGAGATGGCTGCAAGAGATGCGCAATCCGCAGTTTGGCAAAAGGTATCGATTCCGTGTTGCCAACAACATTCATGGGGTTAAGGCGCGCAGTATGGTGAGAGAGGGACATGAGCAGGTTGCCTGATCAGATATGGGATTCACTTCGTCGTCGGCTGGTACCCGCCACACCTGAAGAGGACATTCGCCAGCGGTTTATAACTTTCCTTTTGGAGAGAGGCTATCCGCAGGGCGCCATACAAGTGGAGTTTTCGACGGGGCAAGGGCGTTTTGATATCGCAGTGAATGCTCCTGACGGTTCTCTATGGCTTCTGGTTGAGTGTAAAGCGGCCGCGACGACTATTTCATCGCTCGAGAAACAAGCGATGCAGGCACTCAGTCAGCTTCGTCGGTATCGGAAGCATCTCCCTTTCGTCCATCATTTTAGCGTTGTGCTGGGGGAGCGGGTCTGGTGCTGGCGACTCGAAGACGGAGAAAGTCTTTCGGACATTCCCGCTTATCCTGCATGAGAGAGGGAGTTCTTTTTTTTCTTTTTGAGAGAGGTCCAGCTGAAGCTACGCCTGCTCCCCTCCCCCATTCGTTGATTCGGGAGACTATCGAGCGGAGTCTGTGGAGTGCAGAGGAAAAACGATTGCTTCGTTCCCATACCTCTTATCTTGAGCGGCGATTTTCTCTGCAGCCGGATCCTGTGGAGTCCTTTTTAGCAATATATGAGGAAGCTGCGCGGATCCCAGGTTTGGTAGGTATCGCTAACCCTGTGGCTCATACCGCCCACACAGCGAAATGGGTTCACAAGCTCTTTGCGGACGGTCTCCAGCAAGTGGCGCGAGAGACCCCGCCGCTGCACCTGTGGACTGGTCTCTTCCCCGTATCTGTGGAGCCGAGTTTAGCCGACCTTCTCGCAGAGCGTTCTGCTTCTCTCTGGTTGCGCACAGCAGGGTATGAACAGTTTGGCCTTCCTAACTTGGCTCATCCTCTGCAGGATATACGTGAAACTGGTTGGATACATTCATTATTTGAACTTCTTTTCGACTGGATGTACTTTCAAAAGAGACCTCTCCAGCCCGGTGAAGCGATAGAAGTTCCAGAGAGGGGGCGGTATACGCTCCAATCCTTTGATGAGGGGGTCGTGGCCCTTATTGAATGGAATGAGCAGAATGGCCACTGAAATACCCTTTCATCGGCCTTCTCTTTCTGAGCTCGAAAAGCAATATCTGTTAGCTGCCTTAGAAGAGCGATATTGGGGGGGAGGGGTTTGGGTGGAGCGGGTAGAGTCTGCGCTCAAGGTCCTTTATGACCGGGAAGTCGTAGTGGTAAGTTCTGGAACCGCTGCTCTTCACGTAGCCCTTTCTCTGTTGCTGGCAGGAAGGGGGGGTGAGGTGATCGTCCCTACCTGGACTTTTACAGCTACTGCCTCTGAGGTCATCCATGCAGGAGGGACTCCCGTTTTGGTCGATGTAGGACCTTCTTTGCATCTCACTCCAGAGGTGGTAGAAGCGGCTCTAACCTCCCGTACGAAAGGGGTTATTGTGGTACACTATGCAGGCGAAGCTGCACCCATCTGTGCTATCCGAGAGCTGTGTGATAGACATGGGCTCTGGCTGATTGAGGACACTTGCCATGCGTTGCCAGCCTACTACGAAGGAAAGTTATGTGGGACCTTTGGAGAAATAGCGACGCTTAGCTTTCATGCGACGAAACCGGTCGCAGCGGGACAGGGGGGAGCCTTACTTATTCGAGACAGACAAGAAGCGGAGCGGGCTCGCCGGCTTCGTCGCCACGGCTGGGTTCGCTCGACTCAGGTCCCCTGGGAGTATGAAGTAGTAGAGCTGGGCTGGAACTACTCGTTATCCGATTTTCAAGCCGCTGTCGCCCTTGCTCAGATAGAAAGACTACAAGAAACTTGGTCTGCTCGCAAACGCCTCGCCCAGATATATAGTAGGGCTCTCCAGCCTGTACAGGATATAGAGCTCTATTCTGTACGACAGTTTGAGGAGGCAGGCTGGCATCTTTTTCCTATTTTCTGGAAAGGCGCTTCTCTTGCTGATAAAAACAGACTTTTAGAGCGAATGCAGAGGCGAGGGTATCCCCTCAATGTCCATTATAAGCCGTTGCATTTGCATGCGGCTTACCGTCCATATTTGAGTCCTTCGCGAACGTTTCCTGTCGCTGAGAGAGCTTATCAGGAGGAGATCAGTTTACCTCTCTGGCCAGATCTCCCTGAGAGCCAAGCCTGGGCAGTCGTAGAGGTCTTGAGAGAGGAGCTTAGGCGATTTGATGGTCGGAAAAGCGTCTATCGGTAGCGGAGGGAGGTATTGTTCGGTACTTTCCTTCGGGTGGATGTTTGCTTGGAGGCTGTATGGATGGATGTGTTTTGGGTTTTTGTGGTGGCGGCAGCCACCGCAGGTGGCTGCCGCCACCATAAGGGTGGGCCAGCGCCGAAGGCGCTGGCCCACCCACACCCATAGGACAAAAGCGAAAGTAAATAGAGAGAGGCCAGCTGAGAATAACAAGCTACAAAATGGGAACCTGCTCCCGGGCGTATATATTCAGTGCAGCACGCAGGATTTCTACTGCTTGTTCCAAATAAGGCTCATCCAGAACATAGGCTATCCGTACGAGCTGGCGTCCTTTTTCCGGCTGAGAAAAAAAGCCCGTGCCCGGAGCGATCATAATCGTGGTGGTATTGATATCGAAGCGCTCGAGCAGCCACTGGGCGAACGCATCGCTATCAGAAACCGGCAATCGGGGCATAAGATAAAAGGCGCCCTGTACAGTGGGACAGGTTACTCCAGCTATACTTCGCAGTCCCTCTGTTAGGATGTTTCTTCTTCGTTGAAAGGTTTCTCGGACGGATTCATAATAAGAGGAGGGGAGGGAAAGCAGAGCTATTCCAGCGATTTGCCCAAGCGTTGGAGGAGCCAGCCGGGCTTGCGCCCATTTGAGGGCTGCTTCGATTATCTCAGTGTTTCGTGAAATGAGGGCTCCTACACGAGCCCCACAAGCGGAATAACGCTTAGACAGCGTATCCACGACGACCACAAACGCATCCCCTCCCTCTATTTCGAGCGCTGAAAAGAACTTTTCTCCATCATAGCAATAGTCCCGATAAGATTCATCGCTGATGAGAAAAAGGTTGTTTCTTCGGCACAGTTCGCCGATTTGGCGAACCTCTGCTTCAGAGTAGAGCTTTCCTGTGGGGTTAGACGGATTGCACAGAAGGATGGCTCGGGTGCGCTCAGTGAGAGCCGCTTCCAGCTCTTGGGGGGAAGGGAGAGCGAAATCCTCCTCGATAAAACTTTCTACAGGTCGCAGCGTGATGCCCGTGGCTTTGCTGAGACCGATGTAGTTAGCATAGGTAGGCTCTATCACGACTACCTCATCTCCTGGATTGAGTAAGGTAAGAAATGCGAAGAGAAGTGCTTCAGACCCCCCTGTCGTAGTGAGGAAGTGACCTGCTTCTAATGGGATATGGTATATATCCGTGTAGAAGCGAGCGTACGCTTCCCGGAAAGCGGGCATCCCTCCTGACTCGGTATAATCGAGTACTTTCGGCTGAGCCTTCTGGAGGGCCTCCCAGAATACAGCGGGGGTAGGAAGATCAGGCTGACCAATGTTCAGATGTAAGACTTTCTTCCCACGTGCTTTGGCTGCATTAGCGAAGGGTACCAGCTTACGAATGGGAGAAGCTGGGACGATGCGAGCCCGCTCTGAAATAGCCGGCATGGAGCGAAGGTAGCGAAACTTCGTAAGTTCTGCTCTCTTCTTATGAGTCGAGAGAATGGATGCGATAGATTCGGCGCCAGTAGGCCAGTGCGATTGGAGGCAATCGATAGGTAAGGGCATGCCAGTAAGCACTGACCTCCTCCTCAGAAAAGCCATATCTTCTCGCCGCTTCGGGAATCCACCTTTCCTTTTTCCGAAGGGTTTTCCATGTTCTTGCAAGTAGGTTTCGGAAGGGGGGACGTACCCACCAGACGGCGAATATGACAGGCTTTCGTCCTAACCGAGAAGCGATATTCCCCATATCTATAGCATAGGAGGTGGTTTTGCTCAGGCGGAGTGCATCGTCCCCGATAACCAGCCGACCTCCAACGAGATCGTTCGAAGGTTTCGCTGCCAAAACGGGCCATGCGGGTAGGGCTCCTTTTTGCATGCACCATATGACTAAGGCGCGAGAAGAAGTGGATCGGGGATCCAGTAGAAGGTACTCCCATCGAGATGGAGGAGCTTCCCCCAACAAAAGAACGCTCAGAACAGACCCACAACTGCCAATCCCCCATGAAAGGACAGGAAAAGCACCTCGAGACAAAACAGCCATCGGTAGAAGGGCTGCATCCCATCTCGACTCTCTCCAAGCCTGTACTACTGCTTGTGGATTGGGGAGGAGGGTATAAGGTATCTGGGCCTCATCCAAGGCTCGCTGATAGGGAAACGCATTCAGGAAATCAAAAAGGACTACTCGCATCAGTAGCCAACGTTCGTAGGTAAAAATGCCCTTCGGGGAGGTGTACAAGCCAACTCAATTGCCCTCTTTTGTGATGGAAACGGTTCTGCTCCGCGATCGGGTAGCCAAAGAGAGAACAGAAAAGGGCTCGTAGAAGCTGCCCGTGCGTTATGATGAGGAGGCTCCCGGTAGGATATAAACTGGTGATGAGCTGAAGCCCCGCATGGGCTCTGTCAAGTAGAGCACGCAAAGACTCTCCTTCTGGGGCAGCATAGTCTACTTCTCCTGCTGCCCACGCTTCCCTCTGTTTTCCCAAAACAGGCGCAAGTTCTTCATACGATTTGCCCTCCCACGTGCCCCATGAGATCTCGTGGAAATGGGGCAGGGATAAGGAAGTCACTCCACTTCCGAGAAAAGGTTCTGCCGTCTGACGCGCCCTCAGAGCAGGACTGGTAACGATGACTCGGAAAGGTACTCCTCTCAGCACAGCTGCCCATGTGTGAGCTTGTCTTCGGCCTTCCTCAGACAGGGGTACATCGATGCGTTGTCCCAGTAGAACCCCTCGAACAGTGGTCTCTCCATGCCGAAGGAAAAAAATCTGTTGACACATTAGGCGATGATGGGCGATGACTGGACAGGTCGATAAAGAGAGTCTCTTTCTTGGGGTATGTACCCGGCACTCTCTATGAGATGTTTCAACTCCTCTGTGCTCATGGCAGGATGCTCTTCGGCTCCGGCCATGCTGTAGATTTTGGTCGTATCGTCGATCGTCCCATCTATATCGTCCACACCGAAAGATAAACTAAGTTGAGCTGCTACTCGTCCTATCATCGGCCAATATGCTTTTAGATGGGGTATGTTTTGTAGATATAAGCGGCAGACAGCATAGTTTTTCAGGTCTTCTATGATAGATACCTCGCCGACGTGCCAGAGTTCGTTATTCTCTTTCCTATATTTGAGAGGAATAAAACAGTTGAAGCCGCCCGTTTCGTTCTGTAGCTCTCGTAAGAGACGCATGTGGTGGACACGATGTTCATACCGCTCGATATGTCCATAGAGCATAGTTGCGTTGGAGGGGATTCCCAGTTCGTGTGCCGTGCGATGGATTTCTAACCATTCCTCCGTACTTGCCTTCGTAGCGCAAATCTGTTTCCGGATTTCAGGATGGAAGATTTCTGCTCCCCCGCCCGGGATAGAATCCAGTCCAGCTTCTCTTAGCGCCAGGAGTCCCTCTCGATAGCTGAGCCGTGAGCGAGCACACATGACTTTTAACTCTACTGCCGTAAAGGCTTTCACATGGATGTCAGGTAAGATTCTTTTGATACGACGGATAATGTCGGCATAGTACTCTATTCCCCGCTTGGGGTGTACTCCCCCCACGATATGCACTTCTGTGACACCTGTACCGACGTATTTGGCGGCGATTTCTTCTATTTCTTCGGGAGTATACTCCCATCCTCCCGCTTCCCCGGGCTTGCGAGCAAAAGAGC
>JANZYW010000007.1:6946-53154 GCA_026413325.1 Bacteroidia bacterium | reverse complement strand
TCTCTATATAGGGGAACATAACTCACCCAACGACTTGGGTTATTTCCTATGAAGTAGTTGTGATAATAAGAAACCTTTTCTCTATATTCTACATGAGGGGTCGTATTGGCTCCTATAAAGCTCAACCGAACGCGATGTCCGACACGATATTCCTGCGAGGTATGATAAGGGCCTTCTAAGACCAGAGAGCGAGTAGCATCCGAACCCGACGCTATTTGGTACCAATCTAAAAGGAGACCCCATCGAGTGATCCATACCTCCCCCCCAGGCAAATGAGAATGAGCCCACACATCAGGATGCCATTGACCCCTATTTTGAACAAAGTAAAAAGACTTAGCTCGCCCAGGAGGAGAAGAAAGATGTCGCAAATTCCCTCCTTGCGCCAAAAGGCCGCAGGACAGAAACAGTCCCATCGTTGTAACCTGACGTTTCATACTACAAAAATAATATGTGGAACGACCTTAATAGCTAATAGCTGAAAAAAGCATAAAATGTGCTGATTGTGCACTCCTTATGAATGCGTATATTTTGGACATTTATAACAAGAGGATACGACATAGACACCTCTTGTGTGACTTTTGGAGGGAATGGGAGCACTCAAAGGGCACTGGGGCTCCACCCCCCTTCCTCTATGCTCTAATGGAGTCAATTCTATAGAAACCCGATATAAAACTATTTATATGCAACAAAACCTATAAATGCATGAAAAGAAAAATACAAGAATGAAGATATTGGCATCTGGATAGCTCCCACTCTATGAGATCCAGCCATTCCATAGGGACAATCCTACAA
Source organism: Bacteroidia bacterium (assembly GCA_026413325.1). GTDB lineage: Bacteria > Bacteroidota > Bacteroidia > SpSt-205 > SpSt-205 > SpSt-205. Next base: position 52,362 of record JANZYW010000007.1, on the reverse strand, counting down.
GTAATTATCGCATGGTAAGATACAATCGGGATATTTCAAGAATAACTCCAACGTTCCTCTCCTTGTGTGAATTATTCCTAACCAGAGCTGATTACAGCTGATTCGGGATCCTTTATGCTCAAAAGCTTGCTCCAGCCAGAGTCGACTTCACGACCTCTAAAAAAGCTCTCTGTAGAGCTTTCCCCCAAATCCACCTTAGAAGAGGCCCTGCAAACCATACCCCCGCCTCCCAACTCACGGTATAGGCTTGAACAGAATATCCACCCTCTTCGAGGGAGCTTTTGTTTACCCAAAGACCATGTATAATTCATATTGAAATAAGAGTATTTATATTTGCAGTACTATGAACTCTCACGATATCCTAAAACAAGAGCTGGCCACCATGATAGAGCGGCTCGGATTTTTGGAAAGCGAAGTCAGAGGACGACAGCAAGAGCTTTCTGATCGATTTCTATCCTCGATCGATTTGCCCTCATCAGCGAAACCGACACGAGAGGTGTGATTACGTATGCGAATGAGCGCTTCTGTGAGGTATCGGGGTATGAGCTCCACGAGCTTATAGGCAAACCTCACAACATTGTGCGCCACCCAGATACACCAAAGCAGACTTTCAAGGAAATGTGGGACACTATCAAGGCAGGTCATATCTGGCAAGGGGAAATCAAGAATCGGCGCAAAGATGGGAGATTCTACTGGGTGCTAGCCACTGTAGGGCCTATTCGAGATGCTAATGGTGAGATTTGTAAATACGTCAGCATCCGGGTAGATATTACCGCCCAGAAAGCTTTGCAAAAGGATAACCTCGAGCTCAAAGAAGACTTAATGCTCAACCTTCAAGCAGCTCAGTTGTTTCAGATTGGACTCATGCCTGCCTTACGCCCTGCCCAGCCCGAAACCCTCCCCTTGCCTCACTTTATTATCTGGCAGCCTAACCAAATCGTAGGGGGGGACTTTATCTGGCATCATATAGAAAAAAGGCGCATCTTTATGGGTGTAGGAGATGCAATAGGGCATGGGGTATTAGGAGCCATGCTTTCGGTCATCTTTATGCAACACCTGAGACATTTCGTTCAAATTAATGGCATATGGACTACCGATAAAGTAACCGCTGAGATAGATCGCTCTCTATACGGGCTCTTCCGTATAGCTTCTGACCGTCCCCTGACAGTAGATGCCTTTTTAGGCTCTTTGGATATAGGCCGCCGTCGTCTCACCTATACAAGTCTCAAAGGAAAAGCTTATCTCGTAAGAGATAATCAAGTCCAGAAACTGGATGCTTATCCTTTCAGCTTCGGAGAGAACCTTGCAAATACTGCTGAAGAGCATGAGTTGGAGCTGCTGCCTGGGGATAGGCTCTACATCATGTCTGATGGCATCGCTAACCAGCACTGTCAAGACTCGGATAAACCTTTAGGTTCCAAGGCTATACCCGAGCTTCTGGGCAAAATTCAATCCATCCCGATTCATAAGCAGAAAGAAGCTTTCTTAGAGAGACTTTACAACGTGAGAGGGAATCGCCCCCAGAGTGATGATATAGTATTGATAGGAATAGAGATAGAGTAAGCAAATCGAATAAAACCTATGGGAAAGTTGGGTTTATGCATTTAGAGGCCAGATATGATGCTAATATGAAAAAATAGCATAAAGGTAAAAATTCTTGCCTCAGCTCATCAAGGGAAGTCTAACAATAGGGAGCTCAGGGAAAGCTTCTCGGACTCGACGCTCCTCTACATCCGTAACAAAAGTTTGACCAGCTAATCGGGTGAGCTGTCCCAAAGCCTCAAGGCGCGGCTTATCCAGCTTTTCTCCCACATCATCCAGGAGGAGGAGAGGGGAGAAGGTTTGCTGCCCCTTCAAATGCTGCAGCTCTGCCCACTTTAGCGCGATGAGGAGGGATTTTTTTTGCCCTTCTGAAGCATACCCTCGGGCAGGCTGCTCTCCTAACTGTACCTGGAAGTCCTCAAGATGCGGGCCGATAAGTGTGCGACCTACATGTACCTCTTTCGGACGGAGATGGCTCCAAGCTTTGCGCCACGCCTCCGGAGAAGGATCTACCGTTGTTTTGTAGTGAAGATGGATCTTCTCCGGTCCAAAACAGCCGTAAAAAGTTCGAAGAGAATCTTCTAAAAGAGGAGCCAGCTGAAGCCGCATGCGCTGAAGAAAAGGACCCGTTTCTACCAGGAGGGCTTCCCACGAGTCAAGCAGAGCTGGGGTGGAATCGGGCTGACCTAAAAGCGCATTTCGCTGAGCGAGGGCCCGCTCGTACTGCATAAGGGTACCCAAGTATGTGGAAGAAACCTGAGAGAGAAGTCTATCTGCCCATCGGCGACGCACAGCCGCTGGTCCTTCTATCCACTCGCTATCACCTGGTCTGAGGAGGACGACAGGGATACGGCCGATCCAGCGCGCTAAGGGGGTGATAGCTTCGCCCTCCCAAACCACTCTCGTTCCTTTCCCTTGTTCATAGGAGACTTCCGCAGTACCCGTGGAGAGACGGACTCGAAGCCGATACCCCCTCTTGCCCCATCGAACCATTTCCTCCTCCTTTCCAAACCCTCGAAGCAATGCGACTTTGTGCAGAGCTTCTAAGAAACTGGTCTTTCCCGCTGCATTAGGCCCTACGAATGCAACCCCTTCTGTGGGGAACTCCAGTAAGGCATGTTCATATCGACGAAAATCCCGCAACTCCAGCGCTCGTACTTGCACCAAACCGTATATTTGCTTCATGACAAAGGTAAAAGCGGCTCCTTCTCATCCCACCTACTCTAAGGAAACCCTTCTTTACTGGTATCGCCAAATGTTGGCTGTACGCCGAATGGAGGAAAAAGCCGCTCAGCTCTACACCCAGCAGAAAATTCGAGGATTTCTTCACTTATATATCGGACAGGAAGCCGTAGGCATGGGGATAGAAGCGGCTATCCGTCCCGAAGATTACGTCATTACAGGTTACAGAGAACATGGAAATGCCTACTTCAGAGGGATTCCTATGCGGGAGATCCTCGCAGAGCTCATGGGCAAAGCAACTGGCTGCTCGCGGGGAAAAGGCGGTTCTATGCACATGTTTTCCACAGCTAAGCGATTTTTAGGAGGACATGGTATCGTGGGAGGGCAAATCGGTTTAGGTACAGGGGCTGCCTTTGCCATCCAATACCGGCAGGAAGACCTGATTAGTGTGACGATGTTCGGAGATGGAGCCGCTCGTCAGGGGATACTTCACGAGTGCTTCAATATGGCTATGCTCTGGAAGCTACCCGTAGTGTATGTGTGTGAAAACAATCAGTACGCCATGGGTACCTCCGTGAGCCGCAGTTCAAACGTAACCGAAATCTATCGGATTGCTTGCGCTTATGATATGCCTTCTGAACCGGTAGATGGCATGGACGTACGAGTAGTGTATGAAGCGATGAAGAGAGCTGCCGAACATGCCCGCTCTGGCAAAGGCCCCTACTTCTTAGAAATCCTCACCTATCGGTATCGAGGCCACTCCATGTCTGATCCGGCTAAATACCGCACTCGTGAAGAAGTTGAGCAGTACAAAGAAAAAGACCCCATCGCTCGTCTCCAAAGCTATCTTTATGAATCTAACCTGGCCACCCCAGAAGAGTTTGACCGTATAGAGGAAGAAATCGCTGCTGAAGTCGCAGAAGCGGTGGCTTTTGCCGAAGCGAGCCCCTATCCTTCTGCAGAGCAGTTGTACGAAGATGTCTATGTTCAATCCGACTACCCATTTTTGCGGGAATGACCCCAGAAGTCGGCTTAGCTACTCACCCAGGTAGAGTCCGAACCCATAATGAAGATTATGCATACCATGGTCCCACCCCCCACGGATATGTAGGGATTGTATGCGACGGCATGGGCGGGCATGAAGCTGGAGAGGTAGCCGCTCACATCGCCGCCGAAGCCATTTATCAGTTCCTCCTGGAAACCCCTCCCGCGGACCCCGAAGTCTTGCTCCGCGATGCGCTCTTGTGTGCCAACCAGCGCATCATCCTGTACGCCCAGGAAAATCCTTCCCAAAAGAACTTAGGTACAACAGCCGTGGTAGCCCTGCTCACCCCAAAAGAGCTTATCTACGGTCACATCGGTGATAGCCGCCTTTACCTTTTCGAGAAAGGGAACCTTCATCTTCTTACCCAGGACGACTCCCTGGTACAACAAATGCTGGATTCTGGCCTCATCTCCACCGAACAAGCCCTACATCATCCCCAGAAAAATGTACTAAGCCAAAGCCTGGGGCAACATCCTGCGCCTACTCCTCACATCCAAAAACGGTCCCTCTCTCCAAAAGGAGTTGTATTGCTATGCACAGATGGATTATCCAACGCCCTTTCAAAAGATGAAATACAGGCTATACTTCTACAGAAGGATTTATCTAACCAACAAAAAGCCGATGCACTCGTAGAGAAAGCCTTACAGCAAGGAGGATATGACAACATCACAGTTCTTGTACTCCTTCCTGCCTCTAAAAGGGCTACCTTTGTTCCATCCATGAACATAAAGCTACCCCCACAGAAGTACCTCATTGGCGGAGGTATTGCCTTAGTTGTATTGCTCCTGCTTATAGTAGCTTTTTCTCGGCGGAGGCCTTCTCCAGCAGCCCCATCTGACGCAGAGATGATCGTCCTCACCGACGACACCACCCAAACAGACACGACGACCGCTCCTTCCCTTCCCACCGATAGAGAGGGAGAAGAGGTGACCTATCTCCCCTCGTCTTCTCCTACCCCTCCTCTTACTCCCAGCAGTCCGCCTACTGAACTACCGACAACAGCTTCCTCCCATCCTACTCCCTCCTCTCCCCCCCCTACCAGCTCTTCCTCAAAGGAACCTAAAACCTTCACTTATACCATCCAAAAAGGAGACAATCTCACTCAGATCGCCAAGTCTTTTTCCGTCTCTCGAGAGGAGTTACGCCGGCTTAACCATCTCAAAGAAGATAACATCCAAGCTGGAAAAAAACTCAAAATACCTGTAAAGGCCATCTACACCCATACCGTAAAAGAAAAAGAGACTCTCTCTTCTATAGCCAGAAAGTACAATACAACCATAGAAGCGATAAAAAAAGCCAATGACCTCTCCGACGAGAAAATACGAGCTGGAAAGAAATTGACTATCCCCGTGGTTAAGAAATGAGTGCTCTACTGGGTAAGAAACTCCTCAACTATCGCATAGAGAAGCTCCTGGGCCAGGGTGGTATGGGAGAAGTGTACCTCGGAGTGCATACCGAAATAGGGCGGAAAGTAGCTATAAAGGTTATAAGTCCTCACCTGGCACGCGATCCTCGAATCCAGGAACGTTTCAAACGAGAGGCACTGATATTAGCTAAGCTCAATCATCCAAATATCGTCCAACTCTATGACTACTGGGCGAGACCCGATGAAGGACTCTACCTTATCATGGAGTATGTGGAGGGTATTTCCCTGGACAGATATATCCACCGCGTCCTGAGAGGCCCAGTACCTCCTAAGCAAGCCATAGAGATATTTTTACAAGTCTTAGACGCCTTTCAATATGCCCACGACAATGGAGTGATCCACCGAGATATCAAGCCAAGCAACATTCTGATCCGAAATGATAATGTAGCAAAGGTCTTAGACTTCGGCATAGCCCGGATTGTAACTCCCGATCCTACCACTGCTTCTGAAGAAATGGCCCTCACGAAGACAGGCACAACTCTGGGTACGGTCGTCTACATGAGCCCCGAGCAGCTTAAAGCCAAAAGCCCCCTGGAAATCGATCACCGTTCTGATATCTATTCGCTGGGAGTCGTATTCTTTGAGATGCTGGTAGGAAGGGAAATGTATGATCGCTCTCAGCTCTCAGAATTCGATATCCTCATCAAAATAGCGAGTGAACCTCCCCCTCTTCTCTCAGAGTTGAATCCTACTATAGCCCCTGATTTCGAAAACATTCTCTCAAAAGCCTTGGCTAAAAAACCAGAAGAAAGGTACAGCAGCTGCCAGAGCTTCGCGGCTGACCTTTTGCGCATCCTTCCAAAGTATACATCGGCGGAGGAGAGCCCTGTTCTCAAAAATCCTGCTCTTACGCAGACCCAAGTGGGAGGGAGTTCAGAACAGACCTCCTTCCTCCATCGAACCTACGCCCGCATCAAGGCTTCTTTGCAGTCCAAGCAAGGGGCCTCTTTTGCCAAAACAGCTCTCTTTCGAGGACTTCTTCTCATAGCGATAATCGGAGGGGGCATTGCTTTCTGGGTTTGGCAGCAAAACCGCCAAGAGAAGAAAGAAATCTTTTCACTCGCTCAGACTTTCGTTCAAGCCCTCAATACTCACGATAAAGACATCGTAGAGGGTCTTCTCCATCCTCAACTGAAACCTTTTTTCAACGACCCGATTATATCCCGCGATAGGGCGATACAAAAGTACTTCTCCTCTTTCTGGAGTACCCTTGAAAAAGATTCCGTGGCTTGGGTGGAGGAACCTGCCATCACTCGAGAAGGAGATAGCTGGTTCGTGCGAGGGTGGCTCTATCAAAGCTATACGACCAAGCCGCAGACCTTCCTATCGAAAGAACCAGAAAGAATTTACAACAAATGGTTCAGGAGATATGAAACGCGGCAGAAAGTGGTGACTAAGACACTCCCTCCTACCACCGCCTGTAAAATCAAAGAAATCTACATCCAGTTCTACAATAAGAAAATAAAAGGTATTCAAGTACTTGGGACGAAAGAGTGTTCCTAAAGCCTACCCGAAAGCAGCCGCTTCTGAACGCATAAGGGAGAGTCTTCAAACCTGACCAATAAAATAATCCCTTTTCAGCACTTTTCGGAGCAGACTCACACCTATACCTCATTTCTTCTCTTTCTGGAAGGATAAACGTGCCATAGGTGATCCTTTTCCTGAGGCAAGGTACGGGCGTTTCAAAGATATATTCACCCTCCTACAGGCCGTAGACGCCGGTAAAAGTGCTTAGGAGGGGAACGTTTAACAAATCGGGGTTTCCAATGCGTCTCATAATCGGTCCAGCTGCCTTCTACAAAGAAAACTCCCTCCCCAGGTTCGAAAGCTAAAATGTGGGTGGCCACGCGGTCCAAAAACCAGCGATCATGAGAGATGATGAGGGAAGCGCCCGTGAATGCCTCCAATGCTTCTTCTAATGCTCGTATCGTATGAATGTCCAAATCGTTAGTAGGCTCATCCAACAGCAGCAAGTTTGCTCCTTGCTGGAAGCTATACGCCAAGTGAAATCGCATCTTCTCCCCTCCCGATAGCTCGCCTATGCGCTTTTCCTGATCCCCGCCAGTGAAACCAAATCGGGCAAGGTAAGAACGAACATGCACACTTCTGCCGGCTACCTGGAGATATTCAGCCCCCCCAGATAACTGCTCTAAAAGTTTTTTATGAGGATCTAATATGCGATGCTCTTGGTCTACGTAAGCGATGACCGCTTTTGGAGAGAGGGCAAGCTTGCCTTGTGTGGGAGCCAGTTCTCCAGTAATAATCCGAAAAAGCGAGGTCTTGCCTGCTCCATTGGGACCGATAATCCCCACAGTCGCCCCTCTTGGTACTGCAAAAGAGAGATCCTGAAAAAGGACTTTTTCTCCTAAGCGTAAGGAAAGTGAATCTACCTGCAGGGCCCAATCTCCCAAAGGAGGGCCGGGCGCGATAAAGAGCTCGCGTTCGTCGCCGATATGGCGCTCGTAAGCGGTAATCCGAGCCTTCCTTTGCGCTTCTCGATCCTTAGGTGACATCTGGATCCATTCCAGCTCTCGCTTGAGGGCTTTTTGGCGCTCCAAGGAAGCATTTTCATTTTTCAGCTGGGACTCCTTCTGCTTGAGCCAACCCGAGTAGTTTCCTTTCCAAGGAACCCCTCGGCCGTGGTCCAACTCCAATATCCATTGTGCGACCTTTTCTAAGAAATACCTATCATGCGTAACAGCGATGACCGTACCCTGATACTGTTGAAGGTGTGCTTCCAACCAGGCTACAGAATCCGCATCCAAGTGGTTCGTAGGCTCATCCAACAGAAGGATATCTGGCTCTTGTATGAGAAGACGCGCCAGAGCGAGACGACGTTTCTCTCCCCCAGACAGTACACTTACGGGCCTATCTGGAGGAGGGCAATGCAGCGCCTCCATCGCCTGTTGGATATACGTATCGATGTTCCAACCATCCACCGCCTCTATTTGTTCCTGAAGTTTAGCCTGTAGCTCAAAGAGCTCATTCATCTCCTCCTCAGACAGGGCTTCTCCAAAACGAAGGCTCACCTCCTCATACTGTCGAAGAAGGGCATACACTTCCTCTGCTCCTTCCCGAACGATATCGATTGCAGTCTTTTCTGGATCTAACTGCGGCTCTTGAGGCAAATACCCTAAGGTATACCCTGGAGATAACTTGGCTTCCCCCTGAAAATCTCCATCTACTCCCGCCATGATCCGCAACAACGTACTTTTTCCCGACCCATTCGGCCCCACAACTCCTATCTTTGCACCATAAAAATAAGAAAGTGAAATATCTTTCAATATGTATCGATTGGGTGGCACTATCTTCGACACCCGAATCATACTGTATATGATTTTTTCTCCAGCCATGCCACAAATGTACAGATTACGGGGTTCGACTATCTTTGGACGTGTCTTGGGTGAGCCTCCTCCTGCTTCTCTGGACCCAGATTGTGGTCCGCCATATCAGAGAGATACCCCCTGAAAGCCTTCTCTGTATCGATTCTCCCCAACACCGCAGCCATAACAACATAGACTTGATTCACTACCAGGGTGAATACTTCTTGGCCCTGCGTACAGCCCCCACACACTTTCCTTCGAAGAGAGCGGAGCTGCGCATTCTACGCTCCTCAAATTTAGAGGACTGGCAGTGTGACACAGTCCTTCGACTCCAGCGAGACATCCGTGAGCCGCGCTGGCTTGTATGGAAAGAGAAGCTCTTTCTCTATTACTTCGTAGGAGCCGATAAACCCTGGCGATTTCAATCGGCGGGAATACAAGGAATGGTGAGAGAAGCAGGAAGAAACTGGAATCATTTTAGTGTAGGATGGCCAGGGTGGGTCCCTTGGAGAGCCAGAGCTCATGATTCAGTGGCATATCTCTCGCTTTACTGGGGAGAAAATCTATATAGGCCTCACCATCAAGCAGAGGTACGTCTTCTCATGAGCAGAGACGGGTACACCTGGACGCCGATAAGTAACTACCCCCAGGTAACTGCTCCTTACGCCACAGAAACAGACTTTTGGATTAGCTCGAAAGGCCAGCTCTGGGCTATAGCTCGAGCAGAAGGCCTTGGCAGCTACCTCTGCTGGGCTGAGTCCCCCAGCGCTCCTTGGCAGTGTAAGCCCCTCCCATACAAGTATGATAGCCCTTGGCTTTTCGAAGCTCCCGATGGCCTCTATCTCATCGCCCGAAGAAGCCTCTCGGGAGTAGCAGACCGAGCGCCCCGCTGGTGGCCACTCTCCCTCCGACGGATGTACAACTTAGCCTACTACTCTCTGACCCGCAAACGGACAGCTCTCTATCGAGTAGACACGCTATCGCACACCGTAGAATGGATACAAGATTTACCTGGCTGGGGAGATACAGCTTTCCCCACTGGTCTCTGGAAAAGTGAGACAGAACTTCTCCTCCTCAACTACACTTCCCCCCTAAAAGGAAAGGACCGTATCTGGCTGGGAGGGCAGCTAAGGAAAACCGTTCTCTACCAAGCTACCTTGCAGTGGCCTCGGAAGCCTGCCCAGCACTGAGAGGCGATTCACCTAACTTTGGGCCGCCATGGAGATAACGACCCTTGAGCGCATCGCAGCTCAGGTGAGAAGAGACGTCCTTCGAATGGTATACAATGCCCAATCTGGTCATCCCGGAGGAGCTTTGGGTGCAACCGATATCCTGGTGGCCCTCTATTTCGCCCATATGAAACATACCCCTTCTCCTTTTTCACCCTCAGGGGAAGGAGAAGATATCTTTATCCTATCGAATGGACATATCTGCGCGGCATGGTACGCAGTATTAGCTCGCAGTGGCTACTTCCCCCTTGCAGAGTTAGCTTCCTTTCGGCGAATCGATAGCCGCCTACAAGGACACCCTGCGACGAAAGAGAAGCTTCCCGGCGTCCGGATCGCCACAGGCTCCTTGGGTCAAGGACTCTCCGTCGGCATCGGCCTAGCCCTGTCAAAAAAACTCCGAAAAGACCCGCACACAGTATATGTTATGCTCGGAGATGGAGAAACTAACGAAGGCCAGGTCTGGGAGGCAGCCCTCTTCGCAGCCCATCACAAGGTAGATAATCTCATCGCCATCATAGACCGGAACTACAAACAGATCGATGGAGATACCCGCGAGGTGTTAGACACCGATCCAATGGAGGAAAAGTGGCGCGCTTTCGGATGGGATACCCTCCCCCTATGCGAGCCCCATAGCTTACCTCATGTGTTAGAAGCTCTCCAGGAAGCGTCTAACCGAAGAGGAAAAGGACGCCCTGTCGCACTTATCGCCTATACCACGATGGGGAAAGGCGTCGACTTCATGGAAAACGATTATCGATGGCATGGAAAAGCCCCCAGCCCAGCCGAGTATGAAAAAGCCATCGCACAACTCCCTTCTACTTTAGAAGACTTTTAGAATATGCGTTTCCGATATACCGACACTGGTAAGAAAGATACCCGCTCTGGCTTCGGGGTAGGACTCGTAGAAGCAGCGGAAAGAAATGAAAAAATAGTCGCTCTCTCAGCAGATTTGATGAGCTCATTGAAGATGGACGCCTTTGCAAAAAAGTTTCCTGAAAGATTCTTTCAGTGCGGAGTAGCAGAAGCCAACATGATAGGGGTAGCAGCAGGACTGGCAACAGGAGGATTCATACCCTTCGTGGGCACCTTTGCCAACTTCGCTACGGGACGTGTGTATGACCAGATTCGCCAAAGTGTCTGCTACTCTGGAAAAAATGTGAAAATAGCTGCATCTCATGCAGGTCTTACCTTAGGAGAAGATGGAGCCACCCACCAGATGCTGGAGGATATCGGTCTCATGCGGGGATTGCCAGGTATGACAGTGCTAAGTCCCTGTGACTACAATCAGACCCGACTTGCGACGCGGGCTGCTGCCGAATGGGAAGGTCCTGTCTACCTCCGCTTCGGTCGTCCAGCAGTACCCAACTTTACTCCAGAAGAGGATCCTTCATTCCAAGTAGGAAAAATACAAGTGCTATTAGAAGGTACAGACGGCGTTATCTTCGCTACGGGTCATATGGTGTGGCACGCCCTTCAGAGTGCCTACGCTCTCGAAGAAAAAGGCGTTTCGATAGCGGTAGTAAACGTCCATACCCTCAAGCCTATCGATGTAGAAGGAATCACAGAATGGCTGGAACGGACCTCCGTAATCGTCACCGCTGAGGAACATCAGCTGTACAATGGACTTGGAGATATCATCAGCTACATCGCCACCAGGCACTGCCCTCGCTACGTCGAGCGAGTCGCTGTCCAAGATACCTTCGGAGAAAGTGGGAAGCCAGAGGAGCTCCTGGAAAAGTACGGCCTAACCCCTCGCCATATCACAGCTGCGGTAGAAAGAGTCCTCTCACGACGCAGATGATCTTCATAGGGGTAGGAAGTAACTTAGGAGATCGATGGAAGGCCTTCTCAGATGCCTGGCAATATCTTCTCTCAGTCGGGATCGAAGTCATACAAAGCTCGCCTATCTATGAAACCTATCCTTGGGGAGAAAGGGAACAACCCCTCTATCTCAACGCAGTATGGCAGGTAACCACGCACCTCTCCCCAGAAGCACTGCTCGAGACATTACAAGCCATAGAGCAGTCTTTGGGACGCCCTCCCTCCGTAAGACCTCGCTGGGGCGCTCGTATCATCGATTTAGACCTCTTAGCCTATGGGGCTGAGATACGCTGCACTCCCACACTTACCCTCCCGCACCCTTGGATCCCCCACCGCCCTTTCGTTTTAGGCCCCTGGAACGACCTGGCGCCGTATTTTTACCTTCCACCATGGAAAGCAACTGTAAACGAACTGTGGCAGCGCTGTCACTCCTCTGGCTGGGGACATCGTGTACCCCCCCCACAGGGAATACCCCTCCCAATGACACCCTCCAAGCCGACACAACACGCTGGGAATCCTTCCTTTCCTCCAGCATCCGAGCCTTCGAAGCCGGAGATACAAGCGAAGCTTTCTCTCTGTTGGAAAAAGCCTTAGAAAAAGACAGTACCCAGCCTTTTCTATACGAGCTGAAAGGCTTTTATTACTACACAAAAGGAGACGATCAACAAGCGCTGTTTCATTACAAACGAGCATTAGAGCTGGGAGGGAGCACTCCCCAGCTGCACCACCGACTCGGAGCGGTCTACCTAATGCAGCGAAACTGGAAAGAAGCGCATCGCCATCTCCTTCAAGCTCTTCAGGCCGATAGCAGCAACCCCGAGATCTGGACTACCCTGGGCCTCTGGGCCCATAGCCAGGGGCACCTTATGCAAGCCGCAGCCTTCTGGAAAGAAGCCCTCCGACGAGACTCTACCCACGATAAAGCCCGTACGCTCCTCTATGATCTCTATCTCAACGATTTCAACCAGCCAGAAAGTGCCAAAAAATGGTTTTTAGACCCCTATTGGACAAAGGATCGATTCCATCCCCTACTCAACCTTCAGCTGGGGAACTATTACCTGAGAAAATTAGAGCAAGCCCTCCAAGAACGAAAACCTAAAAAACTCATCGCCACATACGGATTCCAAGCCATCCAAGCCTACTCCCAGGCGCTATTAGCCCACCCCAGCTACGCACAGGCCTACTATAATAGAGGATATGTCTACTTCCGATTAGGAAAGCAGGACAAAGCCCTGGATGATTTCTCACGAGCAGCAGAGCTCAATCCCCAAGACGCACGAGCCTTCTTCATGAAAGGTAGCCTCCTAGAAGCCAAAGGCGACACCTTCCAGGCCCTTCAAGCCTACAAAAAGGCCTTATATCTGAAAGGAGACTTCCCAGAAGCAGAACAAGCCATAAAAGAAATCTCCTCCCAAAAAGACTAAGTCTTCATCTTCTTCCGTTTAGCAGCCGGGAAAAGCACATTATTTAGTATCAATCGATACCCAGGGGAGGTAGGATGCTTGCTTACATCCGTAGGAGGCTCCTCTACAAAATGCTGATAATCTTCCGGATCGTGTCCTCCATAAAAGGTCCAGAAGCCCCTCTCCAGAATCCCATGAATATAACGCGCCTCAGATAAAGGCGTGAACTCCCCCATCACGACGACATTCGGACGAAGAAGGCTCATCTCGTACCCCGTCGTCTGCCCGTAGAAGCCCTTGATCCGGGATACATGATTTTGACAAAGCATCGTCGGGATAGGATCCCATTTGGCAGAAAATTCTCGTAAAGTAAAGTAATCCTGATCCTCTCGAAGAGTCCTCCGCCGCTCCCCCGTATCTATATCGGAAAACTCATAATCAAAGGGATTCAAACGAATGGTAAAATTCTGAAAAGCTATACAATTATCAAAGCGAAGTTTACTATTGGCGAAGGGATCATACGGAGTTCCATCATAAATATCATGAACAATGTCCGTTCCTTCAGCTGCGAAAGCTATGTCATAGGTATCCGTAGCAGAGCACATGGCAAAGAGAAACCCCCCCTGCTGTACCCATTCTCGCAGTTTCTTTACCACAGCCAGCTTAAGATCCGCCACGCGTTGGAAACCCCACCGACTGGCGATAGCCGTCTGCTCCCGAACCATCGCTTTGTACCATGCCTTATCCTTGAAACTATAAAACTTTCCGTACTGCCCTGTAAAATCCTCATGATGCAAATGAAGCCAGTCATACTCCCTAAGCTTACCAGAAAGAACCTCGTCATCATAGATAATGTCATAGGGTATCTCTGCATATAATAAAACAAGCTGTACTGCATCATCCCAAGGCTCAGAGGATTGGGGGGCATATACGGCTATCCGAGGGGCTTTTTCCAAACGAACTACATCCATATTCACCTCTGGACGAGCTATTTGCGACAGAATCTGCCCATATTCCGCTGAAGAAAGGGTCTGGTATCGTATCTCCCTCCGCTCGAGTTCAGATACAACCCACCCTACTTCCAAAAAAGCAAAGCTCCCCCCTCGATAGTTAAGAAGCCAATCTACCGGCACCCCTCGACTTAGAAGGGCATATACCAGTCCATACGCGCGCAAATGCTGAGTCTGCGTCTCATCCATCGGCAACAAGATGTACTGGGAATAAATCCGATCCCCCAGTCCTAAAAGAAGCCATAGGCTCATTCCCCGTGCAAATCGATACATATTCAAAAATACCTATTCTTGTCCAATCTGCCAAAGCTGAGAAGCTAAAAAAGCGCTTCCCCGAACTACGACAGGCATTCCCACTCGTAAGTTGTGTCCTTCAACCAAAGCGACCGTATCCATGAGGGTAGCGCGTACAGGTAAGGGAACATATTCTCCTGTCCTCTCCTGCACAAAAAGGTAGGTTTGTCGTCCTCTATAAGCCAGAGCAGTGAGAGGAACCCGATAGAATTGTCCCTTGTAATGAGAGAGGCGCCCCTCAATAGGAATACCCGAAAAAACCGGATAAGACAAAGTCGGCAGCCGAACGTGCGCAACGAGATGCACCCCCATGCTATCTTCTACTTGAGCCACGTATTCGACTTGAGAGAAAAACTCCCCTAGCTCAGGTAGGGCAGGAAAACGCAGTTTCACTTTCATGCGGGGCCGAATCCAGCCTGCTTCCCGCTCAGAGAGATACAGATCCGCATGTAAATCCGTGGGGTTGACGATACGAGCTAACTCCCTCTCGGGACGGATATACTCTCCGATCGCTACCCCCACACGCGTGACATAGCCAGAAAGAGGGGCTCGCACGGAGACCAAACGTATATTTCCACTGGTATCGGGTGTGATACCTATCAGCTGGAGCTGGCTTAGAATAGCTCTCAGTTGTGCTTCTGCCTGAAGGCGCTCTGCTCGCACTTGCGCCACTTCAGTACTGGAAGCCAAGCGAGAGGAAGCAAGACTTTCTTGCTGGATTAGCTTAGACTGAGCCGCTTTGCTTCTTTGATAAGCATCCATGTATTCTCGCTGGAGGGTTACCACAGTCCCACTATACACTTGAAAAAGCTCTTCCCCCGCTTGAACGTACTGCCCTTCCCGTACCCGGATCCCCTCCACCGTTCCCTCTACCCGGCTGTGCACCCTTCCTTGCGCATGAGCCAAAACCACCGTACGGCCCACGAGACGTACCTCCTCCCATATAGAGTCCTGCTGCAAAGGAGCGACAGCCAAGTCGATACCCTGCTGCTGAACCTCGGTCAACCGAAGCCTCTCCCCCTCTCCTTCCCTCTCTGCAGAAGATGAATGGCAGCTTATTCCAAACCAGAGAATACTAAAACTGAAAATACAAGAACGGCTGGACATATGACTGACGCATCTCTAATATAAGCTGTATAACCCCGAAAAACACGACCGCCTTGAGTATCCAAGGGCTTCGAGCAAAACTACTTTCTATCCACGCTACCCGTTCCATCGGTACCGCATGCAAAAGATATCCCCCGAGAAGAAGAACCACAAAAAGCGGTCGAGCATGCAAGAAAGGCTCTACATACCGGAAATCTACCTGCGTACAGGCCCGCTGCAGCACAGCGACGGCAGTAGAAAAATCTGCCGCCCGGAAAAATACCCATAAAATCAGCACTAAGTGAAAGGTAAGGAACCAGCCCATCCATCGCCGCCACCAAGGTTTAGCCCCTTCCTCTCTCCCAAATAAAGCCCGATGCACCGCTAATGCAACTCCATGAGCCCCTCCCCACACCACAAAACGCCAGGAGGCCCCATGCCACAAGCCTCCGATCAACATGGTCAATAAAAGATTTATATAGGTCCGAAAAGCTCCTCGACGATTTCCCCCCAATGGTATGTAAAGATAATCACGCAGCCAGGTCGACAAACTGATATGCCATCGCCGCCAAAACTCTGTGATACTGGTAGAAAGATACGGCTTAGCGAAGTTAACCCCCAAGTCAAAGCCCATCATCCGCCCTAAACCTATAGCCACATCACTATACCCAGAAAAATCATAAAATATCTGAAGCCCAAACCCGTATATGGCCATGATATTCTCAAAACTGGAGTAGCCAGTTGGATTAGCAAACACTAAGCTGTTGTATTGAGCAATATAATCTGCAAAAACTACTTTCTTAACCAATCCTTGAAGTACCAACCAGAACCCGCGCCCTATCCATTCTGCGTCTCGGATAGGCTGGGAAAGCTGGGGAAGAAAGTGACCAGCCCGTACAATAGGTCCCGCCACCAGCTGCGGAAAATAGGCTATGTATAAGGCATACTCCCAGAAAGATCCAGCAGAAATATGTCCCCTCCGCACATCTATTGCATAACTAATCATCTGAAAAGTGTAAAAAGATATGCCAGCAGGGAGAAAAATATCCGATACTTCAAGGTTTTTGCCAGTAATAAGCTCAAAGTTTTGTATCAAAAAACCTGTGTACTTAAAATAGCATAGAAATAAAAGTGGAACCAAGATCGCTAAAATGAGTGCCAAGCGAGCCGTTCGAGGAAAGGCAACCATCCATCGCACCAGTACATATTCCCCTACCAAAGTCACAGCGAAAAGCCACACAAAAACACCTACAGACTTATAGTAAAAAAACATAGAAAAAGCTAACAGCCATAAAAGCCCCCACTTTTCTCGCCGCACATGGACCATGAGTCCATATAAACCCAAAACCACGATACACCAAACCCAAAATACCCCCGTTGGGAATACCATCGGACTACTTGGGTCGTATAAAAATAGCTGACGAAGCAGCTCAGTCCAATCAAGGCCCATGCGGCTCCAAAAGTACTGTGTAGTGAGGACGAGCTATCCTATCGGAGGATAAAGTACCCGCAAAAGAAAGTGGAAA
Organism: Bacteroidia bacterium; assembly: GCA_026413325.1. Lineage (GTDB taxonomy): Bacteria > Bacteroidota > Bacteroidia > SpSt-205 > SpSt-205 > SpSt-205. Next base: position 35,475 of record JANZYW010000007.1, on the reverse strand, counting down.
AAGAGCAGAATCCCTTAGGAAAATAACCACACTATCCGCCCATCTATACGCAGCAGATGGCACTGGATGCGCTCCATCTGAAAGCCTCTCCAGAATAAGATGGCGAGATTCGTAAAAACGATCAGGGCCCACTATATCTCGGATGAGATCATTTATACCCGTATCCTCCTTCCAGTTGGGAGGGCCGATCCATACATACGGCAAAGGCTCTACTTGGGTCAGTATCCGTCTCAAATAAGGCCTCCGTTTATGAATAGCGGGTATGAAAAGTTCATTCGATCCTACACAAATGAGAACATAGGTTGGATTAAAACGACGAATGAAGCTTGTCAGGGTATCACTGCTTCCCCACCAAACCAGGTTCGAACTGGGCCATATGACGGTGTAGAGAGCATAACCCGCCTCTCGACACCAACGAGCGAGACGAAGCCGAAACCATTCTATCATAGAATCTCCTATCAGGAGGATGCGCTCTGGCGCATCTTGCCCAGGAGGCGATAACGAGTCCAAACCAGACGGAAAGACTTTCTGGGAGAGAGATCTGAGAGGGCGCGGAACCCGAGCTAACAGAGGAGGGCCTTCCCATCGCGGAGCCGGAAGGGTATCCGCTTCCTGAGGAAGTTCTAAACGCTCCCAGCCAGGAGGGAGATAAAAAGACAGGCCCACAAATAAAAGGAGGCCACTGGCTATGAGCAGCCAGTGACCCCAATAGGCAGCTGACGCTGACTGCACAGTCAAGCGCAAAAACTCAAATAGAGTGAGAAGATATTAGTTTTCGGAAGCGGGAAGCCGCAGCAGAATACGCTGAAACCGAGCTAAATCTACATAGTCTAAGTTACGAATCCCCTTTCTTTCAAAATACCGAAGAGTGTCTAAAGCCCGGACAATCTCCATCTCTGTCAGAGAAGCCTTTCCCGTGACTTTAAACCGATTCAGCTCCAGTGTAAGCACTCGACGCACATGACGAATCTGTGCTTCCATCTCCATGGGTTCGATCTTAGGCATCGCCATAAACTGACACAAAGGTAATAGTTTTTTACATGGGTTCGTAACTATGATGCACACTCTCTTCCAAGTAGGGATGATGCCGAGGAAGGAGTACAGGAGCTTTAGAGAGTCGATTCGCAGCAAGCCATAAGAATGCCGAGAGCCCCGTTAAGAAGAATCCGACTTCCATAAAACCTAATCCGCCGGCCCCGCCTGCAACCGACGGCATCACTACCATGAATGTATCCAGCCAATGGGTAAACAACAGGATCGTGGTTACGATGGCAAGCCATATCTTGCTCCGTTTAATGCTGGCACTCATGAGACCAATCAAAGGCAAAAGGAAGTTCAGGACTAGCGTCAGATAAAATATAGGGACATACTGCGGGTTCACATGGGCCCGAATGCGCTCATAAAACCAGAAGGTCTCCTCAGGGATATTCGCATACCAGATGAGCATAAACTGACCATAGAAGATGTACGTCCAGAAAATGCTGAAGGCAAATACAAACTTGCCTAAGTCATGTATATGACTGTCGTTCACCCCTGTAAGATATCCGTGAAACTTGAGAAAGACAGCACTCAGGGTAATGAGGCAGAGAGTCGTTATCCAAAGATTCGCAAAGTTGTAGACAGCAAACATAGTACTGAACCAGTGAGGAGAAGTGCTCATCAACCAGTCCCAGCTGGCCACAGACCAGCTCAGGGCAAAGAAGACTATGAAACCCGCTGCGAGCCGGCGAAGGGTATGAAAAGATCTGATCTCCCCCGTTTCATCCAGCTTTTCCCAGTTTCGCACAAAACCTCGCCAGAAAAGGAGCCAACCTCCCAAAATGACTACCAACCGTCCTACAAAAAATGGGATATTGAGATAGCCCTTTTTGTGTTGAAGGATAGCATCCTTTGCGACGACGTCCGCATGCGTCCATTCATACAAAACACCCGAGAAGCCTATCGTAACGAGAGCAAGTAAGACAGCCCCTATTGGTAAGAAGTGAGTGAAAGCCTGCGGAATCCGCTGGAGCATTACATACCAGCCAGCATTCGCAGCATATCCCACAGCCATAAAAAACAACGACAAAATACTGATGCCTAAAAGGTACATACTGGTGATGAGCGCATTTGCGGCGAGACGACTGAGCCAAGGAGCTGCATGATGTCCCCCTGAGTCCGCATGATGCCCACCAAGAAGAAGCTGTACAAGGCCGATCCCTATAAGCGACAGTCCCCCTATCAAAAATACGAGCAATGCCTTCCGTATGGTTGGGGGAACTATAAATTTCTCCTGCCAATTCACAGACGATGTATGCTGAGCGTGTGCCATAGAATTACTTCTTTTCAGATTTCATATCGGATGTTCCACTCGCCAATCCTTGAGCCCGGAGCTCTTTTACATACAAAATGACTTTCCAGCGTTCTTCTGGGGAGAGTTGCGAAGCGTGAGACCCCATCAGATTTTTGCCATAGGTGATGCTATGAAACATTTTCCCTTCGGGTAGATCTTTTAGCTGTGGACCGTAGTAAGAAGGAGGGGGAGGAAACTTGCCCGCTTGTACAATAGAGCCTTGCCCATCTCCTTTCTCTCCGTGACAGTGTATACAGTAGAGTTCATAGAGTCTTTTCCCCTCTGCCAGGTTTTCAGGGGTAGCAGGAAGAGGATTTGTAAGCTTTTTGCCTGCTTCCTCATACCCTTCGTTGGTATTAGGAAAAGGATAGAGGTAGGATACTTTACCACGGGGGATGGTACCTGCCACAGGCTCGATGAGATGCTTGCCATCAGGAGTATACTTGTGATAGTCCAGCTGGGAATAGGGATCCAGTGGAATAGAGTGGTACATCTGCGGCGCATACTCTACCCCCGTATCAGTAGGGTCTGAGGCTGCGCATGCTGAAAGGAGGATAAGTAGAGACGAGTAAGCAAAGACAAAGTGAATGCTCTTCATAGTTCGACTATTTTAGCCTCTGCGGCACCTGTTTTCTCGAATATAGCTCGAGCAGCCTCCCAAGCAGTCTGCTCTGCAATAGCGACGACCATCGCATCGTCCGTTTGACGCGAATCATATACCACCGCTTTTTTCCCGGGATAAAAACGATTAACCGCCAGATAGGAAAAGAACATGAGTACACCTGCAAAAAGTACAGTTAGCTCGAAGGTGATCGGGATAAAACTCGGGAAGGGCAAATGTGATTTGCCGCCAATATTGACAGGCCAATCGATAGTGTACATATAGATCTGCATGGATAAAGCGGATAACGTCCCCAAAGCCCCATAGACGAATGCAGCATCCGGCAAGCGGGACTTTCGAAGATGTAAGGCCTGATCTAACCCATGTACAGGATAAGGCGTACAAACTTCATGGAGAGGAATTCCTTCTTTTTGAAGGGCTTCCACAGCACTGAGGAGCTTATCCTCCTCTTCATATAAGGCTATGAGATACTTCGCCATAGACTAAGTATGATTAGGAGTGGGGAGAATCCGGATCCATTGCAGGATGAAAAGCAGGAGCAATCGCCCCTTCCCGTTTTCGTGCTTGATACGCTTCCCAAGAAACCCCTGCATACTGATCTCCAGAGGTCTTGAGGATACTCTTAGTCTCAGCGGCTGCGATGACGGGGAGATAGCGAGCAAAGAGAAGATATAGTGTGAGAAATAGACCAAACGTGCCCGCAAAAATCGTCACTTCTACCCAGGTAGGAGCATACATGCGCCAAGAAGAGGATAGAAAATCACGATGAAGAGATGTCACGATAATCACAAACCGCTCAAACCACATACCTATGTTTACAAAAATAGAAATCACAAATACAAACCACGGACTTCTTCTGAGCTTCTTGAACCAGAAGACCTGCGGAATAAAAAGATTGCAGCTGACCATAGCCCAGTAGGACCACCAGTAAGGACCAAAAGCGCGATTGAGAAAGATATACCGCTCCCAATATGATCCAGAATACCAGGCTATAAAGAACTCCGTAGCATAGGCAAACCCTACCATCATACCCGTAGCAAGGGTAACTTTCGCCATGGCGTCGATATGCTCCAGCGTAATGTAGTCTTTGAGATTCAGGACTTCACGGGTGACGATCATCAAGGTAAGTACCATGCCGAAGCCTGAGAAAATCGCACCCGCTACGAAGTAGGGAGGAAAGATCGTCGTATGCCATCCCGGCAGTATAGAGGTGGCAAAGTCGAAGCTCACGATGGAATGCACAGAAAGAACGAGAGGAGTAGAAAGTCCTGCCAGTACGAGGGAAACCGCTTCGAATCGCTGCCACTGCTTAGCACTTCCTGTCCAACCGAAAGCCAGGATGCCATAGGCCCACCGAGCAAAGCTTCCAGGCTTCGCCCGGTCCCGGACCATCGCCAAGTCAGGTATGAGTCCTGTATACCAGAATAAAAGCGAAATCGTAAAATACGTGCTGATGGCAAAAACGTCCCATAGAAGAGGAGAGTTGAAGTTAACCCAAAGAGAACCATGTGTATTAGGGAGGGGAAGTACCCAGAAAGCCAGCCAAGGTCTGCCCATATGTATGATGGGGAAGAGACCAGCGCAAATCACGGCAAATATGGTCATGGCCTCTGCTGCTCTATTGATAGCCATACGCCACCGCTGTCTAAAGAGCAAAAGAATAGCCGATATGAGTGTCCCTGCATGACCGATGCCTATCCAGAAGACAAAGTTCGTGATGTCGAAAGCCCAGCCCACGGTCTTATTGAGCCCCCATGTTCCGATCCCCACCCAGAGGGTATAGGCTATCGCTGCGAAACCAGCAAACATTACCGCCGCAGTAAAAGCAGTAGTCACATACCACTTCCAGCTGGCTGGGCCTAATATAGGGGCCACGAGGTCATCTGTAATCTGACGATAGGTTTTCCGCCCCAAAATGAGTGGCTCTCGTATCGGACTCTCAAACATAACTATGCGTGTTGTTTCGGTTGAGGGATTTCTGCATTGCGTACTTTGACCAGATAGCGGATAGAAGGCCGCACATTCAACTCAGACAGAGCGTAGTACCCCCGAGGTTCGGATGTACGTTTGGAAACAAGGCTCTCAGGATCATTCAGATCTCCGAAGGTAATACCGCCGGTAGGGCAAGCCTGCTGACAAGCTGTCTTGACATCCCCATCGCGAAGGGGGCGTCTTTCCTTTTTAGCCTCCAGCTTAGCCGCCTGTATCCGTTGTACACAAAAGCTGCACTTCTCCATCACTCCTCGAGCCCGAACGGTCACATCGGGATTGAGCACCATTCGGCCCAGCTCATCCACTGGATTGAAGGCCCAATTTTCTGCATTGGTGTAATCAAACCAGTTGAAGCGACGCACTTTGTACGGGCAGTTGTTGGCACAATATCGGGTGCCTACACAGCGATTATAGACTTGTTGATTGATGCCTTCAGAGCTATGGGCGATAGCGAGAACGGGGCACACAGTCTCACAGGGAGCATGGTCGCAATGTTGGCATAACATGGGCTGGAAGAAAGCACGAGGGAAATCTTCTGCGGGGGGAGGAGGAAATTCTTCTGCCTTCCCCGTGTGTCCTGCCACTGAGGTGAAATAGCGGTCGATTCGAATCCAATGCATGTCTCTCCCTCGTCGCATTTCATCACGTCCAACGACAGGGATATTGTTTTCCGCCACACAAGCCACGACACAAGCCCCACAGCCGATACAAGCAGTAAGGTCTATAGCCATTCCCCATCGATGGCCAGGCATCGGATGCTCTTTCCACCACAGGTTGATGAGCTTCGGCTCTTCGTGGTTGCCGGCGTGGGGATCGGCTTTGTAGGCAGTGAGGGAGGTTTCCCGAATGTACTCTCGGCCCACATAGGTCTCCCACTGCTGGACACGGGCGAGCTCATACGTCTGTCCTGTCTTCTGAAGCGAGACGTTCGACACCACACAGGTCCGATGCCCAGAGGGAAGCCTACTGAAGAAAGGATAGCCGTTTTGACCGATACCTACAGCCGCTCTTCCTCCTGCCTTCCGCCCATACCCTATCGCCACACCGATGGTATCCACTGCCACCCCAGGGAGGACATACACAGGTAACTCCATGCTCTGCTCCCCAGCGGTGATGCGAGCTACATCATTCGTTTGTAGGCCCTTTTCTCGAGCCAAAACGGGAGAAATAACGATGTAGTTATCCCATGCCACCCGAGAAACAGGGTCTGGTAACTCTTGAAGCCAAGGATTACCCGCTTGTGTACCATCTCCAATCCCTACTTTCTCGTACAAATAAAGCGTCAGGGGGGCTTTCTCCTCAGTAGGTATCTGGGCTATCCATTCGGTGGGTTTCCACTGTACCTTGGGTTGCTTAGAAGGAAGTATCGTGAGATCGACCACTCCCCGTTCCAGAGCGTTCACCCAGAAATTCTCGGGAGTTTCTCCCGATACAGGACTTTCTACTCCACCCCAAAAAGGAGTAGCTTTTCCTGATTCGAGCGCTTTGATATAGGCTTTGTAGGCTGGATACACTTGTTTAGTCCAGAAAGCCTTGAGATAGTCCAAGTGCGACTCAGAGCGCCCGAGCCACCCCAAGAGAATCTCCGGAAAAGAGCGAGTGGAAAATATCCGAGAAATAGTGGGCTGTTGCAAGGTATAGAGGCCTTCATAGGGCTGTGCATCGCCCCAGCTCTCCAGATAGTGATTTTCTGAGAAAGCGTACTGACAGAGCTGAGCTGTCTCATGTAAGTGAGTATGGATGGCTGCAGTGATGGGGATGGCTTTCAGGCTTTGCTCGACCCGCTGTGCATCGGGATAACTATAGATCGGGTTTACCTGATAAAAGAGAACTGCTCCTACTCGATTCTCAAGGGCATCAGATAGGAAAGCTTCAAAGTCTGCTTCTTTCCCTCCCCTCAGAAAACAGGCAGGATCGACATAGGCAGTGTTCCCGTATGCATCGAGTAGAAGATTAATACCCGCTACGACGGCCTGAAGAGCTGGACTATGAGAACGGGTGACAACTAATGCTTTTCCACGAGCTTCCCAGAGCTTCTGCGCTGTATAAGCCACGTCTCCCCCAGGAGTATCCCAGCGCTCGTCAGTAAGAGGGGCCTGCCCCGCGAGTTCAGCAAGCTTATTATAGAGACTGAGAATCGCCCGTCGAACCTCGAAAGGAGAGGCTGCTATCCGTCGATCCGCACTGAGCCCCGTAATAGTGGGTACAGACTCAAATTGAATATGAAGAGACATATCATTTCGCCCCTCATAGAGATGACGATTCTGAGACCACTGCCGTGCATAAGTAGTGGGGTCTATCCATGTACCCAGGAAGTCTGCATTGAAACCCACTATCACTTGTGCCTTATCAAATCGATAGGTAGGGAGGACACGCCGACCAAAAAGGGCTTCATGCACTGATAGCAGCGCATCGTAAGACTCAGCTTCGTAAATAATATGACGGCCGTGTTTGAAGATACCTAACCACTCCTGTATCAAAGCTTGCAAACTGGGACTGATGATCGGTGGGGTGATGAGGTAAATGATTTTGCCTTGGGCATCTTGCGCTTTGAGTTGCTCCGTGAAAGACGTCCCCAGTGCACTCCAGTCCACCGGCTGACCATTCAAAAGAGGCTTCTGCAGTCGGGTGTGGTCGTAAAGAGGGAGTATAGACGCTTGACCTCGAGGATGCGTGCCTCCCCCAGCAGGAGAGTAGGAAGGATTGCCTTCTATCTTTATAGGTCGTCCATCCCGCACTTTTACGAGGACAGACTGAAAGAGCTGCCCATCAAAATAGGTAGAGGCATAATAATCTGGGACACTCGGGGTATGCTCTGCGGGCTTCTTCACATAGGGGAGAGCATACTTTACGGGTGTTTTTTCACAGGCAGCAAGTACCGCCGCACTGACAGTGATACCACACCACTTGAGGAAATCACGTCTGTTAGAGGAAGTGCCCTCCTCAAAGAGGGCTTCAACGGGGATATCTCGAGAAAAGTCGCGCATAGATTGGCTCTTTTAGTAGTGGCATTTGGAACATTCTAACCCACCGAGCTGCTCGACGGTAACCTCTTTTTCCTTGAGCTGCTCATGCAAGCGGGCGTAATAAGGATTCGCTGTCAGATCTACCTTGGTTTGGCGATGGCAGTTGATACACCATCCCATGCTCAGGTCACTATATTGATACACCTCTTCCATCTCCTCTACCGGACCATGGCAGGTCTGGCATGCGATGCCCCCTACTCTAACATGCTGGGCGTGGTTGAAATAGACCAGGTCAGGGAGGTTATGGACACGAACCCACTCTATCGGTTTGCCCGATTCATAAGAGGCAAGAATCTTCGCTATCTCTTTCGTACCATAGCGAGAACCCTCTTGGATGTACGTATGACAGTTCATACAGATATTGGTAGAAGGGATTGTAGCTGACTTACCCTTCTCAACCCCGATGTGACAATACTGGCAGGCGATCTTATACTCCCCCGCGTGTGTCTTGTGAGAAAAGGCTACAGGCTGGACTGGCTGATATCCCTGGTGCAGACCCACTTTCCGAGCCTTTTTGACAGTAGCACTGCTAAGCCATAAGAAACCTAAAAGGGCGGCTAATCCGATGAAAGTACGAGAAGCAAGTGCTTTCCGCAGCTTATCCCAGGCGGAGGGACGAGCCAAGTCCACCTCAGGTCGGAGCAAGCGAGCCAGCGCAAGGGTCGCAACAAGAAGGGCAACTGCAATAGCCCCAAGGGCCAGTACCAATACCCAGAGAATCGGGCTTATATCAGCTCCACCACCTGAGACGGCTCCTGCTGAAGTCGACGCCTCGCCTGCCGGCTTGGCCGCAGCAGCAAGAGCCTCCGTCTCCGCCTTTATGTAGCCTAAAATAGCCCTAATCTCGGCCTCAGACAGACCAGTGAAGGCAGTCATCACAGCCTTATTATATTCTTCATAAAGCTTTTTGGCATAAGCGGTATTTTTGAAATTTCCATTTATATATGCCTGGGAATTCTGAATGAACTTGACCATTTCCGCTTCATCGTTACCCCAACGTTCATGGGCTCCTTTGAGAGCAGGACCCACTACCCGACGATTGACGGCATGGCACGAAGCACAGTTGGCCTGGAAAAGGGCTTTGCCATCTTGTGCCCACATCCACGTGAAAAGGCTAAAGAAGAATAGCCAGCGCATAGGGAATTTCATTTGCATATGAAAACCGCAACAAAGGTAACGAAGTTCCATTACTTCACCGGCTTCTGACAAAGGGCAAGGGCTGTCTTGAGAGAGTCTACTTGGCGCTGGAGAGAGAGTACATACAAAGTAAGCTCCTCTACTTTTTCTACCAGAGCTGTTTGCACATCGAGGAGAGAATACCCTTTCTTTCTGACTTCCTCAGCGGAAGGAAGACCTGGTAAATGGCGATACTTCTCAATATGTTTCGCCACGTCAGATAAGGAAGGTAAAGGGTAGTTAGGAGCAAAAACGTAGTCAGGCCATTTTGTCTGTCCTTCCTTGGCATAGATTTCTCGTACTTGGATCGGGGCTTCGAAAGTAAAGGGGGCAGTAGCATGACCTCTCCCATCTCCATAGAGGATGAACTTATCCTCTGAGTGATTCGCATCAGAGGATGTGATAGCAAAAGCTTTTGTATTGGCGGAAGCGGGCCCCTGGGTACGCACCTCCAAACCATATGACCATTCATGATTGGGGTAAAAATGCACCAGCATTCGTCCATTGCCCTCAGGTATCCCGACACAAAAACGCGCTTCTGGATCAGGTATATAATACGTCTCATTAGAAGGGTTGTATGAAAGCGTATCTTGACAGCAGCCAAATAGTACAAAAGGCAGCGAAACCCACGCTACCTTCTGATGCGCTTTAATCATGCGGGCAAATATAGGGAGAGGGAAAGGATAGGCTTACCTTTGCTGGGATGGGATCTCTCCTCCTTGTCTGGCTACAAATGTGGCAGTTTTCCACCGCTTATGCCCAATCTGCTCAGGAGCTTCAGCTATTTAGCGGTCTTGCGCAAGACGCTTGGGTCGGTTATATCGCCACACGAGCGGGAAAGGTCGATCTCTTTGTCCACCATATTGATACCAGCGGTTATGAAAACATAGGGCGAAATGGATTGTGTCTCTCCTGCGAAGATACAGTGGGCGTGCGTACCTGGAATGCCGTCGTCGGCGAAAAAGGATGGCTATACGCGGCTTGGAGTACGCCACATCATATGGCTGTCTGTGCAATAGAGCCAGAAGGCCTCTTTCAATGGAAACTGCGTCTACCGCAAAAAGCTCATCACATCGCCCTACTCCCCCATCCTGAGGGGGGGGTAGTTCTCCTTCTTGAGGAGGACCAAACTCTCTCTCTCCAAGGGTGGAGTGCCACTGGAAGCCAGCTTTTTGCGACATCGATTGATTCTCGGGAACGGCCTCAGCGAAAAGGCCGCTTTATCCCGAGTGGATTAGAGGGCTTCTTAGTCTTATGGGAAAGTTACGTAGGCGATAGGTGGGAGCTGCGTATCCAGAAGTGGCGCTGGAATGGGGAAGCAGAACAGGGCCCCCGCTCCCTCTCCGGCCTCCACCGAAGTGTCGAAGCAGCAGAGTTCATCGGAGACGGCTACGGGGGTATCCTGGGCGTCTACGAAAGCGCTTCCATAGGCGGGGCGGGAAAAGACTTGTACCTCATTCGATACAACCGAAATGGAAACCTTCTCTACGAGAAGCCTCTCTGTCTGGAAGCAGGGGATCAGCAGAATCCTCGCCTCTATAAGAGAGGTACCGACCTTCTCATCGTATGGGAAGACAACCGCAACCAGGACTGGGACCTTTATTTCCAACGGGTAGAGATCAGTTCAGGAAAGCCGCTCCTTCCCTCTAAAGGCGTAACCTTGGTGGAATTACCCGGTCCACAACGCAGTCCTCATTTGATTTTGGACTACTTTCAAAACGAGATGATCGCAGTGTGGATAGACAATCGCCATCTCCAAGCCGATATCTACATGCAACGATATTCCGCTTCGGTAAAGCCCCAGTGGGAGTTTGCCGGACGGCCTTTAGCCACCAATCCTCACCAACAACATAGCCTCCGCACAGCGACCCAAGACTTTCAGTATTTCTGGGTAGCCTACCTGGAAGACAAACCACAAGAAGGTACCTATCCTCACATAGCCCTTGTCACCACTCAAGGAGAAATACGCCTCCACAAACGATTGGCAGGCAATCTCTCCCGTCCCTATGCTCGAATTTCCCAGCTACAAGCCTACTCCCGGGGAAAAGACCTCTTTCTTCTCTGGGCTGATGACAGAGACTCGGCAGGCAAACCTCAGCTCTACTTACAACAGCTCTCTTCCGCTGCCCCCTCCCGCTGGCCCGCACAAGGGATGCCGATAGCGCCTCAGCCAACCCTCTCCCAACGAGATGCAAAAGTTATTTTCTTTAGAGATACCCTCTGGGTCCTCTGGCAAGGCCAAGAGTCCGACGTAGAAAGCGACCTTTTCGCCCAAGCCCTCATCCCTTCTGGAAAAAAAGTATTCCTCCCTAAGCCTTTTCTCGTTTGTGGAGCCGACCGAGTCCAGAACGAAGCGAACTGGATAAGACATCCTCATCGCCTATATGCAAGCTGGACCGACAATCGCAGCATGGAAGAGACGGGATTCGACTTGTATTTGCGGAGTGTGTGGCCTCCCGCTCCCGAAGCAGGCTGGCGGGCCAAGCCCCCCCTTCAAAATAGTGCTTACATTTTCTTCACACCAGGAGAAAACACTGCCCATCACGTGTGGCAAGAAGAAGTAGCCCATCGCTATCAGATCTTGTATGCCCACGCCCCTCTGGGAGAAATACCAAACTCTCCTACTCTACTCTCTCCCACCAGCAAACCTCAGCGTTTCCTTCAAAGCATCTGTACTCCCGAAGGAGTCCTATTTGTCACTTTCTGCGAAGAGTCGCCAGGACCCTATGAACAGAATCTACGCATCTTCGCACTCTCACCCCACGGAGAAATCCTATGGCAAAAGACCTCCCCCTTTCCCTATCGACACCATCTTTATCCTTCCCTTCTCCTCCTACAAGGAGGCGACCTGCTGCTCACCGCCTTAGCCACTTCAGGGTCAAATCGATGGGATTTGGTGTATGCCCGTTTTTCTCCGACAGGCGAGCTACGAGAGAAAGGTATACTCCTTACCCCCGTACCAGAGCGAAGCCGCTGGCAGATCCTCCAAAATGGAGAGGAATACTGGCTCCTGCTTCAGATGACGACCGGACACACCCTGCATCAAGGCCGCCGTCCGGACAATCTAAAGCCCATCCGTCTACCGGGAGCTGCGGCAGAAGCAGTTCTTATCCCCTGGCAAGAAAAGGTATGGATTTTCTGGACAGATGAGCGGAGAGAAAAACTCTATCTCACCCCCCTCTCCCCCCAACCGTGAAAATGAACCTGAGGCGCTCAAGGCCTCTCCTTGTGTCTTTATTTCCTCAGCCCCTTTTGAATCTCTTCTTCCCTGACCCCACCTGATATTTATCCCTTAGCAAACCCTCAAGTCGGTACACGAATAAAGTGACTCATTCGGATAAGCTGCTCCCGTCGCCGCTCTATCTCTTCTCTGGATGCCGAGAGCAAGGCTTCGGGACCGAAACGCTCCACACACATACTCGCTAAGACTGTCCCCTGCACGATCGCTTCCTTGAGGACCTCTATCGACAGCTCTCCCTGACTGGCGATATATCCCATGAGTGCCCCCGCGAAGGTATCCCCTGCTCCTGTCGGGTCAAACACTTCCTCCAAAGGATAGGCAGGGAAAAAGTAGGTTTCTCCTTCTCGAGAAAAAAGAAGAGCTCCATTTTCTCCTTTCTTGACGAGAAGATAACGAGGTCCCTTTGCGAGTAAAGTACGAGCACAGCGGCGCAGCGAGTAGTCCCCTGCTAACTGACGAACCTCCTCATCGTTGAGGGAAAGAATATCTACCTCCGCAATGATCTCTTCCAGTGCCTCTCTGGAGCCATGGATCCAGAAATTCATCGTATCCAATAGGACGACCAGAGGACGTGGAGATATCTGGTCATAAATCCGCTTTTGAAGCTTCGGATCTAAGTTTCCTAAAAGAAGAAAAGAGGCACTCTGATAGGAGAGAGGGACCGTCTGGGGAAACTCTTCTAAGACGTTGAGCTGCGTCTCTAAAGTGTCTCGGCTCTGCATATCTGCATGGTACCGACCCGCCCAGAAGAAAGAGGGACGGGTTAGATGACGAACTACGCCAGATAAATCCACTCCCCGGCGCTCCAGCTCTATCTGCATCTCAGAGGGATAATCTGTGCCAATGATGGAGACGACCCCTATCGGCCGAGTAAAGTAGGAAGCGGCCAATGCGATGTAGGTAGCGGCTCCCCCGACCACCCGCTCCGCTCGACCAAAAGGAGTTTCAATCGTATCCAAGGCCATCGTACCAGCTACGACAAGCTGCATCGGGCAAAGTTAGCAGCACGTTATGTAGCTTTGCCAAAATGGATACACCCACTTTCTCCCCAGCTGAGAAAAATCAGATAGAAGCCTTCTGTCGAAAATATCCCACCCGCCAGAGTGCCGTCATGCCTACGCTGTGGCTCGCCCAAGAGAAATTCGGAGAACTAACTCCTCCTATCCTCCGCCTGGTCGCAGAAACGTTAGGACTCCCTTACGCCCACGTAGAAGGCGTCGCCACTTTCTACACTATGTATCTCACCCAACGAAAGGGAAAATGGCTCATAGAAATCTGTACATGCTTCACCTGTGGAGAGTGTGGAGGACGAGAACTATGGGACTATGCAGAAGAAAGCCTCTCCCTAAACCAAGAGGGCGTTAGCCCCGATGGGCTTTTCTGGTTTCGAGAGGCAGAATGCCTCGGAGCATGTGATACGGCTCCCGCTGTACAAATAGAGGGACGACGAATGGTTTTTTCCGTTACCCCTCACAAACTGGATGCTATTTTAGATTCTCTCCGAAAAGGGGAGCTTCCCCCCTTCGAGTCCGTTCCGATTCGCAACCCCGACTGACAAAATGAAAAAAGCCTATCTCCTTCTCGCAGACGGCTGGCAAGCAGAGGGAATCTCAGTAGGGGCAGAAGGAACATACATCGGAGAAATCGTATTTCATACCGCCCTTACTGGCTACCCCGAGATATTTACTGACCCCTCTTACTACGGACAGATCCTCATCATGACACTACCCCATATAGGCAACTATGGCACCGCCGCGGAAGAATGGCAACATGAGAAACCTACCATACAGGGGCTCGTGGCTCGACACATTAGTAGTTTTTTCAGTAGACCTGGACGGGCAGTAGGCCTCCCAGAATATCTCCGGATGCATAACATTCCAGCTATTGCAGGTATCGACACCCGCGCACTGGTACGACGCATTCGACAACGAGGCGCTCAAAACGCCCTCATCAGCACAAACCCTCCCACCGAAGAGCTTAGGGCTCAGTTAGCAGCCTACCCTCCTATGAATGGACAAGAACTGGCCTCTCAGGTAACTACTCCAAAACCCTACGTACTGGGTGATGCCAACGGTCCACGGATAGCCCTCCTGGACTTTGGCGTCAAAAAAGCGATTATAGACCACCTCGTACAGAGAGGGGCCTGCGTGGGAGTCTTCCCGGCATCTACTTCCTGGAGGGAACTTTCTGTATTTGAACCTTCGGGTTTCCTCCTCTCCAATGGCCCTGGTGACCCCGCCGCCATGCCTTACGCAGTGGAAACTGCCAGACACATCATAGAAACTCGAAAGCCTATCCTGGGGATATGCTTAGGACACCAAATCTTGAGCTTAGCCCTTCATGTGCCTACCTACAAGCTCTTGTATGGACATCGGGGAAGTAACCATCCCGTGAAAGATTTACGAACAGGGAAGCTATCCATCACTTCTCAAAATCACGGATTCGCTATCGAGAAAGAAGTACTCAAAGCGCATCCCGACCTTTTACTCTCCCATATCAATCTCAATGACCATACCGTGGAAGGCTTCGTACATAAATACCTCCCCCTTCAAGGTGTTCAATATCACCCAGAAGCCTGCCCAGGACCCCATGATAGCCACGCTATATTTGACGAGTTCTTGGAGCGAGTTCGAGCTGGACTCCTCATTAGCCCATAACCTTACCCCCCTTCCAGTCCATCAGACATGCGATGCCCTACCCCTGAGAAAAGAGAAGCTGACTACAGCTCCTCGGGATAACTGTACACTTCGACCCCCTCCGCTTCGGCCACCCGGAGCGCTTCGGGATAGATCATCGGAGATATGACAATCCGACGTTGAACCTTCACTCCCTCTCGTCGTTCATAGAACTCTACCTTCCGCAAAAAGACATACACCGCATCCTCATCCATAGACGACTTAATCTCAGCGGCGATCACTCCCCCATTTCGAATAGGAGCCGGCCTGCCAAAAACAAAGCCGTCTGTATCTTTCTGAATATACCGCTCGACCTTCACGCCAGATTGCCTCTCTAAAATACCTTTGATAGTCTCACGAAAGGTATGCTCCATTCGATAGCCCCAGCGATCCCCGATAGCCCCTACATTCTTTGAATAGCTTACGAAGCTCCACTAGTTCTCGGTAGTGCTCTTCTAAATGCTTTTCATGCTTCTCCCATCGACGCTGGTACTCCGCATTCTGTTCCTCCCATCGACGCTGGTACTCTGCATCTTTCTCCTCCATCCGAACCCGAAGCGCCTTCAGCTCCGACTCAAATACCTCCCACCGACGCTCACTCTCTTCTCGGAGCCGAACCAACTCCTGATACAAACGATCGATACGCAGCTCCGTAGGCTCCTTCAACGCAAAGTACTGCGAAAGCTCCTGTTCTACGAGCTTACGCAGCTCAGGCTCCCGCAAGAACTCCTTGATGAGCTCCTTCGCCTCCTCTATGGTCATAGGAAGAGCCATACACAAATATACAATCTTTTGGCTTCCGCACAACTATCAGAACGCCACGGGGAAGGTCTTACCGGAAATAAATCTTTTCTTCCTATAGGTGACCCTCCTAAGGCTCACACACGGCATTTTGAGACCAATCGCATAGCTCTACAGGACAGAGCCTACCTATCAGCTTCGAGAGGGGGCTCGGGACGGAGGAGAGGAAAAAGCAGTACTTCTTGAATGCTCGGAGCATCACATAAGATCATGGTCAAGCGATCGATGCCCAATCCTAATCCCGCAGTGGGGGGTAATCCATACTCCAGCGCTCGCAAAAAGTCCTCGTCCATCGGCATCGCTTCCAACCCTCCCGCAGCTCGAAGTGCGGCTTGTCGCTCGAGCCGCTCCCGCTGATCTAAAGGGTCGTTCAGCTCTGAATAGGCATTTGCCAGTTCTTTACCTGCCACGATGAGCTCAAAGCGCTCTACTACGCCCTCCTCGGACCGATGCCGCTTAGCAAGAGGGCTTACCTCTACCGGATAGTCGAGAATGAAAGTAGGCTGGATACAGGCAGGCTCCACGAGCTTGTCAAATAGCTGAGAGACAAGGTCTATGCGTTCATAGGGAGGCTCCGGCAGAGGGATATTTCGCTCATGGAGGAGCTGAATCAGCTCTCTCTCAGAAAGGCGTCTCACATCTTTTCCTACCTCTCTCTCTAAGGCCTCATAGTACCGCATACGAGCAAAAGGAGCCGTGAAATCTATCTCCCGGCCTTCATATGAAAGTCTCAAGTTTCCCACTACTTTTCGTACCACACCCTCCAGAAGCTGCTCTACCAGCTCCATCATCCAATAGTAATCCTGAAAAGCCACATATAGCTCCACTTGCGTAAACTCTGGATTATGATACCTATCTATGCCTTCATTACGAAAATCTTTAGAAAACTCATATACACCTGTATAACCACCTACAATAAGCCTCTTTAGATAGAGCTCATTCGAAATGCGGAGGAAAAGCTCCATATTTAGCGCGTGATGATGGGTGACAAAAGGACGAGCAAAAGCCCCTCCATACACTGGCTGAAGGATAGGAGTCTCTACTTCCAGATAGCCTTTCGCATTGAAGAAATCACGAATCGCTTGCACGATAGCCGTACGTCTTCGAAAAAGTTCACGCACCCCCGGATGTACGATGAGATCCACATACCGCATCCGATATCGCAGCTCTGGATCAGTGAAAGCCGCGTAGGTCCTCTCCTCAGTTTCCTTCTCGATAGGGAGGGAACGCAAACACTTAGAGAGAAGCCGAAAGTGTCGTACGTGGATAGTTATCTCCCCCGTTTTGGTAGTAAAAACGAATCCTTCTACGCCAATAATATCACCTAAATCGAGAAGCTTCTTAAATACACTGTCATACATTTCAGGTTTATCCAAAAAATCATCTCTCTGAAAATACAGCTGAATGTCACCAGTCTCATCTCTCAGTACAGCAAAAGACGCCTTACCCATCAGTCTTTTCCTCCAAAGGCGGCCCGCTATGCGCACCGCCTTGAAGTCCAGCTTCTGCTGAGGATAGTACCGGAGAATCTCCGCTGCGGTGGTATTGGTCTGGAAAGGCTCGGTAGGAAAAGGATCTATCCCTAATCGGCGCAGCTCTTCTATCTTCGCTCTTCGAATCGGATCCATAAGGGCAAACCTACAACAGCGAACGCAGCCGAATGATTATCGCAAAATTCTCGGTACTTTGAAAGATGCGAAGAAAGCTAATAGGTTTCCTCGTCGCAGGCTTACTCGGAGCTCAGCCACCCCCTGAAGCAGAAGCGGACAGCCTCTTCTGGTGGGGGAACTATCCTGAAGCTTATAGAAGATACGAAGCCCTCCTGTCAAGCACTTCGAATCCAGAAAATCTTATGTGGGCCCTTTCCGGGATGGCTTTTTGCCGCATAGAAGAGCAGCGATGGGAAGAAGCGGACTCTCTTTTGCAGAAAGCAGCCAAGTTTCTCCTTCAGAGCGGTCCTGTGGGAAAGCTGCGCTTCTTACTTGTACAAGCTACGCTGCACCGGCGACAAGGAAACTACGAAGAGGTGGAAAGACTGCTCACTATGGCCACAGACTCTTTCAAAACCCTCGAGACATTAGACTATATGCTGGTTCTCCGCCTCCTTGGTGCCCTTCGAGCAGACCAGACTCGATTAGAAGAAGCAGAAAAGCTCCTTCACAGAGCCCTCCAAATAGGGAATCGCCTCTTATTCCCTACCCACCCTGCTGTAGCGCTCACTATCCTAAATCTGGCGGACCTCTGTGAGAAAAAGGGGGCTTATAGCGAAGCCGATTCCTTCTCGACTTTGGCTCGAGAGAAGTTTCGCGCAAGCCTGGGTCCAAACAGCATCGATTATGCCCTGGCCACCATGGCTCACGGCAATCTCCACCTCGAATGGGGGAATATCGACATCGCAGAAAGCCTTCTCACAGAAGCTTACACCCTACTACGTCGGGCAGAAACACCTACTCTGTACACAGCTATAGCTGCCCAAAACTTAGCCAACTTATACCATGAAAAGGGCCTGGTAGAAAAAGCCGAAGCGCTCTATCGTCAGACGATCCTTATTTTCAGCCAGACTATAGGCCCTTCTCACCTGTACTTAGCCTACCCGATCGGAAACTTGGGGTCCTTACAATACGACCAAGGCCGTTATGAGGAGGCCTACCGCTCCTACTCCCAAGCCCTCGAGATCTATAAGGCCACTTTCGGTCCCACCCACCCAGAAGTAGCAAGCATGCTGATGAACTTAGCCAATGTCTATGATGAGATGCAAAATCCAGTCTTAGCCGAGTCCCTTTATATAGAGGCTTACAATATGAAAAAAGGTTCCCTGGGGGAAAATCATCCTGAATGCGTCAGAGTACTCTCTAACTTAGCCAACCTGCACGCGGACCACCATCGCTACTTTTCTGCAGAATCTCTTTATACGCTCGTACTGAGAGCGTATGATCAAACTTTAGGCAAGCTACACCTTCGCTACCTACTGACGCTTTGCAACTTAGCCCATATGTATCTCCATAAAAAAGAAACCCATATAGCAGACTCCCTCCTGGAAGGAGTAGCATACGCCTATCGAAAAAACCAAATGGATACACTCCACGGACAAGTACTTTTCTGGCTCTCCCTAAAGGCAAAAGCAGCTTGGCAGTCTGGAGCCACTCGAGAGGCAGATAGTCTGTACAAAATCCTCTCCTTACGCTGCTTTGAAGTGGTTCGGCGGCTCTTCCCCGTTCTCTCTGCTCACCAGCGCCGGCTCCTTCTGCAAAATACGCTCATGCGCTATCTCTACGAGCTCCAGCGCTACGTAGCGGAAGGTAGAGCTACCGATCCCGAAATGACGATATGGGCCTATCGAGTCGCAAGAAGCATGAAAGGCCTGGTCTTAGCTTCATCTCAGGGTATCCAACGTCTGGTTTCCAGCTCGTCGGACTCTACGGTTCGGAGACTGTATGAAGAATGGCTCCGCCGATTAGAAGTGTATGCCTCCCGTACAAAAGAGGAGGAAACCGATCAAACAGATTCTCTCCAAGCCGCCGTCGTCGAAGCAGAAAGAGCATTAGCACAGCGCCTACCCGAGATAAGCCGTTACTTGCCCATCCCCACCACAGGTCCTGACTTCCCGCCGCTTTCTCGAAAAGAAGCCGCTGTGGAGGTAATACGGCTTCCTCCAGAGAAAGATAACGTGGGATATCTCTTTTTCCTCCTGGTCAGAGGCCCTCAAGGAACCTGTCTCAAGCTGCACTTTCTATGGGTGTCCTCAAAGTGGGAGAAACAAGCCTTGAATGCCTACAGCATACAAATCTCCCCGGATGGCGCACCTACCACATCCTGGCCGTATAAAATGGTATGGCAGTTTCTGGACAGCCTCTTGCCTGCACAGGTTCAACGCATTTATTTCTCACCGGATGGGATTTATCATCGGATAAACTTGAATACTCTCTTTGACGCCCAGCGGAAGCAATACCTTGCTGACCGCTATCGCATTTTGTACCTCACCACCACTCGGCAACTTCTCAAAGAGTCCCCTCCCCTTCGTCGAGACCCCCTTTCATCCGTGGTACTGGGAAATCCACTCTTCTATGAAACGACCTCTCCCGAACTCGTCGAGGGCGTGCGCAGCGTAAAAAATAGACTTTTTCCAGAGGGAATCCCTCCCCTGCCTGGAGCAGAAAAGGAGGCAGAGCAAGTCGCCTCTATCCTAAAAGTACCTTTTCGAACAGGCTCCGATGCCAGTGAGGCCTACGTGAAAACCATAGAAAACCCCCTTATTCTTCATATAGCTACGCACGGCTACTTCTCTGGAGGCAGCGGGCTCCAGGCAATGCTTCAAAGCGGGCTCCTCCTCAGTGGAGCGGGCATATGGGATAGCCTCTACCCAGTCAATACAATCGAAGATGGGTTTCTCACCGCTCAGGAAGCAAGTACCCTCCGCTTAGAAAATACCGCTCTGGTCACCCTCTCTGCCTGTGAAACAGGCTTGGGTGAAATTACAGGAGAGGGGCTTTATGGGTTACAAAGAGCTTTCATAGAAGCAGGGGCCCGCTCTGTCCTGGTTAGTCTCTGGAAGGTAGAAGATCGCGCCACACACACCTTGATGACCCATTTTTACCAAGCATGGAGCAAATACCGATTCAATCCAGAGAAACTCCTCTCAGCCCTGGGAACCGCCCAGCGAAAGCTCCGAAAGCAGTACTCTCATCCGTATTTCTGGGGGGCCTTCTTGCTGGTACAGTAAATGCACATCCTCAAGTAAATACCACTGCACCCCATTTATACACACAGGGAATTTCTATTTGCCGACACATCTCAAGCGATGGAGCCGTCCGACCCAAAAACAGCCGAAAAACTGTCCTCGAGAGAGTCACCTCTGAAATAGGAAAGAATCCCCCCTGAAAAACCTTTTCATGCCAGCTCCCCTACGACAGGGCTAAAACGGTCGAATCGGACAACATCCTAAAAACTATGCTGAGAGAGAGCAGCCAACACCTGAACCGTATCTGCCTCCTGAGGAGGCTTATCGCGCCGCCACCGCAAGATACGTGGAAATCGCACGGCATATCCACATTTATGCCGATTAGAGGGTTGAATGCCTTCAAACCCAATCTCAAATACCCACACGGGCGGCACCTTCACGACGGGGCCCACTTTCTCCACTCCGTGGGAACGGACCCAGCGGGTTAGCTCTTGCATCTCTGCGTCTGTAAGCCCAGAATAGGCCTTTGCAAAGGTTACCAGCTCTCCTTTCTCATTCCAAAGGGCAAAAGTAAGATCGGTAAACCAGCCCGATCGCCTGCCGTGACCCCGCTGGGCATACACTAAGACCGCATCGACAGAAAAAGGTACTCTTTTGTATTTCCACCAGTAGCCTCGCCGACGTCCAGTAAGATAAGGGCTGTCTTTCCGTTTGAGCATGACCCCTTCCGCTCCGAGAGGAGGATCAGCCCTACATCGCTCCACCTCTTCCCAGCTCTCTACGGAAAGCCGGGCCGAAAGCTCCAAAAAAGGAAAGCGTTTAGCTACTTCTTCTAAAAGGGCCCTTCGATACATTAGTGGGAGAGTCCGAAGATCCTGACCCTCCCACTCCAAAATATCGTAGACAAAAATCGTCGCTGGTAGCTCTTGAAGCAATGAAGGGGTAATCCTTTTGCGAAGAAGTCGTCGTTGAAGAGCAGCAAAAGAGAATATCCGTCCCTCTCTCGCAATCAAGAGCTCTCCATCTACGACAGTGCCAGGAGGCAAAAGCTGGAAGCGTGCCTGTAAATCAGGGAAGCTCTCCGAAATACAAACTCCCCCTCGCGACCAAAGAGCTACTCTTCCTCCTCGACACACCACTTGTACACGAACGCCATCCCACTTCCATTCCACTACATAGTCGGACGGGGCACCCAACTTGTCGACAAACTGCGCTCCAAGCTCCTCTACAGGATAGGCCAGGAAAAATGGGTAGGGCTCTAAACTCTCCTCAATGCCCGAGCGAAGATGCTCATAGAAAAAGGCGGAGGGCTTCCCTGCACTGGTGAGCTTGTGGGAAATATGCGCTTCGGAAAGCTGAAAAGTCTCTGCTAAAGCTCGAATAACGAGGCCTTCAGCCACCCCCACTCGCATAGCTCCTAAGAGGAGCTTATGGAAAAGAAAGGCTTCCCAGAAACTGAGCTTCTCCCAATAAGTCAAAAGCCACGCTCGTTGATCTTCTTCTGAAGCCTGGGAAACCCGAGGAAACTCCTCTTCGGTGAGGAAAGGCAGGGATGGAAGCTGCCCATCTGACCGATGGCGATTGGGGAGAAGCAAGGCTATCGTCTCAGAGAGATCGCCAACCTGGTGATAACACTCTTCTACCAGCTCTATAGGTAGGGAAAGATACTCAGCCAGCCAAACGCGCAGCTTGCGAGGAGAGACGAAACGACGAGCATGCCCTCCCCTGAGCAGCTCCACCACCCACGCTGCTTCGTGCGGGTCCGCTTCCGCGAAATACTGGCACAAAGCTGCGAGCTTAGCATTCTGGCTCTGCGTCTGATCCAAGGCCCGATAAAGCCGAAGGAAGTGCTGCACAACATAACAACATAAAACCTTCTCACCAGAGTCTGAGTGATCGGATTGATTTCTCCTCCTTTGTCCATGGTCCCTGTAGTTCATGAGAAAAGAGGATTAGCTCGGCTTTGGAGCTTTTTCTCATTCTCAACTGGCACCACTTTATCGGAATCTTATTCAAAACCCTCCTTAGTGCACAAACCATACTCAAGCCCAAGCAGGCAGATAGTTAGTAGGCTCTGAGGTTTCAGGGAAGAACAACGCTCTTACATGATTCTCTTCTTCGTGGCTCCTCAGCATTTTCAAATACCCTCGCGCTTTCCTGGAAGCTGGAGCCCAGTCTGTACTGGTCAGCCTCTGGCCAATAAATGACGAGGCCACACGAGAGCTCATGGAGCGCTTCTACATCACGTATCTCAAGCAGAGAAAAAGAGCCCCCCAAAAGGTATTTGCAGCTGCACAGCGTGCTTTTCGGAAGATATATCCCGCCCCCTACTATTGGGAGCTTTCGTACTGATACGATAAGCTATATCCCACCTTACGAAGCCTTGGCTGCTTCTACTCGCTGCATCTCAAGCCAGTTTTGCCCAATCCGAATCTCTACCTCTACAGGTACCTGATTAGGAAGAGGCAAGGCCCCCACCATCTCCTCGTGAATCACAGGGATAGCCTGTGGGAGGTATTCCCGAGAGACCTCCCACAGAAGCTCATCATGGATCTGTAGAAGCAAAGGAACCTCTCGCAATTTCTCCGATACCCGAAGCATCGCCAACTTTATCATATCGGCAGCCGTGCCCTGGATAGGCGTATTGATAGCCAGGCGTTCAGCCTCAGCCCGCTGTGCTTTATTTTGCGAGTTGATATGGGGGATGTATCGACGTCGGCCCAGCAGTGTCTCCGCATACCCCACCTCGCGAACTCGGGCGATTTGCTCTTCTATGTAGGCTTTGACGCGTGGATACCGAGCGAAGTACTGCTCGATAAGTTTTTGTGCCTCTGTACGGGATAATCCTCCTCCAAGGCGCTGAACCAGTCCGTGGGCTGTGATTCCGTAGATGATACCAAAGTTGACCATCTTGGAAATACGACGCATCTCGGAGGTCACCTCCTGGACTCCAAAGAGCCTCTGCGCCGTGGCGGTGTGAATATCCCTTCCCTCCTGAAAATCTCTGATCATCTGTGGATCCCCGCTGAGGGCAGCGGCTATGCGCAGCTCTATCTGAGAATAATCAGCCGAAAGAAGCACCCACCCTGGTTTACCTGGAATGAATGCTTTGCGAAAACGCTTCCCTTCTTCGGTGCGAATAGGGATATTTTGCAGGTTCGGATTTTGAGAGCTGAGGCGACCCGTGGCGGCCACCGCCTGTTGGAAAGTCGTATGCACCCGACCCGTCACAGGATGGATACTCCGCAAAAGTCCCTCTCCATAGGTATAGCGAAGCTTATACAGCTCTCGATAACGCAGGAGAACATCTATGAGGGGATGTTGATGAGCCAATGCTTGCAGCGTTTCTTCATCGGTAGCGGGCTGCCCTGTGGGAGTTTTCCGCTGGACGGGCAAGCCCAGCCGGACAAAGAGGAGATCAGCCAGCTGCTTAGGCGAGTTCAGATTGAATGCCTCTCCTGCGATGCGATGGGCCTCCTTCTCGAGCCGATGTAACTCACCCTCATACTCTGCATTCAAATCTCGAAGATAGGCCGCATCGACTCGGATGCCTCGCAGCTCTATATCAGCCAGCAACGTGAGGAGCGGTAGCTCCACTCGGTCGTACAGGGACGATAGATTTTTTGCTTCCAGCCCCCTTCGGAGAATGGGATATAACCGCAAAGTGAGATCCGCATCCTGGCAGGCATACGAAGCCAAACGATCTACGGGGACCTTGCGAATGTCTTTGGTCTTCAGCCCATCAAAGAGCGCCGTGTAAGAATGGAGCTTTTGGAGCCCCAGTTCTCTTTTTGCAATGTCATCTAAACCATGGGGTTTCTCTGGGTCCAGGAGGTAATCCGCAAGGAGGGTATCAAAAAAGGGACCTTTACAAATCAACCCATTTTGGGCCAAGACCACCCAATCATATTTGAGGTTGTGGGCTACTTTGAGACGCGAACTCTCCGCCCAGGGGCGCAAGGCCTCTCGCCAAGCGGGCCACCTATCAGGGGAAATCGGACAAAAAATAGCTTCCCCTTCCGCCGATGAGAGAGAGATACCCACCAGCTCCGCATACATCGGATGTATGTCCGTAGTCTCGGTATCAAATGCAACGGGACTGTCAGCGGGAAGCTTTTCAAGATAGGCTTGAAGAGCTTCTGGACTATCAAGTACGATATAGGAGGCTCCCTGCACTTTTTGGGAAGAAGGAGAAACGACAGGCGAATCCTCTCCTCTGGCCTTCCAGAAAGCTACGAGCCGCTCCTTGTGCTTGCGAAACTCCAGCTCTTCCAGAAGAGGGAAAAGAAGCTCCCACCGAGGAGGGTGCACCGCAAAAAGAGAAGGAATAAAACGAGCGCTCTCCGGAAGAGGGCGACCTTCTTCTCCGAGAGGGACAAGACGAGCCAATAGGTAGGTGGCATAAGCTGCTTCCCGTCCTGCCTCTAACTTCTGAGCCAAGCCCTTTGGAAGAAGAGGTAAATGCTTGTAGATGTTTTCGAGGGAATGGTATTCAGCCAGGAGCTGCTGAGCTAATTTCTCCCCTATCCCTCGCACTCCAGGAAGGTTATCACTGGAATCTCCCACTAATGCCAGGAAATCAGGTATTTGAGAAGGCTCTACCCCGAAATATGCTTTTACACCAGCTGGGTCTAACTTTTGGGCTGGAGCCTTACCCCGAGCAGGACGATACAGATATACCTTTTCTGAGACGAGCTGAGCCAGGTCTTTGTCCGCTGAGACTAGCCAAACCCGTTCTACCTCCGATAGACCTGACGCAGCCCTTCCCCACGCCGCTAAAAGATCGTCCGCCTCATATCCCGCCACTTCAGCTTGATACAATCGTAAGGCATCACAAAGGCGGTGGATATACGGAAGGGTAAGCGTCATCTCCTCCGGAGGAGCGGTACGCTGCGCTTTATATCCCGCAAGGCTCTCATGACGGAAGGTAGGCTCAGAGCTATCCCACGCTACCCCCCAATGGGTAGGCTGAAGCTCCTCCAATAGGTCCAAAAGTGTAGCCAGAAAGCCAAAGGGAGCCGCTGTATTTAGACCAGCGCTATTCCGCAAAGGCTTGTCTCCGAAAGCAAAATAGGCCCGATATACAAGGCCCATTCCATCGATGAGGACGACTCGCACAAGGCAAGATACAGCTTTCGGGTAGAACCTTCTCCTCTCTATTTGGATTCAATCCAAATAAATCAGTTACCTTTGCCCCGATATGAAATCGACGAACTTTTTGAAAACAGCCTTCCTCCTCGGAGGAGTTGCTTCTCTCTCTGCTCAGATCACAGTCATCCGAGACAGCGTGGAAATGGGAGCCGGCTATGCTAACCAGGTATATTACAGCTTACAAGGTGGGGAGGTTGGGACCGCTCCAGCAGCAAGCTGGCACCTGGCATTCGAAATCCCGATACGGGGAGCGGCCATCCGAGCCAATCATGCCCGAGGCGTAACAGTATATCAGACTTCTAAGGATACGAATGGGTGGAATACTCTTTCCCTCTCCGATACCGTGGCTCGCCTCTATAACAATACCTGTCGATGGGAAGTAGGTGCCTTGAACCAGACCGCTTCATCTGGAAATCCATTCGATGTAGGATGGGGAAACTACGACCTCATCACCCACATCACCACAGGGGATTCTCTTTACATCATAGGTCTACCGGGAGGGAGCTTTAGAAAGCTCTGGATCCAACGCCTCCAAGGGACAACTTATTATGTACGGGTGGCCAACTTGGATGGGTCTGGTGATACGTTGTATGAAGTGAATAAAACCGCCGCAAGCGGCCGTAACTTCATCTACCTAAACCTCCTCACGAAGCAGGTCCTAAACCTCGAGCCTGCCAATACGGCTTGGGATGTAGTCTTTACTCCTTATCTGGAGCTGCTCCCTCCCAACGGCACCCCTTATCCTGTAACGGGCGTCCTTCAAAATCTCGGGGTAAAAGCTGCCCGAGTTCGCCTCTCCTCCTCCGCTAACCCCGATACCCTGACCCCCTCTGCCTATACACTGGATTCCTGTGCCTCCACCATTGGCTATGATTGGAAACGATTCGATATGGCGAGCAACAGCTGGATCCTGGCCGATACGCTGTACTTCCTCATACGAGACAAGGGAGGCAACCTGTGGCGGCTTCGATTTGTAGGCTTCACTGGTAGCAGCACAGGGAAAGCTGTCTTCGAAAAAGCACTCCTCCAGACGGCCACGGCTCTCGGAGAAAGGGCTTCTACTACCCAACCCCAAGTCTATCCCCAACCCGCAAGAGAGGGCTTTTTCCTCCACGTACCCGAAACCTCCGCAGAAGTAGAGCTGTGGACCCTGACCGGTCAGCTCCTCTTCCACCAGGATCTACTCGGAGACGAAGCCGTATTCCTTCCCCGGCCTAACCACCTCCCCAGCGGTCTCTACCTCCTGCGGATACGCACCCGAAACGGCCTCTGGACTCGAAATGTTACTTTTGAGTGAAAATGAAAAAAGGCACTTGGGCCCTCATCGGAAGTATCTGTCTCTGGGCGCAAAGTCTCCAGGTACAGGATGAGGAAGGAAAGCCTGTAGCCAGAGCCCAGGTTCGCCTTCAAAATGTCTCTACTGGAGCTCGTCTCCTATTCTACACCGATAGCCTGGGGGGGATCGCTGCCCCCCCAGGCATATATCGGATAGAGATTAGTGCGGAAGGTTTTCTCTCTATCCAAGAAGAAAGGGAGCTTCCCTCATCTACCCCTTTCGTTCTCACACGCCCTGTCTATCAGCTCTCTGAGAACATCATAACTGGGCAATATGCCCCTGTAACGGAGCTACGAAGTCTCTATCCGGTGCGGATCCTCACCGCAGAACGTTTACAGGCACAAGGCGCCCTATACCTTCCCCAAGCGCTCATGACAGAGCTCAATACCCGCATGGCTCAAGACCCTAATCTCGGCACCTTTGCCACCCTACAAGGTCTCGGAGGGGAGCATGTGAAGGTACTTATCGATGGCGTACCCGTGATCGGACGCGTCAGTGGAAGCATAGACCTCGCTCAACTCCCCCTTTCAGAAGTAGATCGGGTGGAAATCGTAGAAGGGCCCATGAGCGTCCTCTATGGAACAGATGCCATGGGAGGGGTCATCAACCTCATCACTCGTACCAGTCGCTGCCAATGGGAAACGCGAGGGCGGTTTCAGTTTGAAGGAATAGGTGTGTATGATGCAGGGTTCTCTGTAGCAGGAGGACCCGCTAAACACCGAGTTTCCCTCGCCGGCGGCAGGTATTACTTCGATGGATGGGATCCCAACCCCCAGCGACCCCGCGCACAGCTCTGGCGCCCCCGAGAACAGTACAATGCCTTGCTCTCCTATCAATTTCGGCCTTCTGATCATTTGCGCATCCGCTTGCAACTCCCTTTCAGTAACGAAGTTTTCTTCAATCTCAAAGAGCCCACGATCACCCCTTATCGAATCTATTCTCTCGACGAGTACTACTACACCCGACGGATTATGCCTGCTCTGGATATGACATATACCCTGAGCAAGAAACTCCGGTGGGACCAGCAAGTCGCTTTGCTCTCCTATCGTCGCATTCGCAATGTGGTATACAAAGACCTCGTCACCCTAACCGAAACGCTGGTTCCTTTAGAAGGCCAACAGGACTCCACCCAAGAGCACAATATCTGGGCTCGAGGGGGCCTCTCCTATACAGGAGAAAACAGCTCCTATCAAATCGGACACGAGCTCCAGCACACCCTCCTCACAGGAGGACGCATCCAGGGTGGGCGAGCAGAAATGGGAGACTATGCGCTCTGGGGTACGGGGGAGTGGAACCTCCTCCCTACGCTGGCCCTCCGACCAGGCTTCCGATGGGCGTACAATACCCGCTATCGCGCTCCTTTCCTACCTGCCCTCCACCTTCGCTGGACCCCCCTCTCCAGCCTCACTTGGCGCATTGGATATAGCCGAGGCTTTCGCGCCCCTTCTCTCCGGGAGCAGTTTCTCTACCTGGTTTTCACCAATCACAACATCCAGGGA
>JANZYW010000007.1:0-6754 GCA_026413325.1 Bacteroidia bacterium | reverse complement strand
CTGGGGATCCAGCCAAAAGCTGAGCTTCGAACTCGTACCCTCTCCCTCATGACTGGCGCTACCTTTACCCAATATAGAGGAGAGAGGTGGGGCTGGGAAGTAGTTACCCAGGTCAGCTACACATGGAAAAAAACTACCTTGAATGGATTCTTCAAATACCAGGGGCAGACCCCTATTTTCCTCGGCGACGAAGAAGGAAATGTACAGTGGCGATGGATAGGGGGATTTCCCTGGTTAGACCTTTCTATAAGTCGTCCTTTCTGGCGAGGACATTTCCATGTCGTGCTGGGCCTTCGAAATGCCTTGAACATCACCAATGTACAAGCCAACCTCGCGGGAGGGGTTCACAGCGGAGGGGGATTTAACTCCCCTGTCGGCATGGGCCGGTACCCCTTCATCCGAATAGAATATCTCCTTCAAAAAGGTCAGCTATGAAGAAGCTCCTGTGCTTATCCCTGTCGGGCTTATTTCTTTTTTGGACCGCTTGTCGCCGCCCAGAGAAACCGTGGAAGCTTCCCAATAGCAGTGGAGGCCGCCTCATAGAAGCCCACACTGGACCCGAATATGACTCTGTCGCTTTTATTCGGCTTGAGTCGGGCGAAATCCATAAAGCCGTTCGCACCGCATGGGACCTCGTCTTGAAGCCCAACTCTGGACAAGGCACCTACCAGGTCTGGCTGAATGCTGCGCTCTATGCCTTTGCTGCTCCTCTGACGGAAACGGAATGGCAAGCTCTTACGGACCCCACTCAGACCTCCTCCTGGAAATGTGACCTTGCGGATACAGCGGCCCTTCCTCCTCTCTCTCCCGGGCAGGTCCTGTATTTCCTCCTGGACAGGGATCGAGGAGCTGTCTTTTACCGCAGTCCCACCGAGCGCTACCGAAAAGTGCAGGTCCGATGGGAAGGCAATATCCTTTTCATTCGGGCTACCCAGCTCGATGGCAGCTCACCTGTAGAGTGGCAGGTTCCGGTCTCCCCCGATCCCACCTATCTTTCTCTGGATCAAAATATCCTACCATCTATCGCTCCCCCTTGGCGGG
The DNA here is from genome assembly GCA_026413325.1 of Bacteroidia bacterium. Lineage (GTDB taxonomy): Bacteria > Bacteroidota > Bacteroidia > SpSt-205 > SpSt-205 > SpSt-205. The sequence goes on along the minus strand of JANZYW010000007.1, from coordinate 5,713 downwards.
CCGACTTCCTCATTACCCGGTACATCCACCCTTTCTATGACCAGCCGGAGCAGTTTCGCTGGTATCCTGTTTTAGGAGCTCTCTTAGGGGAGGAAGCAGAGGTCGCTATCGTCCGCTCGGCTGACATCCCCTATGAGAACTTCGGCTATGCACAGGTATCGGGGCTTTCCTTCACTCGGAAACGGGATGCCATTGGCTACGACTGGAAACGATATGACTTCAACACGGGTACGTACACGATTGATTTCTCCCGCTTCTTCGTCCTGCGAACGGGACCTACCACCTACTATAAGCTTCGATTCATAGACTTTTATGATGCTCAGGGACGGAAAGGAAATGTTCGAATCGAGTACGAGCCCCTGTAAAGTACCCTCGCTGTTCCCTAATTTACCCTATTTTCGCTTCTATGGCAGCAACTGTTACCCTCAAAGGGAACCCTTTTTCATTAGCGGGTAAGCCCCTCGAACCAGGGCAAATCGCTCCTCAAGTCTGTTTGGTGCGACGAGACAATCAAGAAATCCATGTCGGTGGGGCTTTGGGCAAACCGCAAATCCTCATCACCGTTCCCTCCCTCGATACACCTGTGTGCGCAGCGGAGGCGAAAAAATTCAACGAGCAGCTTTCCGCCCTCGGAAGCCAGGTCCAGGCCACCGTGATCTCAATGGACCTTCCTTTTGCCCAAAACCGCTACTGTGAGAGTTACCACGTAGAGGGCATCACTATCGCCTCTGATTACCGATATAGAGACATGGAGAAATACGGGGTGCTCATCGCAGAAGGTCCCCTGCGAGGCATACTCGCACGGGCTGTCTTCGTGATAGACCCTTCTGGAAAGATAACCCATACCGAGCTGGTCTCCGAGATCGCTCACGAACCCAACTACGAAGCGGCCTTAGAAGCCATTCGACGCCTTCTGTGAAGCTATCCTAAAGGTATCGAAGCTGCGACGATTCACTCGAAAAAGACTAACTGAACAGCATACGCAAGCCACTAACGGAAAATTTGGGTAGGGAACAGAAAACAGCGTAAAGGATGTCGAATATCTTCTAAAGCGCTGTCCGTTACCAGAGCTGCGCTCCCATCAAGGTAACTACCGATCAGGGAACAAGTTTGAGAAGCTTCAACGTGTACTCCTCGTCCCCCTTCCTCAACTGCAAGGTATAAACGCCGGTACTCCAGCTCCGTACATCTATTTGTACTTCATGAAGCCCCGATGTATACCAGCCTGGAGTGAGATAGGCTACCAAGGCTCCCTTGGCGTCATAAATACGCAAGTCGATATATTTCTCTACCTCCACTCCAAACTGCACAGTAAGCAGCTCTGAGACAGGATTCGGAAAAGCCCGAACGAACTCCTCGAGGCCACTTAGATTTTCTTTCGTAAAGCGAACTTCGGCGAGATTGCTGTATAGGAGGTGCCCGGTGGTGTGTTCGCTCATCACTCGGTACAAGTTGGGGGACCCAAAATGCGGGAAGCTATCCAGCCACGTGAAATGAACGGCCCCTTCCGAAGTATGATGATAGATAGACACCCAGTTGGTGTCAATCCACTTTTGAAGGATAGCTCGTCGAATAGGAACATTCGTATGCCAAAGAAGGCGAACGTGTACCTCAGGGGTGGGATGCGCCACGAGTACACTCTGAACGATAGGAAGAGGGCCACAATTGACGACATTGACTGTCTGCTGGACAGTATCAGGGCAGGCCCCCTGCGCATTTACGACCATGGTAACCGTCTGTACGCCAGAGGTACTCCAAGTACAGGATTGAGCCCCTCCTGAGTTCCATGTCACACCGCCGTCACAGCTCCACTGAACACTTCCACCGATGATAGGAGAGCTGGAATACACCTGAAATTCCCCGAAGCTTGGGGCATTTGCTGCCTGTACATCAAACTCTAATCGCCAGAGCTGGGCAAAGATCACCTGTGTCTCTGTGAAAGTACCACTGTCGTATAGGTAGACGCCTGGGGTGAAGCGAAAAGCCTTTGCCAGCTTCCAGCCGCTGCCGTCATTGTAATAGAGCCGAGCATAGCGAGGCAGCCGCTGAGCTGCATTTGGACATGTCTGACACGCCCAGAAAACAATTCGGTTGACGCTGCGCGGGATGGGATAGTGCCACATAGCCCACTGGGTGCTCGCTGCAGGATTGTTTGCAGTCCAGGCTGTGCCATTCTGATAGACCCCATCTCCCAACTGAGCGAAGTTAGCTGTCTGAACCGAGGAAAAAGTAAGCTGGCTCGGATTAGGAACTGTGCCGTGAGTCCCAAAGCCTGTGATCAACGTTCCAAAACTGGGCTGGCTCGGTCCAGAAACGAGCGTCTGATTAGTAAAAGTGACTGGCTGTCCCGTGCAATACGGGATTGGACTGATGGAAAACTGTCCATTAAGCTGCGGGAGGGCGATCACAGCAATAGGTACTCGCTCAGAAGCACAAGCATTCTCTACCCAGTAGACTTGGGACTGCGTCAGCGGTGAGAGGGACAACGTAGAGGTATTAGAGGCTACAGGCGTTCCTCCGGTAGAGACAAGATACCAGTTGGAAGGAGAACCGACCTGGAGAGTCAAAGAAGTGCCTGCACAAGCTGCGGTATCCTTAGCAGAAGCAAAAGCACCACTAAAGTAAGCAGTAGCTGCCCCATCGTACGGTCCGCCCAAAATAGGAAGAGGACAGCCACTTAGAAGGACCTGACTGGCAGCACCGTCATGTGGGCCTCCTATGTAACTCACAGCAGGACACGCCGCTACCAATGCCTGTGTCGCTGCACCGTCATAGGGTCCCCCTCCTATAGGTAACACACAAGTAGCCCCTACAAACGCCGTCGCAGACCCATCATACGGACCGCCCGCAACACTTAGCACTGGACAAGACGCCACCACAACCTGATCTGCCGCCCCATCATACGGACCACCCGTCAGAGGTAAAACACAAGTAGAACCTACAAACGCTGCCGCTGCCCCATCATACGGCCCACCCGTCGCGCTTAGCAGCAGACAAGACGCCATTATAACCTGGGCTGCCGCCCCATCGTACGGCCCCCCTGCGTAAGGGTGAATAGGGGGAGGACAGCTTATGAGGGAGGCTACAGCGGCGCCATCATATGGCCCACCCGTATACTCAGTTATACTCCAGCATACAGAACCGATGAAAGCCGTCGCAGATCCATCATACGGCCCACCCGCATAATTTACCGACGAACAGCTCCCCAACACCACCTGCACCGCAGACCCATCATAGGGCCCCCCCACCACCGGAAGAGCACAAGCAGACCCTACAAACGCCGTCGCAGACCCATCATACGGTCCACCCGCGACGCTTAGCAGCGGACAAGACGCCATTATGACCTGGGTAGCTGCCCCATCATATGGTCCACCTACCACCGGCAGGGCACAAGTAGACCCTACAAATGCCGTCGCAGACCCATCATACGGACCACCCGCATAATTTACCGACGAACAGCTCCCCAATACCACCTGCACCGCAGACCCATCATACGGACCACCCGGACGAGGTGGCCATATCACATCAAACTCTATGCAAAAAGTAGAATCACAGAGAGCGCCATTGGTGACAGTTACACACACTCGTTTGCGCCCGGGTATCGTGTAACTCACTGCAGGTGGAACTGGCCCCGTATAATCTATCTGAGAAGCTCCACATCCTGCATTGCCTCCCGCACAGAAGTTCCAATAGATAGTGGCACCAGTCCCATTCACGGTATCTATATAAGTCGGCAAAAAGGAGATAGGCACACCTAACCACACAGGCGAAGTCGGGCTCATCGCTATGTTCACGCCCGGCGTCGGATAGATGATCAAAAATCGACAAGCCGTATCAGACTGCATCCCGTTGCTCACACCGAGACAGACCCGATACGTATCTGCCACAGTGTAGATATGTTGCGGTTGAAAATGTGTAGAGGTGGCTCCATCTCCAAAAATCCAGTAGTATTGAATGCCCGATCCGACCGATGAGTAGTTCAAAAACTGCGTAGGCTGCCCTAAACAAGTACCTACGAAATCAAAGTTCGCTCGCGGCCTCCCTGGATCCGGAGGAATACACGTTTGTTGAATAGGGGTTGCCGTCACATTCACAGTAATATCTCCTGTCGCCCAGTCGGGCAGGACGATCTGTATCCAGAAGCTCCTGAGGGGAGGACGACACTTCAAATGCAAGGTTACATACGTACCCTCAGCCACACATTCCTCCTGATTCATCGTGCTACAATCTCCTGTCAGGACACGATAGAGCACTTGACTACCCAACGCCGTCGTATTTTCTATGATCTGCACATCAAAGTCCATCGTATCTGGGGTGAGATTGTTCACCAGCACCCAAGCAGACTTTTTACCTACAGGCGTACCAAAACAAGCCATGATCGTGTCGGCTTCTCCAGCTCCCTCTCCGATAGTGAAGCAATTGATCAGCAGGTTAGCGGAGTAAGGGCCACCTGCGGAAGATACCGAGATCGACACCGAGTCTCGACAGAAATCACCTGGATGTCTCTGTAACCATATCCTTGGCATTACGAACCCCAGATGGTTACAACCTGTAAACATCACATAATACCGCCCTGGTTTTACGCATCCTCGCCCCCAATACCGATACCCCACATCTGGATGGGTTTGCCAAACCCCTGTGAGGGGTACGCGGACAAGCCCTGTAGCACTGGAGTCGCCCGGCACAGCTTGGTAATACAGTTGAATGTCATCCGGGTTGTAGTTGTACTGATTGACACCAGGACGGTCGTAGTTTAGAAAGATATGCCCCGTGATGGCGGACTCGAAGGCGTACCAGATCGTTCGTGTGCCACAGCTATTTTGATCGGTCGGATCCTTGGTTGCACAAGTCAGATCGCCTTGACACCCTACATACGTACCAGTAGAAAGAGGAGCCCAAGTGTAAGGTAGATCACATTGAGTGGTAGGATTGCCTGTGATCACATTCGCCTCCGAATAGTGATCATAGTTGACTCCCCCTCCTGGTAAAGGCTCCAGACGCACCCCGACTTCTATTTGAATGTTCGGTTCTTTCCCACACGTATTGCGATAGACCACCACATAATACCGCTTGGGTGGCCTGCAGGCATCCCGCTGAAAGCTTATAGTGGTGGCTTGATCACAGCACCACCACCACCCCTGGGACGACGCCACAAGCGTAAGCCCATCCGGTAAGGTAGAATCTACACTACTGGGGAAGGCTGTGACAGGATCATCGCTTTCATAAACGGCAAAAGGCGGCTGCCAGCCAGTACCCGGAGTCTGCGCATACACCCCTACATGAACGCGCACATTCCCTCCAGCGACAAAAGTATACCACAGATTGCGGCGACGATCAGGCAGGATCGTAGGTGGCGCATCCGATACAGGTCCCGTATGCACCGTACCTATCGGGCAGTTAGCTGCAGGGTCCGTAGCAAAAGCATCGGTAGTACAAAAGATAAAATCCGTACTCCCAGGACGTCCATAGGGACCTAAGGGGTCACCTGGCCTCGTCCGGTATTCAACATTATCCGCAGGGAGGGTACCAAAATCATAAGCACGTACGGCATAGTTACGCAAAGAATACCCTACTGAGTCCACGTAAATCGTCGGTGTATAGGTAGAGCCGATACAACCATCAGAAGCAAAAGTCACCAGGGTATATGTCCCTGGAGGCACCCAGCAGAGCCGTCCTGTCCCAGAAAAACAATCATGAATGATAGTGTAGGGGG
>JANZYW010000079.1 GCA_026413325.1 Bacteroidia bacterium | reverse complement strand
ATGGTAGCCCATAGGTTCATGAAGAGATAGTCGGGTGTCTGAGGACTGCGTAAGATGCGGGTGGGCTGACCGATAAAAAGCTCGGGACTGTAGCCCAGCATACGGAGGAGAGCGGGACTTGCTGCCTGGATGATTCCATTTCGGTCTGTGAGGAACCAGGGAAGGGCGTCCAGTCGATGAGGAAGATTCTCGGTCTGCGTCTCGAGTTGTCGAAGTGCCTCTTTGAGCCGCTGGGCTTGGACTTTCTGACGAGTGATGTCAAATGCGACGCCGATATACTTGTAGGGTTTCCCTTCTGCATCTAGGACAGGGGTGATAGTGAGATACACCCAGAAGGGGGTGCCATCTTTCGCTGTATTTTCTACCTCTCCCTGCCAGACGAACCCACTCTTAATTCGATCCCACATCCGTTCAAAGAACTTAGGTGGGTGGGCTTTGCTGCGGATGATGCTGTGGGGTTGCCCGATAAGCTCTTCTCGTGAGTAGCCCCATAGATAAGTAGCTTCATCGTTTACGAAGGTGATACGTCCCTCGGGGTCTGTCTCGGAGACGATCGCTGCATTATTGAGGGCGTTGATGCGTCCTGCAAGCTCCAACTGGGCTTCCATCAGTTGAGATTGGATGATTTCGAGCTGCTCTGCGTGGTTTAGTAAGGCTTGTTCTTTTTCTTGGGCTTCCTGAAGAAGGGCTTTGATCCGTTCGGCTTGTCTTTTCTGCGCAGTTATATCGAAGGCGACCCCGATATACTTGAAGATGTTTCCTTCTGGGTCTTTGATGGGAGTGATAGTGAGGAGCTGCCAGAAGAGTTCTCCAGAGCGAGTTTTGTTGAGCACTTCATTCTGCCATACTTCTCCTCGAGAGAGGGTCTCCCACATGTTTGCCCAGAATTCGGGGGGATGAGCTCCACTGCGGAGGAATCGGAGACTTTGTCCAGCGACTTCTTCCCAGTGGTATCCCCAGCTATCCAGGGCTGCAGCGTTCGCATACAGGAGATTTCCTGCGGTATCTGTTTCCATGAGGTATGCGGCGTTCCCGACAGCGAGGATTTGTCCTCTTAGTTCGGCTTGGGCTCGCCGTAGCTCCTCTGCATAGTCTCGGAGCCTTTCTTCTTGCTCTACTTGGGCGGTGAGATCGAAACTCACTGCGATAAACTTGACCAGGCGGCCTCTGGTATCCACCACGGGGGTGAGGGTAGAGTTTATCCAGTAGAGGCTGCCATCCTTTCGCCGGTTACAGAAGATACCTTTCCAGATCCGTTTTTCCAGGAGGGTGGTCCAGAGATGTTGATAGAAAGCTGTGTCGTGTTTGCCTGAGCGGAGGAGGGCGTGGGTCTGCCCCAAGAGCTCTTCGCGGCTATAGCCGGAAAGGGCACAGAAGGCATCATTCACGAAGGTGATGCGTCCGTCGGGGTCTGTCTCGGCGACGATGGCAGCATTGTGGACCGCGCTGATTTGCCCTCGCAGTTCTACCTGGGTGCGGCGCATTTCTTCCTGGGCGGCTTGGAGCTGTTGGGTGTAGGTTCGCAGCTCGCGCTGCTGGGCTTGAGAGAGCTCTAAGGCGACCCGCAGTTCCTCTTCCTGGCGTTTCTGGGCTGTGATGTCAAAGCCTACACCGATGTATTTGAGGATTTTGCCTTCTGGATTGAGAACTGGGGTGATGGTGAGGAGGATCCAGTAGTACTGTCCCTCTCGAGTACGATTTCGTACTTCTCCGCGCCAGACTTTGCCTTGGCTGATGGTTCGCCACATTTCCTCAAATACTTCGTCACTTTGGTGTCCTGATTTTAGGATCCTATGGTTTTGCCCTAATATCTCTTCTATTTTGTATCCATATATCTGCAGGAAAAGTTCGTTTACTCGGATAATGCGTCCTTGCAGGTCTGTTTCAGAGACGATGGCTGCATTTCCAACGGCTGAGATCTGGCCTTTGAGCTCCGTCTGAGTTCGTAAGAGTTCCTCGCTGAAAGCTTGGAGACGTTGATTAGCCTCTCGTAGGCGTTCTTCTTGAGCCAGGGTTTGCTCCAGCATGTGACGCAGCTCTTCTTCCTGTATTTTTTGACGGGATATATCGAAGCAAATCCCGATATAACCCGAGGAAGAAGAGCCTCGAAGGGGTGCGAAGGTGGCTTGTAGCCATAAGGTATCTCCGACAGGGGTGGAAAGGGGAAGGCTTCCTTGCCAGATTTCCCCTCGAAGGAGAGAAGATTCGATTTGTCGGGCCAAGCCTTCCTCTGGGATATGTTGAAGGAGAGAGCGGTTCTGAAGGGCTTGTAAAGAAAAGCCTCCTGCGGACAGGAAAGCTTCGTTTGCGTACAGGAGTCGGCCAGAAGAGTCCATTTCCACCACTAAAGCGGCATTTCTGATGGCACTTATCTGGCTGGCCAGCTGGGTTTGGGATTCTAATAGTTTCTGTTGGGCTTCTTCCATGAGCTGAGCGCTGCGGAGCAGCTCGGCTTGTTTCTCCTCCAGGGCTTTCCGAAGGTTTTGTTCTTGGGATAGGAGAGAAGTGAGCTTTTCACGAGAGATGAAGTTAGCCAGAGCAGCACCGATGTGTTCTCCGATTTTTTGGAGAAAGAGCTCTGCTGTGGAGGAGAAAGCCTCCAAAGAAGCCAACTCTACCACCCCGTATGTTTCATTCTGGAAGATGAGGGGAATAAGCAGAAGGGTATGAGGGGCAGCCTCCCCTAAGCCTGAACGGAGTCGAAGGTATCCAGAAGGAACAGGATGAATGCGCAGGAGGCGTTTTTCAGCTGCAGCTTGGCCGACAAAGCCTTCTCCGATTTGAAATCGGCGCTGGGTGATTTGAGAGAGATCGTATGCATACGTGCCAGCTAAGACGAGGCCCTGCTCGTCTCGTACAAAAAGGGCCCCCATATGGGCCCTGAGCTGTTTGCACAAGAGGGCAATGGTATGCTCCGCTAACTCGGGGATGGTCTGAGACTCTTTTAGAATCTCACTGAATGCAGCTAAGCTCTGGACTGTAAGGGCTTGTTCTGACTCCATCCCCCATCTATCTCGGAGGGTTTTTTCTAATCGGTGGAGTCGAGCGATAAGGGGATGGGTATTTTCTGGAGGCAGCTCGAAATCTACTTTTCCCTCGGAAAGAGCGGTGCAGGCAGTATCGACAGCTTTCCAAGTTTGCTGGAGGAGCTGAAATGTAGAGGAATCCCAGCTCGAAGCAGGAATGTCTGCATTCCAGTTGCCCTTTTTCCACTGGTGGAGAATGCTGAGAGAAGCATCCTGACGAGCCTCTTCGCGCTGTTTTTCCCTATACGAGAGGAGGATACCCGTGCTGAGCGAGAACAGGATCCCTAAGGATAATCCCAAGAGCCACAATGTCTGATTGCGCTGGGACTTTTCTTGTAGGGCATACAAGGCAGTGTAGAGACGGGTCTCGATGCGGTCTAACTCGGCGCGAAGATACTGGCGATCTGCTTCGGTTTCAATTCCTTCTATGACTCGACGCAGGACAGGTTCTAGAGGCCTTGCTTCAGGCAGGTCCCGTAAAGGGAGGAGGAGCGAATCGGGATAGGGTTCGATGCTGAGATTTCGCCAGAGCCGTTGGCTGGCATGTATCTGGTCAAATACAGCAGCTATGCGAGACTGGTCTCGAGTACGAACGAATGAATGGTAGAAAAAAAACCCCCCCACAAGCAGCAAGATGGCCAAGAGGAAAGAACCTAATGCAAGCCGACTCATGGGCGTAGGACTTTATCAGGGACAATGAAAGCGCCGGGAAATTCTCGGCCGTGCCGTTCTAACCAAGCTTCTGCTTCTTTTCTATCCAGAAAGTCTCCAACCCGTATTTTGTAGGAGGGAGATTCATAGATCATGTATATGCCAGTGGTGATGAAAGTCTCCAACAAGTGAAATCGTAAAGAATCAGCGGCCTGCCTACTGGTGGTAGTGAGCACCTGGATCCGGTATCCTGGCAAGGTAGTGGCAGAGCGGAGATTCTGGAGGACCTTCTCGTATAAATTCTGCACGGGAGGACTCGCACGCCATTCAACTTGGAAAGGGGCTGGCTCCCGCAGCCGGGGCCTTTCCGCAGAGATGAGGGCCTGTGAGGTGAACTGCGGCCTGAGGTCCTGCCAGGTATTCTGTGCGAGTAAGAGGGAGGATAGACCTATACTAACGAAAAGATATTTCATAAAGCTGTGGAAGTTCCTATACGAGTCGCTCCTGCCTGAATGAAGTCCCATGCCTGTTCTGGTGTTCGGATCCCCCCTGAAGCCTTGACTTGAACATGAGGAGGCAGAGTCTGCCGTATGAGCCGGACGATTTCCAGCTCCGCTCCTTTTGCGGCAAAGCCTGTGGAGGTCTTGACGAAGTCAGCACCTTCTTCCGCACACCATAGGGAAAGCTCCTTGACCTGTTCAGGGGTGAGGAGAGCGGTTTCAAGGATTACCTTGAGAAGAGCGGCACTTTCGTGGGTAAGCTGAGCCAGATGACGTATCTCCGCGCGCACATATGATTCCTCCCCTGAAAAGTAGGCAGCGAGATTGATAACCATGTCTATTTCTTGCGCACCCATTTGAAGGGCCAGTAGAGTCTCCGCTCTTTTCGTTTCGGTGAGGTGCATGCCGTGGGGAAAGCCAACTACGGTAGCCACTTTGACACGGCTTTTCTCGGTCACGGTCCTGGCATCACTCACATAATAGGGGGGGACACACACAGCGGCATAGTTCTTCTGTACGGCTGTTTCACATAAACGGTAAATTTCCTCTCTGAGACAGCCGGGCCGTAAAAGTGTATAATCTATGTAAGAGGCTAAATCGATAGCATTCATACGGTTTGGTGAAGAGCTTCCCACATAGCTTTACAGAGGGTCGGTAGGTCATACTGGGCTTCCCATCCCCAGTCTTCTCGAGCGAGGCTATCCTCCAGACTTTCAGGCCAACTTTCGGCTAAGCGCTGGCGGAAGTCTGGTTCATACAGGCAAGTAAAGTGAGGAAGGTACGCTTGGATTTGGGCTGCCAGTTCTTGTGGGGAAAAAGAAAGCCCCTGGATATTGTAAGCACTTCGGATGGAGATCCGTTCTGTGGGGGTTCCCATCAGACGTAAGATGGCTTGCACGGCGTCGTCTATGTAGAGCATCGGAAGACGGGTTTCGGGTTTTAGGTAGCAAGTATAGGTTCCTCTCTGGAGAGCGGCATAAAACATATGTACAGCGAAATCAGTTGTTCCTCCCTGTGGAAGGTGACCAGGACCGATTACACCTGGAAAGCGAATGCTACGTACATCCAGCCCATATCGAGTCGCAAAATATTCGCTTAGCCGTTCTGAACTCAGCTTGGCTATCCCATAGAGGCCGATAGGGTCCATGATGGTATACTGCGGCGTATGCTGACGGGGGGTATGGGGTCCAAAAGCAGCGATGGAACTGGCCCAGAAGACTCGCCGTACTCTGAAGTACAGACAAGCTTCAAAAACAAGCCAGTTGGACGTGAAGTTGAGCTCCCATCCTTTTTGAGGCTGCTCCTCTGAGCGGGCAGAGAGGAATGCCGCTAAATGATATACTTCCTCGGGTTGCCACTCCTGAAAGATTCGATAAAGGGCTGAGTTGTCCGTAACATCCAACAAAGCCGTGTGAGAAGGATAAGGCAAGGGTTTGATATCCGTCGCCAGAACTTCATCTCCTCGAGCTAAAAGCGCAGGGATAAGCGCTTGGCCGATTTGGCCCCCAGCCCCAGTAACCAGCACCCGCATAGTGTCAGAAACGAAGTCCCAAAGTAGTCACCACCGCATGGGTGCGATTCTGGATCACTATGACAGGAGCGGGGGCATAGGCAGGGTCTCGAAGGCTGTAAGGGAGGTATTTCTGCGCCGCTGTTGCATAAAGGTAAGCGATATCCACGAAAAACTTTTCCATGGCATAGCCCATGCCTATGGAAACAAACTGTCGCTGCATAGGAAGAGAGCTCAATTCGGAAGGGCGACTCGGGTCTGGATAATACAATCTTCCCTGCGTATTCCGGACAGGACTGTAATACGCATATCCCCCTCGCAAGCTCAGCCCTGGTAAGACCAGCCACTCCACTCCAGCCCGAGCATTGATCGCTGTATTGAATTGGCTTTCGATAAACTCATTTTCTCGGTCGTAACTGTAGTCAGCCGAGGAGAATGCTGCTGTACGATAGTCCAGAAAGTCAGCCTCGATCGAGACAGCTCCTTTACCTCCTAAAAGAAAAGCTATGCCTCCCGAGACGCGATAAGGGTAAGAAAAACGATAGACGTATTGAAACGGCTCAGCATATGTGGTAGTATTGCGTCGCCCATCATCGAGCACCATCTCCATATCGGCATTGTACTCGTCCGTAATCCGGATCCGCGAGCCGGTCGTAAAGCTAAAGCCAAATCGCATAAAATCGGTGGGCTCCACAAGCACTCCGAGTGCTAATCCTACCCCTGTGCCACTGGAAGAATACTTCTCCCGAAAAGTGACTTCATCAGCCGGTGTTGTGTTGTTCTGCCCATTGTATCGATTCTCGGTGTCGATTTCTCTAAGGCGGTATGTTTTGCTATAGGAGAGATTTCGGATGAGGAGAGAGGCTCCAAAGAAGACAGTATTCTGGTAACAGAAGCCGAACCCCACGCTCCAAGTGTTTAGACGTCCTGCTTCTTGGGAAGTAATTTCCTGGTACACTCCCCCTTGAGAGAAAACGCCCCGGTATCGATAGGGATTGGTACTGATCGGATCAATGATCCCCCGTATCCCCAAGGGTGCCCCCAAGTCAAAGTAGTTTTGATAAGCCAACGCGGGACTTCCGCTGAGGAGCGTATCGGGTATACCCTCCGCGGATTCAGCGAGAGATTGGGTAAAAGAATTTCTCACATTGAATCCTACGGCCTGGCTATTTTGTGGAAAGAAGCCTTCTTGATTGTAGCCAAAGCCGAAGTTCCAGTGCGTAATCGCTTTCCCTCCTCTGCTATGAAGAAGCAGAGCGAACTGTTTCAGACCGAAATGAGTGCGGCTTTGAGAGGTCGTTCCTATATAGGTAGTGGAGGTAGTGGGAAGGGAAATAGCAGGGGAAAGCCAGATACCCCCTCTCATAAAAACGCCAAGCCCAGCCGGATTTTGGGTAAGGTTAGCAGGGTCTCCTCCGAGCGCGGTAAACGCCCCTGCCATACCTAAGGCGCGAGCGGTGCCTTGCGGTGTCATTTGACTCCATCTTTCTGCATCCAGATCATTTTGTGCTAAAAGGAGCGCCACCCCAGCGCTTAGCCAGAGTTTATACATACTCTTCAAAGGTACCTTTTTTTGTCGTACCTTCCGATAGATGCGGCGTATAGGGCTTTTAATGGGCCTTTTAGGGGCTGTAGGGGGGACATTGCTTTTCTGGCAGGATCCTCTCTACCGACTGGGAAGAAATATCGAGATCTATGGGCGTGTCCTTCAGGAGCTTGCCCAGAACTATGTAGATATGCCGGACCTCGACAAGCTCACCAATCGAGCCGTCGAAGCTATGCTTGCAGAACTGGATCCCTACACCAACTATTACAGCTCCTCAGAAGTCACACAGGCTCAACTCGAGCAAAGTGGCCAATATGCGGGAGTGGGGCTAGTTTTACTTCCCCTTCAGGGGAAGGTCGTTTGTAGGAGGGTGCTGCCAGGAAGTCCAGCTGAGAAAGCAGGGATCGAGCCGGGAGACCTTCTACTGGAGATAGAGAAAAAGCCCGTTCAGACCCTTTCTTTGGAGCAGATTCAGCAGCTTCTCCGAGGGATGCCTCGCACGGCTGTTCAGATTAAGGTTATGCACCCCACTACCAGAGCTATACAAGAACTTACCCTCATCCGAGCTGAGCTGGAAGCGGAAGCCGTTCCTTATGCAGCCGTACTGCCCGGGCAGGTAGGGTATATCGC
>JANZYW010000078.1 GCA_026413325.1 Bacteroidia bacterium | reverse complement strand
AAGCTGGTAGTAGCACAATGTACACTTCGGGGTGTCCAAGAAACCAAAAGAGATGAAGGTATAGGAGGACGTTTCCACCTTGCTGTGGAAGAGCCTGCCCCGCTATATAAATATCTGACAGATAGAAACTCGTACCCAGGCTATGATCAAACAGCAATAGGATAAATGCGGCTACTGCGGGAGGGAAGCTCAACAGGCCGAGCACAGCCACTGTAAAAAGAGACCAGACGACTAGCGGCATACGCATCAGAGACATACCCTCTGTACGCATGTTGAGAACAGTGGTAATATAGTTTAATCCTCCCATCAATACCCCCACCACAAAAAGGACAAGCGCAAAAATCCAGAGTATCATTCCTAAACCAGAACCTGGCATCGCCTGAGGCAGCGCACTCAGGGGAGGATACACTGTCCATCCCGCAGCCGCAGGTCCTGTCTCCACAAAAAAGGAAGCAAAAAGAACGATTGTTCCCCAGAAAAAGAAGTGGAAAGAAAGCATATTCAAAAAAGGAGAAGCCATGTCACGAGCCCCTATCTGTAGCGGTATGAGAAGGTTGGCAAAGGTGCCACTGAGCCCCCCCGTCAATAGCCAGAAGACCAGAATGGTACCATGCATTGTTACCAAAGCCATGTAGAAGTTAGGATCTAACCGCCCCTCAGGAGCCCATTTCCCGAGTAGGGTCTCCAAAAACGGGAAACTGGTGTCGGGGAAGGCTAACTGTAGCCGAAATATAGCAGAGAGCAAAATCCCGATAAAGCCAGCCGTAAATCCCGTAATGAGAAACTGCTTGGCTATGGTTTTGTGATCCTGACTAAATATGTACTTCGTCCAAAAGGTCTCCTTATGGTGATGATCATCATGCGCATGCCCGTGGCTATGGGCTGGCGCTATCGTAGCAGTTGCTATCGTACTATGTGTAGCCATATGCTATAAGTTTGAAGCAGTTTTGCGAGCGTCAGTTACTTGCTCAGGGCTATATGCGGGCTTCTGGGCAGAAAGCCACTTCTGATATTCCTCCCAGCTCTCCACTACCACCTTCATCCGCATATTATAGTGCGCCCCTCCACAAAGCTGGTTACAGGCCAGCTCATAATCAAAGTCGGGGTTCCCGGTTTTACGCCGCATTTCCTGAGTCGTAATGGTGGGAACGAACATGACTTGGTTTTTCTGCCCTGGAACAGCATACACGTGCGTGCGAAAGTGTGGAAGGAAAAGTGAATGGAGCACATCTTTCGAACGAACATGGATAGTTACCAGGGCTCCCACAGGCAAGTGTATCTCCTTGAGAGAAGGGAGCACATCGTCTTGCGATTTTGGATCCGTAAAATCTAATCCTAAGACATTTTCTCCGCCTACTAAGGTGTAATGATACCGACCTAACTTTCCGTCTGCACCTGGGTAGCGAACCCTCCACTGAAACTGTTCAGCGACCACTTCTATCTCTAAAGTGTGTTGATCTTTCGCCGGCTTCTGGCCATGAACAGGAAGGCTCCAGATATAAATACCCGCGATCGCAATAGCCACGACTGGAATCGAGATCGCTATCAATACCCCCCGCTCTAACCCATGATGCGTCTCTTCGTAAGTAGCAGTGTGCACTTTTCCATTGTAGTATCGCCAGATCATATAAAACAGCAAGAGGTGAACGAGAATAAATGCGGGATAAGTGAAAGATAATATGCCATTTCGGAGTCCATCGATGAGATTACCATGAAGAGAAGCAGATTCTGGTAAGTAGAGATGGGCATGTTTGGAAGTACCCCATATAGCAAGGAGGACGCCACCAATCCCTACTATCAACCAGAGTCGCATATTGGCTTTGTCGCGATCCCATTTCGCAAAAGGGTCATATCCTGTATACCGAACGACAAGCTGAACCAGCCTGAAACACAAAAAGAGAATGAGAAAAGTTTCAATCCACACTAACTTCCAGAGGACCGCACTCCAGTCGAAAGCGGTTGCCTGTTTAGCAGAGGCCAGAGCCATTTCAGCGGCACGGGCTTTGGCCGCTGCACCGATCTGAGCCCAGCCTACCCCCAAGACACTGGTTGCTCCCAACCATCGCATCACCTTCATATAACCGCAAATGTAGAACAGAAGTTTCATTCCAAAGTGACCAACTGACGCGTATGGTCTTCTTTTTTCGATGGGGGTTGCTGCTCTCTTCTCACCGCCCTATTTCCAGAAAGCGATTCACTTGAACCCTCCTCCTGGAGAGAAAAGTCAAGAAGCGGGGAGAATCTCAGAAAACTGCTGGCCAAGCCACCAGCTCTACCCTACGGGTCAGGGTAGGTTCTTCTGAGACGGGTATGGTGCCCCTTTGGCTATACCCCAGAAGGAAACGGTTCTCTTTCATCTCAATACCCCCCAGAAAAAAGCCATCCACCATCTGCTTCCTTCATCTAACCGAAACCTAAAAAGGCATAAGTCATTAGGCAGAACCACCAAGCAGTACTGGCTTGGGCACAGCCCCGGGTCTGTACCCCAGCCTCTCGCCTCTAAGAGATGAGAAGAAGCCAGCCTGGCAGCTCTTGTCGGAACACCTCCTTAAAGGTCGTACCTTTGCGCGGATGTGGAGGAGTCTGGGGCCGCTTCGCTTGCCCGAATGGGAGCAATCTATACTGGCTCGATGGCAAGCTGAGCGAACTTTTCAGCGGTCGGTTGCCCGACGTCGTGGCGGCCCCACTTATGCCTTCTATGAAGGTCCCCCCTCCGCCAACGGGAAACCGGGTATCCATCATGTTTTCGCTCGAACCCTCAAGGACCTGATCTGCCGATACCAGACGATGCGAGGATTCTACGTTCCTCGTCGAGCAGGCTGGGATACCCATGGCCTCCCCGTAGAGCTTAGCGTAGAAAAAGAACTCGGTATCTCAAAAGCCGATATCGGGACTAAAGTCTCTATTGCTGACTACAATAAGGCTTGTAGGGAGGCTGTGATGCGCTACAAGGCCACTTGGGACGCCCTGACTGAACGGATGGGCTACTGGGTGGAGTTAGAGGATCCCTATATAACTTTCGATGCGAAATACATAGAGTCTGTCTGGTGGCTCCTCAAGCGCTTCTATGAGAAAGGCCTTCTCTATAGGGACTACACCATCCAGCCATACTCTCCAGCTGCGGGGACAGCCTTGAGCCAACACGAACTCAATCTACCCGGAGCTTACAAGACCGTAAGAGACCCCTCCTTGACAGTGCAGTTTCGGCATCAAACAGAACCGGATCTCTATTTCTTAGCCTGGACAACTACTCCCTGGACTCTACCCAGCAACGCCGCCTTAGCAGTAGGGCCCGACTTCACATATGTCGAAATAGAAACCTTCCAACCCTATACGCGCGAGCCCACTCGGGTGATCTTGGCTAAGGAGTCCGTTCCCCGCTACTTTTCCGCCGAAGGTGCTGAGCTGCCGCTTAGTCCTGAGTTCGTAGATGTGCGCACAGGACGCCTCCCCTATCGGATTAACAGGTACCTCAAGGGGCAGGATTTGATAGGGCAGCGATATGAACCTCTTTTCCGATATGTGGAGCCCGACGGAGATGCATGGCGGATCATAGCGGGCGACTTCGTCTCTCTCGAAGAAGGAACGGGTATTGTGCATATAGCGCCTACTTTCGGAGCTGATGACTTAAGAGCAGCTCGAAAAAACGCTATTTCTCCCATCCTCACTTCAGATGCACACGGCAACCCCACTCCCCTCGTGGATAAGGAGGGACGTTTCGTTCCTCAAGTCACAGATTTTGCTGGAAGGTACGTTAAGAACTATACGGATGCACCTGACTACCGTCCTGTAGATGAGGATATAGCCCTTTACCTCCGCCAACGGGGGCTTTTATTCCGAAAGGAGATCTACGAACACAACTACCCCCACTGTTGGCGGACAGATAAGCCGATCCTCTACTATCCTGTAGAAGCCTGGTTCATCCGTACCTCTGCTTTACGGGAGAAGCTTGTAGCTCTTAATCAAACGATTAGGTGGTATCCTCCAACTATCGGTGAAGGTCGTTTCGGTAACTGGCTGGAAAATGTAGAGGACTGGAATCTCTCCCGTAGCCGCTTTTGGGGCATCCCCCTTCCCATCTGGCGCAGTCGGGATGGACGGTATGAGCGGTGTATCGGTTCATTTGAAGAGCTTCGGGAGGCGGTAGAAGAATCCCGAAAACAGGGGCTCATGCAGCACAATCCAGTTATGCATCCCGACTTCGACCCCCACAGGCCCACCGTAGATGAAATCATCTTAGTAGCACCTGACGGCACCCCCCTGTATCGAGAACCCGATGTGATCGATGTCTGGTTCGACTCCGGGGCCATGCCCTATGCGCAACTTCACTATCCCTTCGAAAATGAAGAGATCTTCTCTCAGCAGTTTCCAGCTGACTTCATCGCAGAAGGGGTAGATCAGACCCGCGGCTGGTTTTACACCCTTCATGTGATCGCCGCTGCTCTATTTGGCACAGTCGCCTATAAACGGGTTCTCGTAAACGGCCTCGTTTTGGACAAAGAGGGCAACAAAATGTCAAAGCGTCTCGGCAATGTGGTGGACCCTTTTACTCTCATGGAGAGATATGGTGCAGACCCCACCCGATGGTATCTTATAAGTAATGCCCCCCCTTGGGAAAATGTGCGCTTTGATGAGAAAAGATTGGCTGAAAAAGTAAGGAGCTTCTTCGGAACCCTACACAATACCTACGAGTTCTTTGCCTTATATGCTCGGATAGATGGATATCAGATACAGCCTCTCCCTCCTGTAGACCAGCTACCCCTCATCGATCGATGGCTGCTTAGCGAAGTGGAAAAGCTCACCGCTGAAGTATCCGAGGCCTACGAAAACTATTACCCCACCCAAGCAGCACGTCTAATAGAAGACTTCGTCATAGAACGCCTCTCCAACTGGTATGTACGTCTCAATCGCAGACGATTTTGGAAAGGAGAGAAAGACCAAGATAAGTGGGCAGCTTTCACTGTCCTGCGATACGCCCTGCTACGGACAGCTCAGCTGATGGCTCCGATCGCGCCCTTTTATGCAGAGCTGTTATGGGAGCATCTGGGAGAAAGAGGGTCCATACATGAAAGCGACTTTCCCTCTTCTACCCTCCTCTGGCGAGACCTTTCTCTGGAGGAATCTATGGAGAAAGCCCGGCGGCTGACTTCCTTGCTACACAGTCTCCGAAAGCAAAGTGGAGTTCGTGTGCGCCAACCGCTGCCGCAAGCTCTGGTCCCTGCCAGCTACAAAAACTGGTTAGACCCCCTTACCGACCTTCTCAAGGCTGAGGTCAACCTCAAAGCGATTACCTACTTAGACGACCACAGCCAGGCAGTCTATTATGAGCTACGCCCTAACTACCGCACATTAGGGCCTTCATTAGGCCCCCGTATTAAGGATCTGGCTTCCTATCTGCACACACTTCCGCAGGAAGCCATCTTAGAAACGCTACAGAAAGGAAAACTGCAATGGGAAGGCCACTCCTTTTCACTCCCTGATCTGGAGATCCGAGCACAAGCTTTACCCGGCTGGCTACATGCCTCAGAAGGAGGTCTAACTGTGGCTTTAGATACACGCCTAACGCCCGAACTGGAAAAAGAAGGATGGGCTCGAGAACTCATCCATCATATCCAGGTCCTTCGCAAAAACGCCGGCCTCGAGGTCACAGACCGCATTCATCTCCGCATACACCTTCCACCCAGCTATCAAAAAGCCCTCCAATCCTTTGCCTCCTTGATAGCAGAGGAGACCCTCGCAGATTCGATAGAATGGGTAGATAACCCCATAGCAGGACTATCTCCTATTGAGTTTCTCGACTCTGTTTCTCTTTATATCGATATCTCACGAGCCTATGAGCACGCCTGAAAAGAATCGCTACACAGCCGAAGAGCTGGCAGAGTTCAAGCAGCTTATCCTCCAGAAACTGGAAGAAGCTGAAAAAGAATACCACCGGCTCAAAGAAAACTTCGAAGACCTTGTCTCCGCTGCAGAAGATCAATACCGCACAGGGGAGTACTTGGGAAGTGAGTACTCCGAAAAGGTCCAGTTAGAGCGCCTCCTACAACATAATGTAAAATACATAGATGCCTTGAAAAGGGCTCTCATTCGTATCGAGAACGGCACGTATGGCATCTGCAAAGTGACTGGAAAGCTTATCCCAAAAGAGCGTCTCCTTGCCGTTCCCGTCGCTGAAACGATTGTGGAGGTCAAAGAGAAACGTCCTAAATGAAAGTACTACTTAAGATAGGTCTTCTCGCCCTCGGCATAGTAGGGGTGGATCAGGCTTCTAAGGTATATGTCAAGCTTTCCTTTCCACTGGGTCATGAAATACCTCTCTGGGGAGACTGGCTGAAGCTGCACTACGTAGAAAACCCAGGTGCCGCTTTCGGGCTCTCGCTGGCAGGTCTTTTTGGCAAGGATACAGCTATTGCCGAAGCAGCTCCCAAAATCCTGCTTACTTTTTTTTCTCTTTTGATAGCTGTTGGAATTTCTTACTATCTTGTACGGCTGAGCCTGCAAGAACCTTTTATAGCGTGGCCCAGCGGCCTCATCATAGGGGGAGCCTTTGGGAACCTATTCGATCGAATCTTTTACGGGGTCATTTTTTCCCATCAAAATGCATATGAAGGGGGATGGTTTCAAGGGCACGTAGTAGACTTCATCTACGTAGACATTTGGCAGGGGGTAGTGCCAGATTGGGTCCCTCTCTGGGGAGGAGAATACATGGCCCTGTGGCCTATATTCAACATCGCGGACAGCTGCATCTCTATCGGAGTCGTATGGCTTCTACTCCTTCATCTGCGACGAAAGTCCTCTACGTAGAGGATTGGGGGCTTATACCCTACAAAGAAGCCTGGGACCGACAGAAAGCACTGGTAGCCACTGCTCTCGCGAACCCTTCCACCTGGCAGGACCGCCTCATTTTGTGTGAGCATCCCCCCGTGATCACGCTCGGACGAAATGCTCACACCGAAAACCTCCTTTACCCCGAAACGTACCTACGAAAACAGGGAATCGAGGTATATGCCATCGAACGAGGAGGAGATGTAACCTATCATGGCCCCGGCCAGATTGTAGGGTACCCTATCCTTTGGCTGGAACGATTTCGATGTGACATAGGATGGTACATGCGCTCCCTCGAAGAGATCATCATCCGTACCCTTTCTCGCCACGGAATCCAGGGGGAACGCATTCCTGGACTTACAGGAGTCTGGCTTACCCCACCTCCTCGTAAAATAGCTGCACTGGGTGTCAAGCTCACCCGATGGGTAACCATGCATGGATTTGCCTTTAATGTGAATACAGCGCTTGACGGCTTCTCGCTTATCATACCTTGTGGGATCCGAGATAAAGCAGTCACCTCCCTACACAAGGAACTGGGACACCTTGTATCCATGGATGAGGTGAAAGGTGATATTATTCGATATTTCAGCGAGATCTTCCATGTAGAGATAGAAAAGATATAGAAATGATTAGAATAAATTTTTTCCTAACCCACCTTATGTCATATGAGTTTCTTGAGACTGCCATCAACTATCACTAATCGATGGAACTAGTTGCTTTTTTATTCTATGCAGGTTTAGCTTTCGTCCTTTGTATAGCAGGGCTCCTTTTGCGTCGTCTATGGAGCCCTTCAACGTCGCCCCCTTCCTCAGAGTCCTATGAGTGTGGAGAGGCGCCATCAGGCAGCCCTTACATCTCCTTTTTTTGGCCTTACCTGCGTTTTGTCGTGCTCCTCATCCTCCTTGAAGCAGAGGTGGTACTTGCTCTTCCATGGGTATGGGTATATCGAGAACTCCCCTCTTCGGTATTCTGGGTAGAGATTTGCGTCCTACTTCTCCCCTTAGGAGGAGTTTATGCATATGTGTTGAGAAGAGGAGGCCTTATTTTTCCTGAAGCTCGCCTTCGGCGGAAACAGTCCCTCCCACACCCTTACCAGCAGCTGAACGCTTATTTGGTTTCACTGGGGCGAGGACCATCGTCATATTCTTCCCATCCAGCTTCGGCATCACCTCCACCCGGGCCAGATGAGAAAGCCGCTCCGCAAACTGATTAAGAAGTCGTTCCCCAAACTCGGGATGAACGATACTTCTCCCCCGAAAAAATACGATAGCTTTTATTTTATTACCTTCTTGCAAGAAGTTTTCTGCATGGCGAAGCTTGAAAGCAAAGTCATGATCATCCGTATGAGGACGGAAACGTATCTCCTTTACTTCGATCTGATGGAGCTTTTGCTTAGCCTCTTTGGCTTTCTTTTTTTGTTCAAAGCGCAAACGAGAATATTCAACGATGCGGCACACAGGAGGATTCGCCTGGGGTGCAATCTCGACTAAGTCCATTCCCCATTCCTCAGCCATTCGCAGTGCCTGTTCAAGCGGATAAATCCCATTTAGCTCTGGCGGCTCCAATCCAATAACTCGAACCTCTGGGGCGGTGATTTCTCGATTAACTCGATAATTGAGTTCTTTACTCACTTCGCTGCAAATTTAGAGATTCAATAGGGTACACGGGGGGGTCAATCATGCTCATATGGAGAAGGAGCCTCTATCTCCCCGATGAGATAAAACAAAGTAGGAGAGTTCTCAGCACTGCTAAGAACAGAAAAGCTTTTGCGCTGACGCCCTACCTTCCCAGCAGTATTGAAGGAAACTTCGACCGAGAGGGAATCCCCTGGGGGTATAGAACGCCGCTCCCAGGACAGGACAGAGCAGCTGTCTCTTATACACATCT
>JANZYW010000077.1 GCA_026413325.1 Bacteroidia bacterium | reverse complement strand
AGATGTGTATAAGAGACAGGGTATAGCCAGGCCCTCCCAAGCCGTCATTTGTGGGGTCCGCATCTTTCGAGTTGGGATCTCCCCCCTGTATAACAAAGCCAGGTACGATCCGATGAAAAGTCGTGCCATCAAAAAAACCCTGTTGAGCCAACTTAAAGAAATTGGCTCTGTGCAACGGCGTCGCTCGATATAACTGAAGGCGCAGATTTCCCTTCGGTGTTTCGATCACTACCAGGGTATCCCATTTCTGGGCAAGTAAAAAAGGGATACTACTTACGAGCCATTTCCACATATGCATAAGCACTTTCCGCTAAGATACCTATAGGGGGGTGAATCTTGTATACCCGTATTTGAACCCTGTCCACCGCTCCCCATCGCTCTAAGATGGCATCCGCCAGCTGCTGAGCAATGTGCTCTATGAGGATTCCCTCCCGCGAGAAGGCCTCTCGAATGAGAGAGGCTACCTCTCGATAATCAACGGGGGGGGAGTCTCCCACCTCAGACACAGAATATTCCAGATAGGCATCTACACGAAAAAGCCGCCCCATTTTCCTCTCTTCTGGGAAGTAGCCTACATGACCATATACCTCCACCCCACTCAGCCCTACCGCTCTTCGAGTCGTATGCACTTGTCCTGTGGATCCCATACAAGTTCTGTAGGTACGGCAAAGCTACCTGTATTCTCTGGAACGAGTACCAGAAGGGTTCTTCTCCTTCGATCAAGCAACCAGGATACGCCCGAGGAAGCTTCCCTTCTCCCTCCTACTTTCCACCCCTCTTCGGTGTGATAGAGAAGTACCTGTACCTGCTTACCTAATATTTCTAACCAAATAAAACGAGTATGTGTATCGGAAAGAGCCGAATCACAGGAAAATAAATACTCTACCGCTCCATTTTCGTTGATGTCGGTGTGTAACCCCTTGTTGAGGAGATAGGGAGAGCAACCTAAGTGCTTCTGAGCCTCTGCCCACAAATACGTCTCTCGAGCAGGTTCTTTTCTTCGAGCCCCCTGCCACCACAAGGAAACACTCAGCACTATGAGGGCTCCTACTATTCCAATCAGCCAGATACGTCCTAACCTATCTTTCATAACAAAGTAGGATTGAGAAAGGTAGACATCCTCTTCCGAACAAGTCTATGAACGAGCGCCCTCCGAAGCGGCTCGATTTGTTCAGAACGATGGAGATCGCTCCCAATAAAGTGCACCCACCCCTTCTCGAGAAGATACTCCGCTTTTTGTTGGGCTTGTTTTCCATACAACCGCGCCAGAGACAAAAGATTGATTTGCAGGAGAAGCCCCTGTTCATACCATTCTTTTAATAGGGAGCTATCTGCATAGGGATATCTTTCGGGATGGGCAATAACTACTGTATATCCCGAGCATTGGAGCTCAAATAGGAAGTTTTTCCATCCGATGGGCAGAGCCCAAAATCCTAATTCCACAAGGACATAATTTCTCACACCGAAACTTCGAAGCTGGCCGATACGATTTCTAAGCTCAGGCTCGACGAGATATTCAGCAGCGACACTCAACACTAAGGGGATTTCCTGCTCTTGCAGCTGACGATGCACACGTACATAGGCCAGCTCTATCTCTTCTTCTGAAGCATTCATATGAGTATTTTGATGGGGGGTAGCTATGACCTTTTGATACCCCATCTCCGCCCAGAAGAGAAGCATCTGCAAAGACTCCTGGAGCGTACGAGCCCCATCATCGACGCCCGGCAGTACGTGATTGTGCACCTCTACCACCAGGTCGACAGCTACATTAGCCAGCGGGCGCTCTCGAGAAAAAAACCACATAGTCACACTGGAAGCCACTCTCGGAAGCGGTCCCACAAAGAAGAAGGGGAAGGCGACTTGTAGTAATAACTTTTCCCATATCCCTCCCCGTAGTAGCCATATCCGTAACCGTACCCATAGGTCGCCTTGTTCAGCTTAGTCCCATTGAAAAGAAGATACACCTTAGATATGTGATGCTTCTTGATGAGTTCTTCTAAATGATTTAGGAAATTAATGCGGGAGTAGTCTGCCCGAAAGACATATACGGTTACCGCATAGGGAAGTTGCTGGATAAGAGATAGCGTGTCAGGCACGAGACCGACCGGAGCAGTATCTATGATAATGTAGTCAAAACTCGAACTGAGCTCCTCCACAAGTTGCCCAAAAAGAGGGTTTTCAAGCAGTTCAGGAGGATTAGGAGCAGCCGGTCCCGCAGAGAGAAAATAGAGGCCTTCTCGTTCGAAAGGAATCACCAGCTCCTCTATCGTCTGCATGCCCCCTGAAGCACGGGCTAAGAATAAACTTAGCCCCCGTTCTCGCTGCCCAGCCTGTTGAGAAAGAGAAGCCCGTCTCAGATCAGCATCGATGAGAAGTACTCGATGACCAGCCAATGCATATACATGGGCTAAACTCTTCGCTACGAATGTTTTCCCCTCTCCACTCACGGTAGATGTAACTACTAAGACACGCGGCTTTCCCTCTTCCCATAAGAAGCCTAATGCTCCTCTCAAGCTCCTCAACACCTCCAATTGAAGCCCTGAAAGCATCCATCCCTTCTCTTCTACCGAAGTACGAACGTAGGGCAGTTCCCCTATTAGCGGAATGGGGGAGATATTTTCCATATCTACCCGATAGGACAACGTCTGAGACAACACGCTCCTGAATATAACTCCGCCAAATCCAAGCACGAAGCCTCCTATCAATGCCATTACATATACTTGAAAAGGATTGGGATACAGTGGTTTAGACGGCACCATAGGCGGTTGAGTAATTCGTATGGAAGAAACTACGGCTTCCTTGTCTATAGACAATTGTATTTTTCTTTCTAGTAGTACCTTGTATATTTCTCGTCGGAGAGACATATCTTCCTGTAAGATGGAAAACTGTCTCTCTCGAAGGATGTCCTGATAAACTCTCTCTTTTCCTTGAAGGAATTGTCTCTGTGCATGGGCTTTGGCGTAAGCTCGTCCCTGACGGGTTTCCCGCACAGCCTGAAGCAGCTGAGACAACAGCTGGCCGAGGAGGTAATTGACACTTTCTACCGGAGGAGAGCCTGCCTGATAGACTCGTAGAAGATTTGTCCGCCTCTCTATAAGCTCATTGATTTTCTCTATTCGGGAGCGGAAATCCTCTTCTATATCTGCCCATACAGGCAAAACTGAGAGAGGGGAATCTGGAGCATACCGAAGTGTATCTAATACACTTTGTATATACTTATCCAGTTTATCGACATAAAGAAAATATATAGACTCATTTTCTCCATATACCTCAGAAAAAAGACGAAGAATGTACTCTCTTCTCGCAGGTATGAAGGGAGCCTCAGACCTCCTTTCAACAGAGAGAAGGGTATCCTGTGCCAAAGACAACTCCGCCTTCATAAAAGCCAGCAGGGTATCGACATACCGCAGTGCTTTTTCATATTGGACCTGCCGGATAGAGCGCTCATGCTCCCGCGAAAGCTCCAGAAGCATGAATAAAAAACGAGCAGCGCGTGCAGGCGACTTATCCACCACGCTTACTTGCAGAACTGTTAATCCTCGTTTTGGAACCACGCTGACGCGATTTTGCCAGCTGGCCACCGCCACTTTGTAAGGAATATGATGTATTTCGTAAGTGCCCGGATTGGCTAAAGGAGCCTCCGTTTCCCGAATCCGTATACGAGGACCCTGCTTATAAGACACCCATTCTCCTATAACGCCTCGGGCCCAAACAGAATCATTCTTACCCAGTGTATATCTCCCCCCCTGCTCCAGACGAAGCTCCATAAAGCCTTGACTCTTTAGCAAGCTTTCTGCTTCGGCAGTCTCTCCTTCTATCCAGAAAGGAGTGGGGAAAACCAGACTTCTCCCCACTTTTCCCACAGAATACACTTCCCAGTCCAACCGTAAAGTATCGACCACCTCCGCAATGAGATCATACACCAAGAAAAGCTCTAAATAGGCTTCCAGCATGGATTCAAACGAAATGAGCGCACTGGATTCCATTTTTTTTCCGAGCAAGGAGGGGTTAGCACTGAGATCTATCTGTACCGTGGCATCACTTTTGTAGGCTGCTTCCGCATAGCGAAGATAACCCCAGGCTGCGAAGACAGCAACGGATAAAGTAAGAACCGGCCACCACCAGTTCCGAGTGATGATGATTAGCACTCTCCGTAGGTCCCACTCCTGCCGAACAGCCATACTATAAGCCGAAGCGAAACGCCAAAACAAGGATAAGATTTAGGAGCTGAAGGGCTCCAAATACCCCGAGGTAGTTTTCGACTTCTAATCGAAGCCGAACTATGTCTCGTGGCTCAGCTATGATGATGTCTCCTGCTTGCACACCAAACCCCTCTGATAACACGAAGGCCTCTCTCGCATCAATGAGAAACACTTGAGGATCTTGTAAATTCCCTCTCAGAATCTTAATCCGGCTAAAATCGGTCTGTCGAAGCTGCGGCGCCATAAAGGGAAGAAGCTCCAGAAGGTTGGTCTGGACTTTATCTAATAAAATTCTCCCTGGCTGAGGGACCTGTCCAAAGAGGTAATAGGCATAAAGGGGATATAATCGAAGACGAGCATTCACAAAAATACGACGAGCCGATTCTTCTAAAATCCTTTGAGCGGAGTCCAGAGCCATGCCCCCGACTCGCACTCCTCCTCCCCAGGGTACATACACCATCCCATCCTCGAATACACGTAAGGTATCTATGCGTATCAACAACCAGCCCATTCCTTCCTCATGGAGTGGACGAGGAGTCTCTAACACAACTCGAAGAAATTGTCCCGGTTGCAAGTAGGCCCAGAGGGCCTGTGTGGTATCTTTCTGAGGGCCTCTACTGACCCAGCCTCCTCTTTGTTTACGAAGCGCTATACGAAGTTCTTTGTCGTAAGAAGTTCGAAAGAGGTCGCTTTTCCTTGCACACCCCAGACCACCAGCCAGCGAGAAAAAGAGTGTAATACAAAATAAACTCCTGCGGCTCGCCATGAAGACCGCAAGATTAAGAAAAAGGGCACAGGTAAAATACCTGTGCCCTGCTGTACACCCTGTAGAGGGAGATTACTTCTTGGGGGCGTACTTGGACTTGATGGCCTCGCTATGAGCTTGAACCTCTTGCTTGAGCTGGGCCAGCTGCTGAGAAAGCTGCTCTACCTGTCCCGCAACACCACTGACTTTGCCTTTGATGGCTTCCCAGTCAGTTTTGAGCTCTTCTTCTTTCTTCTGCTGGGTAGCCAGACCGTCCACGAAGCTTTGAGCTTCACTGAGAGCGCTGTTCAGCTGACCTTCAAGAGAGGTCACTTGCTCAGTAAGCTGCTTCGCTTGCTCGGTGAGCTGAGAAACCTTCTCGGCTAACTCTTTGTCTTTCTCGACCTTATCAGTCCAGACTTTCCCGAGCTCCCCTTTCAGACCTGCAAAAGGGTCTTGAAGATTAGCTACCTCGCCTTTCAAGGCATTGAGCTTTTCCGTAACTCCTTTGAGATCGTTGAGCTCGGAAGAGACTTGTTGAATGAATTGCTGACTGGGCCCGCTGCTGCAGGCGACCACGGCCCACATGAGAGCCGTCCCGATGATGTACTGTGCGTATCGCATAGTGTGTGTGATTTCGGGCAAAGATACGACAGGTTTCTGGCAAATTCGCAAGTATGATTTCCTACCTCACCGGAAAGGTGACGAAGGTCAGCCCCCACCTCGTAATCTTGGACCGAGAAGGAATCGGATTCGCTGTACGAGTGCCTCTCTCCGTTAGCCAACGCCTTCAACCCCATCAATCCTGTACCCTCCTTACAGTCTTCTCCCTACCCCGAGAAGAAGGAGAACCAGTATTGTACGGTTTCTTAGAGGAAGAAGAACGGCAGCTCTTTCTATCGCTACGAAAGGTACCCCGCATTGGGACTCAGAAATCACTAGCCCTGCTTTCACATTTTTCCCCCGCTCAGCTCATACAGCTTATCCAGACAGGGAATGCTTCCGCCCTAAGTACAGTCAAAGGCATAGGGAAGAAGTTAGCCCAACAAATCCTTCTTGACCTGCAATCCGCCCTCAAAGACCTGCCATCCGCTACCCTGCCTCCCCACTATCAGGAAGTCTATGAAGCCCTCTTAGTCTTAGGTTTCTCCCCCACCGAAGCCCGAACAGGTCTCGAAAAAGCGTTAAGAGAAGAACCCCAAGCCTCCGCTGAAAGACTCCTCCAACTCGCCCTGAAATCTTCGTAGCTTTGCCCCGCTATGTCAAAAGTACCCATTGCTGTCGCATATGGAGATGGCATCGGTCCTGAAATCATGTCTGCTTGCCTTCACATCCTCACCGAAGCAGGAGCCCAGATCGAACCTCATGTCATCGAGATCGGAGAAAAAATTTATTTACAAGGTCATACTGCAGGTATTACCTCTGAAGCGATCGATGTCATCCACAAAACTCGTGTTTTCTACAAAGCCCCCATCACCACTCCGCAAGGAGGCGGCTTTAAGAGCTTGAATGTAACCACTCGTAAGCTTTTCAATCTTTTCGCCAACGTTCGACCTTGCGTCTCTTATCATCCCTTCATCGAAACCAAATACCCTGGCCTCGATGTCGTGATCGTTCGAGAAAATGAAGAAGACCTCTACGCAGGCATCGAACATCAACAAACCCCAGAGGTGTACCAGGTGCTCAAGCTCATCACTCGCCCTGGAACCGAACGCATCATTCGATATGCATTCGAGTATGCCCGAGCGTACAACCGGAAGAAGGTAACCTGCATGACAAAAGATAATATCATGAAGCTCACCGACGGTCTTTTCCACAAGGTGTTCGATGAAATCGGTGCGGAATACCCAGAAATCGAAAAAGAACACTGGATCATCGATATCGGTACCGCAAAGCTGGCGGACACTCCTGAGCAGTTCGATGTAGTGGTGACCCTCAACCTCTATGGGGACATTCTCTCAGATATGGTGGCTCAGATAGCCGGGTCTGTGGGTCTGGCTGGCTCCGCCAATATCGGCCCTAAAATAGCCATGTTTGAGGCTATCCATGGGTCTGCTCCTCGCCGAGCGGGACAAAACCTCGCTAACCCCTCCGGTTTGCTTCATGCGGGCATCATGATGCTGGTGCATATCGGCCAACCAGAGGTCGCCGAGCGAGTACACAACGCCTGGC
This sequence comes from Bacteroidia bacterium, assembly GCA_026413325.1. GTDB lineage: Bacteria > Bacteroidota > Bacteroidia > SpSt-205 > SpSt-205 > SpSt-205. Next base: position 1,556 of record JANZYW010000077.1, on the reverse strand, counting down.
TTCGCACCATAGAAGAAGGACACCACACATATGACATCTTCAGAGAAGGAATATCTCGAGAAAAAGTCGGAACCAAAGAGTTCGCCCAAGCAGTGGTCCGCAACCTCGGGAAACAGCCCGAGCAGCTCCGAGCCGTCCGATATACCCAAGAGGGCGGACCCGCAAAAGTAATCGCCATCCCTCCCTACGAACGGAACAAACGTCCTCAAAAAGACCTTATCGGCGTAGACGTTTTCGTAGAGTGGACCCCCGGCCACCCCAAAGACCTCGCAGAACGCATCCAAGCTGTACTCCCCCCTTCTCTGAAACTCACGATGATATCCAATCGAGGTACAGCCGTCTGGCCTAATACAGTAGAAGAAACCTTTCTGGTAGACCACTGGCGTACCCGTCTCCTCACTCGAGAGGGAACCCCTATCCGACATGAAGACGTCATCGCAGCCCTCCAAGGCTATCAACGAGCAGGCTTAGATTTCATCAAGACAGAGCATCTGTATCGGTTTGATGGCGTAGAGGGCTTCTCTAAGGGGCAAGGAGAGTAAGAGGGCTTAGTAGCACCGCTTCCCACTTCTCCTCCCAACCTGACAAGGGGGGAAAAGAAGACTCACCATAGAGAGGGGAGATGTTCATACACAGGCATTTGTTTCACTTCTTCTAAGAACCGTGTGTAGAAAGGTGAGCTTCTTTTTCTCCTCCCAATACCTATATCCCGCTGCGGGTATCTCCAAAGCTCCGTCATTTTGAATCCCTTACGGTCCCTGTACTTAATCGTTCCTCAAAAGTGTAATAGGAGGGCTATTGAGGAATTTCTCGTACAATCCGAGCTCCCCAGGGGCAATATCTCCCCACGGTATCCACCCAATAGCTAATATCCCCTTCTACGTGCGAAGGGAGTCCGTCACAGAGTTCGATAGCCATCTCCGCAAAACTCACAGAATCCGGCAATACGTGCCACCCCCACTGGCGTCCCGCACACCGATTGAAACCGCCATCTCCCCGTCGCAAGGGTCCGATGGGTATTTTACGAAGGGTCGTATCTCGCAGCATCGCTCTCGCCTCTGCTATCAAGGAGGGTTCTCTCAATCGCAAAATGAAGCAGTCGGCTTCCACCTGCACCTCAAAGTCAGCATATGTGTAGGAAGAAGTAGTAGGCCTCTCCTTCCGCTTGCATGCAAGAAAAATAGAGATTACCCCCCAAAGAAAAGCGAAGAGCCGCATAATAGCAAAGGTAGACTATCCTCTCCTGCTCGGAAGAAAGATATGTGGTTTTTTTCAAAGGCCCAAGGCAGTCAAAAAATCTCCCTTAGCAATTCTGATACGAGTTAGATGCACTCTGTTCTCTCCGGAGCTCGAGGTTAAAGCTTTCTCAACCGCTCTGAGCCTTCTATAGCTGGCTACGAAGATATTTTCCTCACCGCATGACAATAAACGCCCCCCAGTAGTAGGGCTCTGGATGCTTCTCCCGAAAAGTTCGTAGCGTCCGATTGAAGACCTCATCTACACCTTCCCCTCGCTTTCGCTTCACCCAGTTCTGATACTGTCTCTTATACACATCT
>JANZYW010000076.1 GCA_026413325.1 Bacteroidia bacterium | reverse complement strand
CGGCTGCGCAGAAGGAGGATTGCCTGTTTGACCCGCCGCACCCGGAAAAGCCTGTCCGCCTGGTCCGCACGTTCCCCGCTGCCCTCCATCTCCTCCCCGCCCACCAGCTACCAATCCTGCAGACCAGCTATTGCCTCCTGCTCCCCCCAGACGACAGCACCCCCCGTCTTCATCTCCGCGCTCTCCGATCTGCCCCGCTGCTCCATTTCTCCCCGCAGCTCCATTCGCTCCAGGATTGCCGTTCGCACCCGCTCCAGCAGAAAAACGACATCGATTGACCACATAGTTGCTACATCCATTCAGGTAAAGGGCATACGTAGTCGTACCTCCCCCCAGTGCCACCGCATCCTCTACGTAGACCTCTACATCTTGGATACGAAAACCGCTCACATTCGTCCCTTCTATCGCCACCAGGCGGTTAGGGTTTGGCTGAGGATTGACAGCCGCACGAAAAAGAATAGTAGGATAAAGGTTTGTCTTCACCCAAGCCTGATTCGGATCAAATCCCCCCTCTAACTGAAGGCCCGTATGTAGAGGAAGAGACCGGGTCAAAGTATAGATGCCATAGCCCAAGTAAATGCGACGGATCGTAGGGGAAAGCAGATTGGTTATCGCATAGTTCAGTTCCGCAGGATTATCCCGAGTACCTGCACCCGGTCCCGTGCTTCCGTTTGGTACGACGAAAATAATGTCACACTCTTGAGCAGAAAGGAGTCCTATCAGGGCAAGCCAGGGGAGAAAACGACCCATATAGCAAATGTACAGAACTCACCGAAGTATTAGCATGTCCAGCTCAATCTTGAGGAGTAATGGCTCCTCCCTCTACCGAAGAAGAAGGCACCGAGAAGGGGGTTTTCTGCCAAGCAGGACGAGGCTCCGCCAAACGAGGCCATAAAAACCGACGCAGTAGGTATCGCCAGGGATATCGCCAGTGAACCCGTTCCCCCATTTTTTCCACATACAGGAGGAAGATACTCCGATCCAGAAAGTCGACAATGTAAAGAGGTAGAAATTCCAGATAAGGATATCGCTGGACCCTTCGCAGCATACGAACCCCCTGGATACGATAAAGAAATCTGTCTTTGGGGAGATAATGATACCCTGTGATACGGATAGCTGCTACCCGACTCAAGAGAAGGGCATCTGTAATGCGAAGAAATCCATCTTTCAACCAGAGCTCTGGAACTTCAGCCAAGAAATCTAAGCTATCCCGAAAGGTGGCCAGGTAATAGGGACGAAACCATCTGAGAAAACGAGGAGTCTTCATCCGGCCTTGACGTATCTGGCCTCGAGCCCATAGAGAGCTCTGGTCACTCCATTCTACGAACGGTGTAAAACGCAAACTAAGCTGCGCTTCCCCAGAAAAACTCCCGCTCAAGGTAAGTTTCCGTAGGGTCTGTACGGTATCTACTTCCATATCCCGAAGAAGGCGAGCCAAGGGCAAGCCCTCGGCCTTGATCCGCCCTGCTACCATATAACAGGAGCTATCCGACGTCTCCATAAATCCTTTTCCCTCCACCATAGCCTCTCCATACCGCAGCCCGATCGTATCGATCCAAAGGGACCCACTCTGTAAGCGTGCTTGCACTTCTGCTTCGCTGAGAGCAAGCCCGTACACATCCACATCGAAGAGGCGAGCTGTGATAGAAGCTTCCATTTGAGCGGGAAGTCGCACCTGCCTGCGTGTTTTTCCTCCCTCCACACGCCGCCAGAAGTTCTCCAGAGAAAAATTTTTAGCCTCGACCTCCAGAGAACCGCGCAGACGATGCCAATCCGTGTAGAGATAGCTCAGCGTCCCTTCTACCCGACCTCGAGCTGAAACGCTCGCTTCCCCCACCTGAAAGGAAAGACTCTCTAAGGAAGTAACCTCCGGTGTATAGCGCAAATCTAGCGAGAAGCCCCGCAAAGTCAGACCTACGGAAGGGAAATAACCCACTACCCCTCTCAGCTGTGCTTTACCCTCGGTAGGATTATCCCATCGAAGTAAGGTATCCCAACTGCCCTCCGCGCAAAAGTCTACGCTCAACTCTCCCTCTTGGACCCGCATGCCCGGGATCGGCAAAAAACGCCACAACCAGGGAAGGGAGAGAGAGCCCCGTACCTCGACGTCGGCCCCTCCTCGAGAAAGCCCCCCCGTAAGAATCGCCTCTCCCTGCCCCGGTGACGCCACTCGCAGCACCCGTAGCCAAAGTCGCTGTCCCGAAAAAGAGCCCCATCCACTCCCCCATACCACAACTTCATTCCAACGCCCTACCCCAGAAAGCTCCACGGAATCCCCTCTCCAGTCTGCATACAAAGAAAGATGAGACCCCTTCCCAGAGAAACACCCCCTGTGAAAGCTTAGAGGGGTCCTGAGCCACACTTGCACGCTGTCAATAAACCCGGGTATCTGCAGAAAAGCTGAGGCTTCCATCTCTCTTTCTTGGATGCCCACGTGGACTTTTTCACAGACCACTGTGCTGTCCCATCGAAATCGAGGGCAAGAGAGAACCACAGCTCCTTTGAAGCCTACCCCTTGAGAGAAAAAAGGTCTGTATGCCGAAAGAATCCTCAACAGTCCGTCCTTGTCCATCGAATCTAACTGTATCTCTATTTTCTCCTTTTCCCACCTACCCTGAAAAGATATACCCCCCAGAGTACCTGCCCCCTCTGCTTTCTCCCAACCACCACGCAAGTGAATCGTATCCTTACCATGCACTATCAAAGTGCAAACACCCTTGCGCATAGGGAAGGAAAACTGACCAAAGCCCAGCACGGAAAGAGAGGGGCGGCGCATCCAACCCTTCATGCAAAACCGCTCAAGAGAGCCCTTCCCGACGATCTCTGCATAGGAGCCCCATCTCACCTTCCCTTCCAGTGCTATGATGCGCTCCTTCTCTCCTGAAAAGCAAGCTTCGTATTCTCCTTCTTTCCATGCTCCCCATGCATGCGCTTCATACACCCACCCTCGGACGGAAGCAGAGAGGTATACCGCACGCGAAAGCAACCAAGGGGAAAGAGAGGGAGCCAAAGCCGTTCGCAAGGGAGTATCTATGCGAGCATGGAGGACACCGTAGGGCTTCTCCCAGCCTCGAATCTCTCCTTGAAAATCCATTTTACTTCCTTCACCAAGCAGTCTCAGGAAGAGATTAGTCCATGTATCTGTTTCTTTTTCGTAAGTGCCCGTCAGAGCAAACTGTACCTGGCGAGGAAAAGGCCATTTTTTCCCCTTCACGCACACTTCGCCCACTTCGAGGAGAGCGTCCAGCTGTTTTACACGGACAGCCTCGCTGTCCACTTCTATCGAGGCCTTCGCTATAGAGCTTCCTACCTGGAGATGGACCTGAGGAGGAAAGTTTGCCAAAGTTATCCAAAGCGTATCTGCCTGGATAAAGAACCGATGCGCTTTGGCTTTTTTACCTCGACGGGGAAAGTATCTAAAATTCTTCTGCTTTTTAGCCAAACGCACCAAATGAAGATGAGCTTTTCCAAGGTAAATCGTATCCACCCTGTCTTTTTCTCCTGCTAAGTATACTTTCTCTATGAATCCGACCTCGCTGCTGTCTCCCGGGAGGGTGCTCCCGAGGTGGACGTTTCGCAAAAGAACAGCCCAACGAGTCCCGCCCCGCCACTGCAGACGTTCTACCCATTCTATTCGGATTGCCGCCCCGACCATATAGGAAAGGAGTGATTCCAGACCAAAGTGTATCATATAGTTTGCCCCCCACTTCCCCGCCCCTCCTATGAGGAGGAGGCATCCTATTCCCACTTTCCACTTCCAGCCAATGCGTTTACCTTTGTTCATCTTATGGCCCAAGAAAACCCGCAGGATTCGAACGTTCTGAATGTGGAGTTGACAGAAGATGTCGCTGGCGGCACCTATTCAAACTTAGCGATAATCTCGCATACCCCAGCTGAGTTCGTGATAGACTTTCTTCAAGTGCTCCCTGGCCTTCCGAAAGCCAAGGTCCGATCACGAATCATCCTTTCCCCCTATCACTATAAAAGGTTGCTGTTGGCCATGCAGGATAACTTATCCAAGTATGAGAGCCGATTCGGTGAGATCCATGCACAAGACGAATGGTTTCCGCCCGTATCTCTGGGGGGTCCTGGTTTGGCTTAGTGGGATGCAAACATGGGCCCAGGGGCATCCTCCTCTCAGGACAGATTCCCTCTTTTCTATAGACAGTGCTATCACCCCTTTCGAAGGGCACCAGCAAACGATCCTTCGCCTGATCCGCTACCATAAACCAGAGTTAGATACCCTGGAAGCTTTGTTGAATAGCTACCGAGACACCCTGAATCAGATGATTGAAGTGGCTCGCTACCCCAAACGTCTCCCGTTTTACGTGGACTCTTTTCGGGTCGTCACCGCACGAGCTCGCATAGCCAGTGAAGCAGCTCTGGCTCGCCTTAAGGAAATGCAGTACGAATGGCTCCCGCATCAATACGCGCTGATGGCTGTCTATACTCGATTTGGAGAACTCAAGGTCGTAAACCGTCTAACTCCTTCGGTACGAGAAACGCTGGTGGCGTACAGGCAATATTTAGACAAAATGATAGTCCTAAACCAGAAAATAGCCTCTATATGGACCGATTGCGATTACTTATTGCTCTCCAAGCTCAAATAGGGTTTCTCTTTCTCATCATCGGTACCTTATGTGCCCAGCAGCCCCTCAAGAAAAAGAATACTTTTTCGTTAGAATCCCTTGCCAAAGATGGTGAAGATGGCCTTCGCATCCGCTATGAGATTCCTTTCGATGGCATGGTCGAGCTTCGGCTTTTGGGAGAAAAAGATTCGATAGTTTACTTCTTTCAGTGGCCCAGTCCGCAAGGCAAAAGAGAAAGGCGCCTTCCCAACGCAAAGGGGTTAGCTGGCAGCTATCGCTACCGTATCACCTATAAAGGTATCGATTACACTGGGCAGGTACGACTGTAGCCAGAACTTTACGCTTGGACGCACGTTCTTAGGCCAGTTCTCCTTTTCCCAAAGCAGCGGCCGTAACAAGAGAGAAGTCATAGCGCAAGGGGTCCGCGGGGGAAAAACACAAAAAAGCTTGTGTAAGCTCTTTTACCAGCTTCCAGGAAGGGGTCTTTCGGTCGGAAAGCCCATACTTCCTGGCCCAGTACCCCACATGCGTATCTACTGGTACATACAGGAGCCGAGGTGAGAACCCTTCCCAGGGGCCAGGGTCGATGGTATCTCGACGTACCATCCAACGCAGCCACAACATAATCCGCTTCGAGGTGCTGCCTTTACGGATATAGCCTATGTGCCGGACCAAGTAGGGAGCTTCTGTGAGTATCTCTTCTTGAAAAGCTGCTATTCCCTCTTCCCAGGCCCTCCGATAGGGCCAGAAAAAGGCTTGTAACGAGCCAAAACGCTCATATAGGCCATGTAAAACTCTCCACAAGGCATTTATATCGGTAGGGCTCCAGGTGCGATGCCTCCAGGAGATCGAAAGAGGGCTACCCTCTCGTACAGCAAGAAAAGGAGAAGAACCCATGCTCATTAGCAAAGCTTGTATTTTTTGTATCGCCACCTCCCGGCGTCCCCAAGCAAACAACGCTGCCCAGAGTCCCACTATCTCTTGATCGGTGGGAGCCGAATATCGCCAAACCAAGTCAACTGGATCGTACTTTCGGTACTCCAGGCGATGGTAGGTCCTGTGCAATCGCTCTAATCGGGCAGCTAACTCTGAAAGCGAGATACAACCCACTTCTCAAACTCGCCTAATGTCTGAGGGTCTGTCTTATTGGTCGCCCAGGCTTGTACCAAAGCACGGGCTTCCTGCTCAGATTGCGCTTCGTTTAGGCGGTCTAAGGCCTGCCGAAAAGCAACCGGATCTCCATCGAAAATGCGCTGGATAAAAACAAACTGCTTATGAATGGGAATAGCATCGATCTCAAAGCGACGGAGCGTTTCCGCCCTCCGAACAGGAGTTTGAAACTGCTCGGAAATCACCCGACGCGGCTCGTAGTCGATCGCCGAGAGAAGCGGATTTCGGGCTCGACTTCCTACCGCATCTCCCCCTCCCTCTCCCGGAGAGGTGCCAAAGAGGTTCTTGAGGAGTGCATCTGATTCACCCGTATCTTCGGAAAGGACCGAACCGATGAGATCTTCGGCTTCCTCTCCCAGCTTTTTCCACCGCTGCTGGATTTGCTCCCATCTCTGCTGCGTCATCGCCTCTAAAAGACGCCGCTGATAAGCTTCTATGGATTCCTGTGTTTCCTCCTCGTAAACTTGGAGGATGCGGTCTACCTTCTCTTGCCATAGCGTCTTATCTATTACAGGGATACTTTGCCGCTGGGCATACGAAAGAAGAGCAGCCGAAACAAACTCAAAGTAATGTATATAACGGCTGTAAAAGCTGAACTCCCCCAGTGTCAGAGCAGGACGTTGGCCAAAATAAAACTGCGTGAGAGCGCTACGAGGATCTGTGAGGAGCTGGAGGGTATGGTAAATAGCATTGAAAAGCAGAGGAGATAGCTGCACATGGGTGATGGATACCTTCGCATGAGCCCGAGAGAAAAAGTCTCCCACCCATGCTGTAAGCTCCCCATCTTGCCAGTCCCACATCCCCGTCTCATGCATCGCGTGGAGGACACGAGTATCTACCTGAAAAAGGATAAACTGTACAACTTGTTCAGAAGGAAAGTTTTCTCTCAGGTGAGAAAGAGACCACGCGGAGTAGACTTTACCAGTGAGCCAGGTGCGCTGAAGCTCTCGGGCGTACGCTTCCAGGACCGAAATAGAAGGGATAGCTAACATACCGTCCAAAGATACAAGATAACCCCTAAACTTGCCCAGTGCGCCACGTCCTTCTCCTTTCTGCGCTGGGTTGGACCCAGGATACTATACTCATAGATCCGCGAAAGCGACTGCGCCCCTACGAGCTCTCCCGGAAAAGAGAAGGCTGGGTGCTCTTAGGCTATCCAACTGCAGGGTACGATGCGCTTAGAGGCATAGGTGCAGCCATCGCTGCCTCGATTGCCTACAATGGCCGACGCGACGAAGCTCCTTTCAGTTTCCAACCCTACAAATACTATTTCTTTGGACAAATAGGATTTTTCCAACGAGAAAGCCGCTACTTCCGATTTTTTGGGGACTTCCCCTGGATAGGAGGGAAGCCATACCGCCTCACATTTCGCTTTAACTACCGAGATGAAAGCCAAGGGCAATTTTGGGGTATCGGAGAAAAGTATATAGGGAGATATATCCCCATCCGTTCTATTCATCGTTACGACAAAGCACTCCAGAACCCCTTTCAAGACTCAACAGGCGAATGGAGAACCAACCTCGCTCAACACTATTTTCAGATAACCCAGTGGCAGTCTTGGCTCATCGGAGAAAGAATAGAGAAAAGGGGACTGCTTCGGCTCATGGGAGGAGTACGATGGGTGACGGAACGGCATGAATCCCTCGAAGGACGCCTCTACCGGCTTAGAGCCCCTGATGGTTCTCTCGTGACTGCCCGTCAGACCCTGACATTCTTAGACAGTGCAGAACGGCAGTTATTATCTTCTCCCCCCTCCGTGTATTTCCGCCCAGGCGTGTGGCTACACCGGTTTTTCATCGGGGGAGCCCTCGTATGGGACAGTCGAGACTTCGAGATTAATCCTAACTCTGGCTGGTTCTTAGAAATAGGGCATGAAAGTCTATTTCCCTCCTGGTATACCCACAAATCGCATGTATCCCTTCGCTATTACCACATTTTGTATAAAACCCCTTCAGAAAAGTTCCAACTCAGTGGAGCGCTACACTGGGTAGGCTGCGCTACCTATGGCCGTCGTATCCTCTTTACAGACCTATACTACTATAGCCGATGGTCTGAAGGGAGAAGCATTAACCTTATTACGGGCCCCTCTACCGTCCGGGCCTTTCGAGAAAATCGATTCGCTGCCCCTCTTGTTTATCTTTTTCAATATGAACTTCGTAGCCGAGTGGCTGAATTTCGATTCTTACGCCAGCATTTTACCGGAGGGCCTATTGTTTTTGTAGACCTGGGTACAGGAAGCGATAACTTCGCTTTACCGATTCAAAAGTGGTTGACAGGGGCGGGAGTGGGAGCCCGTATTCTCTGGAATATGAATTTTATTCTACGAGCCGACGCAGCCTATGGACGAGAAGGCTGGCAGATACATTTTACTACAGGGCATACATTTTGAACAAAGCCTTTACAGAAGAATGCGCTGATTAGTATCGGACATAGCCCGATTCATGCGAGTACCCAAGGATGCTCTCCTATCGGAATAGCATAGCAGGGCACCTCGAAGCTGATAAGACTGCGAGGAATCATAAGCATTATCGTCTATGGTAGGCCTTTCGAAGGCGTAAAGAGCCTCTACGGAAAGTCCCCGCAGCTTCCAAAACCAGAAAAACTCAGAAGCTTCAGCCGTGAATCCCATACCTCCGAGGCGAAATGGAAAGTCTCTCTGCCTTAGGCCATGTCAATAGTCCAGGTAGGAGACTGAGAGCCTGCAAGGATGCCCGTATCAAATCGCTGGGTCCCAAGAGTGAGAGGAGATATATACAGATTTTTCATTGGTGCGAAGCCTACAATTGAGAGATAGATGCTATTTCCCCAAGGATTCAGCGAATAGTACATACCGCACATCCCTATATCCTACGAGCCCTGCTTCAGAGGGATGTCCAAGGAAAAAACCTCTTGTCTTATAACCTGCTTGGAGAGTGATCGGAACCTGCTAAATGCGCTGGGCCACGCCAGTGTTGGTCAAAGCAAAACCATCCCCATAAAATTATTTCACTAATGTCCTTCTACATCCCCAGACAGTCGTCGGGAGCACATTATATCTGCTGCATATAGAGCGATACCGATGTTTTGAAAAGGGATACCCCATCTCGACGAAAGATTTTCATAGCGGCGACCGATGAGAAAGTGATTGTGCAAGTAGAGCTCAGCCCCGATAGGCGCTGGGTCGAAGAGGGTACTGTAAGACTATCAGCTATGGTACCAGTAAGCGCTGGATGTATTCGCCTCGGACTGTGAAGAGGCGAACAAGATAGAGCCCAGAAGGAAGTCCTCGCAATGCATCCTCCGCCACTGGCGCGGCTACAC